>VXUA01000066.1:0-25009 GCA_009837185.1 Gammaproteobacteria bacterium | reverse complement strand
CCACTAATCTGGTTGTTGGGAGCCAGCCCCAGCCACGAACAAAAGTGCTTTTCCGTGGGAAACGCAGACACGTCGGCACCCAGTTCTGAGACGATGAACAACGCGGTTTCCAATCCGACCCCGGTGATGGCAGTGAGATCCACCCCAGCGACTTCCCAGAGCATCAGTTGCCGGTGCCGGTCGCGCGCCTTACGACAGGGTTGTTGCAACTTCCGCATCTCTGGAGCTCCCCCTGAGTTCGAGTGGGAGTCATGGTCCTCAGGTTGCCATACCAGTTTCGCGGCTTCCTGTCCGATTAACAGTTCAAGTTGCTGAATTTCCCTTTCCAGAAAGTCAAAATGACGGAGCGCCGCCGCTAATTCATGCAGATGTTCATCCCGCCAATTGCCTTCCAGACTGCGAGCGACCTCAGCCTCGGTGGCTCGGATGCGCCCATCGCGATGTTGCGCCAAGACCCAGGGATCGCGTTCACCCGCGACGATCGACCGCAAAATCGCCAGACCGCTCTTGCCCACAAGCTCACTGAGCACGTTGTCTAACTGCACGTTCATTTGCGTCAAGGCTTTTTGCATGTGGAGTACTTGACGACTGCGTTCCTGGATCAAGCGGGCGCGTTGGCGCACATAGGAACGCAGGGCACAAAAGGCATCCGGCGTGCGATACGCACCCGACAACATTCCCATACTCATCATTTGCCGAATCCCTTGACAATCCAACACGTCCGACTTGCGACCGTCCAAACGCTTGGTCGCCCGCGGATCCACCAGTCGCACCTCAAAACCGGCGCGCTCCAAGAGTTCATACACCGGGATCCAATAGACTCCCGTCGCTTCCATCGCCACCTGTTGCACGCCACCGTCGCGCAACCAACTCGACAGTTGTTTTAAAGCGGCAGTGTACGTACCAAAGGTCCGCACATTGTCCACCGCCGCGTCGTCCGCGACCGCTACGTATAGCTCTTTCTTGCCCACGTCAAGGCCCGCACAATGCGGATATCGTACCGTCAATGAGGGCTCGCCACGACGTTCTTTTTGCATAATTTTGCTCCATAATTACAGTTTCAAAGGACTGGCTCGAGACACGTAAGCGAAAAAATCATTCTTCTATGCGAGGTCGAAAGAGCAGCAACAAAAACACTGCTCTCACGCCATCAGTGAAGCACGCTGAGTACGTGTCGGACCAAGCTAGAATTCGGGGCGCAAGCGACACCATTGTGTAAACGGCCTTTGGACCGAGCCAGTCCCCTGTATCTTACGAATATGTTCCCTTTGTGAAGGCGAACTCGATAGGGCGAGTGTGGGGGCTAGAATAGGGAATCCTGATGATCGTGAAACCAAGAATTCGTGGCTTTATCTGTACCACCGCACATCCAACTGGTTGTACCAAGAATGTGCAAGACCAAGTTAATTACGTGCGTGGGAGACCGCAAGTAAAAGGTTCGTCCAACGCTCTAATTGTCGGATGTTCCGCAGGATACGGTTTAGCCTCGCGCGTTTCAGCAGCCTTTGGCTGCGGAGCAAACACCATTGGGGTGTCATTTGAGAAAGAACCGACCGACAGAAAAACTGGCTCCGCGGGTTGGTACAACAACGTTGCATTTGATCAGCTAGCAAGTTCAGCTAATCTTTTCTCACACACAATCAATGACGACGCGTTTGCAGATCATACTAAGACTGACGTGATAAGAGCTATTCAGAACAATATGGGTTCAATTGATCTACTAATTTATAGCCTCGCGGCACCGATCCGTACACACCCGAAAACCGGTGAAGTGTTTCGGTCGTCGATCAAACCCATCGGACAAACCATGAGCTCGCGCACTCTAAAGCTTGACGTACTTACGGGGAATTGTGAAGTCGCAGAGATCGAAATTGAGGAAGCGACGGACGAAGAAATACGATCAACAACCGCAGTCATGGGGGGAGAAGATTGGGAATATTGGATCGAAGTGCTTTCTGAGGCTGGAGTACTGGCCAAAAACTTTAAAACCGTTGCTTACACCTATTTAGGTAATGAGCTCACTTGGCCGATTTATCGTGGCGGAACGATCGGAAAAGCTAAAGAACACCTCGACGAGACTTGTCATAAACTGAATCAACGATTTGGTCAATCTGGAGTCGAAGCCTCCATTGCAGTGCTCAAAGCGGTCGTTACCCAAGCGAGCACCGCGATCCCAGTAGTCCCGTTGTACTTTTCAATCTTGTTTCGAGAGATGAAAGCAAAGGGCACTCACGAAGACTGTATTGATCACATCCATCGACTTTTTCATGAGCAACTATATCAAGAACCACGAAGAGAGGATGACTCCGGACGAATTCGTATGGATAACTATGAACTAGACGAAGCAGTTCAAGCTAATGTTGCGAAGAGCTGGGAACAGATCAATTCGGAAAACGTCTATGAACTTGCCGATGTCAGCGGATTTCGAGCAGACTTCTTGAGACTGTTCGGTTTTGGACACCCTGAAGTCGATTACGACGCGGAGGTCAACCCGGTCCCGTTACAGGGATGATAAAACGATCTCGCGACACGACATTTCTGAAGGCGTGTCGCGGAGAACCCACAGAATATACACCGATTTGGTTAAACCGTCAGGCTGGACGATACATGCCGGAATATCGGACTGTCAAAGGGAACACCAATAGTCTAGATTTCTTCACAAATCCTGATTTAGCGGCAAAAGTCACTTTGGACGCGCAGCGGATTCTTGGCGTTGACGCCGCAATCATCTTCGCAGACCTACTACCGATACTCCATTCAATGGGATTGGAGTTGGATTACTTTGAAGGTGTGGGCCCTCGGTTCGCCAATCCAATCCGCGAACCGCGAGACAGCTCGCGGTTGCGTCGATTGGAAGCTGAAGAAGATTGCGGATACATAGCACAGACCATTCAAAATGTATTAGAAGACTTACCCTCGGATGTCAGTCTAATTGGTTTTGCCGGAGCACCCTTTACGCTTGCTGCTTACGCTATCGAAGGTCAAGGATCACATCACTTCCAAAATGTGAGAAAGTTCATGTATCAACATCCCAATAGTTGGTACGAACTTCTTGAGAAGATTACTCTGTCGGTAATCGACTATGTGAATCTCCAAATCCGAGCAGGTGCGGATGCAGTTCAAATATTTGACAGTTGGGTCGGATGTCTAGGTACGAAAGAGTATCAGACTTTTGTCTTTCCCTTTACCCAGCAACTCTTCAATGGCATAAAAGACACAATACCAAGAATTTACTTCGGTACAGGTAACACGCATTTACTAAAGAGCATGTATGAAACGGGTCCCGACGTTCTGGCACTAGATTGGCGACCCCGACTTATAGAAGTGTGGGAAGACTTACAGTGCAGATCAGTTCAAGGTAACATGGATCCAATCGCGTTATGTGCAGACGAGAAGGTTGTTATTGAGCACGCTCAGCGCATCCTTTCTGATGTTGCCGCTAAACCCGGACACATTTTCAACTTGGGTCATGGAATCATTCCATCGACACCCGTCGAGAACGTTAAACGTCTAGTCGACTATGTGCAGTCTTTCACGTTCCGATAGAGCAAGCACAGAAGTCTTCACATTGTGTGAATGTTCCCGATGATTGATACGTCGATGTTTGGAGGTTACTGTCAAAAACAATAAGCGTCAAGCACACGAACTAAGGTATCTTGTGCGGTTCTCACCTGACCAAGCGACAAATATTCGTCGACTTGATGTGCTTGATCAATAGACCCAGGACCGAACACAATTGTATCGAGACCCATTTGTTGTAAAAAAGGTGCTTCAGTACCGAATGCGACGGTCTTAACTGTTTTCCCCGTTAGTTGTTCCATGAGTTTTGAAAGTTTTGAGTCAGAGTTCGCCGAAAATGGTTCGATCGGTGGCATTCCTAGATCGACATCGATGGGCATACCCACTTTTGACTCAAGCGACACTAGGAGATGCCTGAGTTCTTCCGCAACCTCGGCGCTGGACATGCCGGGAAGAGTTCGACAATCGATCAAGAGTTCTGCACTATTGCAGATTCGATTCGCGCTATCACCCGCATGAAGGCACCCAAGATTCATGGTTGGGTAAGGAATATCAAAGGCTTCATGGTGATGTCGCTGACGAAGAACGTCCCGAAAATTAAGGAGCGCACCGAGAATCTCGTGCATTCCCTCTAGTGCGTTGACTCCGAGATTTGGGTTTGACGAATGAGCTGCTCTACCACGAGTGGTGATCTTCAACGTAAAAATCCCTTTGTGCGCGTTGACGAGTTCTAACGACGTCGGCTCCCCAATAATAGCCGCTTCGGCCGTCAGTTCTTCCGTGTCGAGTAAGTGTCGTGCCCCTGCCATATCCGTCTCTTCGTTGGCCGTGGCTAGTACGGTAATCGGTGCCGTCTGTTTGGATGAGGACATGTGCTTTAAGATCTCGAGTATCGTCGGGAAAAATCCTTTCATATCGCAAGTTCCGAGACCATAGAATTTGTCGTCCCTAGTCGTTAACTCAAACGGATCGCTGATCCACTGATCGGGGTCGCATGCAACCGTGTCGGTATGACCAGAAAGCAGTAAACCTCCTTTCCCCTCACCTTTCCTCGCGACCAAATTGAATTTGGTATCGTTCGGTAACGTCTGGATTGAAATATCGAAACCAAGATCTTCCAACCACGTGGCCAAGAGTTCAACGACGGCGCGATTACTACAATCAAGCTCGCGCGACAGATTGCTGACAGACGGTGTCTGTACTAAAGCTCCAAGCATTGCTGAAAAACTTGGTATAGACATAAACGTTATGAGGAAGCTAGGTCGCTCGTTAAGTAAAAGATGTACAAAGTTTACTGAGGATTTGTAAGTATGGTAGCAACGCCGGCTAGTTTTGCAGACCGTGATGGCACTATTTGGATGAATGGTGATTTTGTAGATTGGCGGGACGCCAATGTACATGTCTTAACACATACTTTGCACTATGGAGTCGGTTGTTTTGAAGGTGTCCGCGCGTATGCTAGTTCGCAAGGTCCTCAAATATTCAGACTTCACGATCACACTCGAAGGTTCTTTGACTCGGCGAAAATCTTACGAATGAATATCCCCTTCTCATACGATAGTCTCATTGACGCACAAGTGGATACGGTGCGACGCAATCAATTGGAATCTGCATACATTCGACCCATAGCGTTCTTAGGCTCAGAAGCTATGGGACTACGAGCCAAGGGATTGTCGGTGAATGTCTGTGTTGCAGCCTGGTCATGGCCCAGCTATATGGACCCTGCCGCTCTTGCTAATGGTATTCGAGTCCAAACGTCTTCCTACACGCGCCACCACGTCAATATCAGTATGTGTAAAGCTAAAGCCGTCGGCCATTACATCAATTCTGTGTTAGCGCTGTCCGAAGCACTTGATGGTGGTTATGACGAGGCGTTGTTGCTTGACAATGAAGGGTATGTTGCGGAAGGTACGGGAGAAAATGTTTTCTTAGTTAAGAATGGCGTCATTCAAACACCCGAGCTCACTTCATGTCTTTCGGGCATCACACGCGACACGATACTGACGTTCGCTAAAGAACTTGGGTATGAAGTTGTCGAACGCAGAATCACTCGAGATGAGTTTTATATCGCAGATGAGTGCTTCATGACTGGTACTGCCGCTGAAGTTGTACCCGTTTGTGAATTGGACAGTCGTACCATCGGCGATGGTACCCGTGGTCCCATAACGGAACAGCTACAAGAAATGTACTTTGACCAAGTTCAAGGCAAGAGTACAAACCATCCTGAATGGCTCACCCTAGTCGAGTGATTTGATCTCCTTAAAACGGTAGTCGCGTCGCTGTCCGTTCGACATCGTTTTGAATCGACGATGCACCCAAAAATATTGCGCCGGTTGACTTTGAATAACTTGTTCAATCACTCGATTGACGTTGGTTGCGTCAGCAACATAACAATCGGGTGCTGCAAGCTTCGATAACTCAATTGGATGAAACTCTACGTCCCAAGTTCGTTCTTCGTTATTACGTGTGTGTGCCATCAGAACGACGCGAGCACCCGTAACACGCGCCAGTCGAAACGGCGTAGTGATAGTTGATACTTTAACTCCAAAAAAGGGTGCGAAACAAGTAGCCTTTCGAGTTCCCATGTCCTGATCTGTTGCGATCCAAACGGTTTTACCGTTGCGCAATTCATTCACCACGGTCTTTAATTCTGTTGCAAGATATAGCTTTTCGTAGGCTCGTCGTCTGCGGCTGACTGCGAAGTAATTTGCCACAGGATTTTTGATGTCACGGTAAGTAATTTGAAAGGGCGAGCGGTGGCTCACCGCAGTTCCGCAAAGATCTAGGGAAGCAAAGTGTGCGCCAAGTAAGATCGTACCTTGTGAGTGTTCGCGTTTGCGTAATTGTTCAAGTCCCGATATATTCACTCTTTCCAAGAGCGAGTCTACGCCGCGGAACCAAACAAACAGAGTCTCGACCATGCTTCGTGAGAATTCATCGATCGTACTTCGTGTCAGTTCATCGCGTTGCGAAGGCTTGAGTTCGGGGAACGCTAACTGTAAATTCACTCGAATGACTGCCTTCCGTCTGGGTACCAACGAAAAGAACAAACGCGCAATCGACCTACCCAGGATGTATTGCAATCCGAGGGGTAGTCGCGCTACACACCAACCTAGACCGAACAATGTCCAAGTAGGCCAATACCAAGGCAACCACAAGTGCTTCATCGGACATCAAACCCGTTGAACCAAGTGATTATGGATTCTGCCAATTCAACACTCACTAACGTTACTGAAATACTTGATGATCTATGACCGCACCTTTAGTAACTCCGAGAAGAGAACTTAGACCTGCATTTACTTCAATAACTGCTCGAACCGGGGTATCTGACCGTATCGAATCCAAAGAATGTGGTACGGTATGAGTGACAACTTTTTGGATTTGACCACGATCGTCAACAAACCACATATCCAAGGGTACATGGGTGTTTTTCATCCACATACTCAGTATTTGACTTCGTGAATACGAAAAGATCATGCCTCGGTCTATCGGTAAATGACGAATGTGCATTAAGCCTTGAGCTTGATCTGCGTCGGTGGTGACAGTGACGACTTTAAATTGAGCGGACAATCCTTCGGTCGTTTGCACTACTAGTGTTTCGAGTTCGTTTAAATATAGCGGTGAACGAATTTGACCTTCAGAGCGAGGCCAAATCGCAAGCAACGCAATCAGCACAACGATTGTTGCTGGCGGTAGTGAAAATGAGAGGTTTGAAATGCGCTTCAATGTACTTCACTCAATCGATTATGGGAACGAATTGAAAGACCGATCCGAGACGTAAATTTTTAGCCTACTCACTATGAGCCCCTATGCATTCAAAGTACAGAATTAAATGTATAAAATTATTTCGTTCAAAACTTGTTGCTAACTCGTGTTGGCTCAGTGTGTATGCCCATCCCCCGGGCATGGATGTGTTATAGGATAACACGATAGGAGAATCATGATCAAATCAAAAATTGTAAAAATTTGGATGCTACTCGCTAGCACATTACTCTGGGTGGGAGTCACGACCACGGCACAAGATGCCGATGACGACACGCCGACCGCGGAGAACGACGAGGAGATGGAACTACTCAATGTCATTGGAATTCGAAACCCAAATCGATCTATTTCGGATTCTCCCGTCCCCATTGATATTATCGGCGGCGCGAGCTTAGACGTAAATAACGGTGGTGCTGACCTGATGGCTCAAATCGCTAGTCAAGTACCGTCGTTCAACATTGAACAGTTTCCAATTGCCGATGCAGCAACCATTATTCGTCCCCCCCATCTTCGTGGGCTGTCTTCTGACTCGACGTTAATACTCGTTAACGGTAAGCGACGGCACCGCGGATCCGTGATTTCATTGCTTGGCGGTGGGAAGAATGAAGGAGCACACGGTGTTGACATTAATGCAATCTCCGCAATTGCATTGGAGCGAGTTGAAGTGTTGCGCGATGGCGCATCAGCTCAATACGGTTCTGATGCGGTAGCCGGGGTAATGAATTTCGTACTCCGAAGAAGTGACAACGTACGCGCTGTTCAATTCAAGGGATCTCAAACCTATGAAGGGGATGGTACTACGGTCTCTCTCGCTGGAATCTATGGCTTGCCGATAGGTGATGGTGGTTCGCTCACCGTCAGTGGGGATTACAGCGCGACTGAAGCTACGATTAGAAGTGTTCAAGTACGTGAAGCACAAAATTTGATCGATGCAGGGAATACCCATGTTCGCGTACCCTTTGCTCAAATCTGGGGTGCACCTGAGATTCATTACGATTTCCGCGGAGTTGCAAATTTTGACATGCCGATGGAGAACGGGTTAACGTTGTACGGTTGGGGAAGTGTCTCTTTACGAGACGTCGAAGGAGGATTTTTCTTCAGAAGCCCCACGACTCGCTCCGGTGTATTTACAATCGATGGTGGGGAAACTTCGTTGATCGCGGACCTAGGCGACGATAGTAGTGATTGTCCGGTTGTCCCGATCGTTGATAAGCTAGTACCAGATCCAGACTTGCTCGCACAAGTCGAAGCTGATCCAAATTGCTACTCCTTCTTATCTAGGTTCCCAGGGGGCTTTACTCCGCAATTCGGTGGTGAAGTTTCTGATTACAGTTTCGCAGTAGGCGTTGAAGGAATGATCTTCAAAGTCTGGGATTTTGATATGAGCTTTGTGTGGGGAACCAACGTAGTCTCGTATTACATGCACAACACCATTAATCCGCAACTTGTCGATCGACAGAACAATATCCCAACTTCCTATGAAGTGGGGGAAACTGGCGAAACAGATTGGACCTTCGACTGGTCAATGCGTAGACAAATCAGCGTTGCATCGGGATATGACGACATACACTTCGCGACCGGCCTAGTAATTCGAAGTGAGGGTTTTGTGACCGAACAGGGCGAAGAAGACTCCTGGTTCGTCAACCCCGATTTCGTCCGTCAAGGATTCGGTGTCGGATCCAATGGTTTTCCCGGTTATCCACCATCAACCGAAGTCGACGAGACTCGAACGAGCGTCGCATTGTGGGTGGATGCGGAGCAAATGTTCACCTCAAACATACTTGGTACGTTTGCGATGCGGTATGAAGAGTTTGAAGGCTTTGGAGACACGCTCGATTTTAAATTCAGCACTCTTATAAATTACACTGACAACTTTGCAATTCGTTCTGGCTTCAGTACTGGTTTCATTGCCCCTACCGTCGGGCAAGCGAACTTCCGTGTAGTTACCACCAACTTCCTAGTTAGCGACATCTGCCCAGTTCCAGGAACTCCGTGTCTCACAGATGAAGTCACTGTGCCCGCCACTGACGATATCGCTTTAGCTGTTGGGGGGGAACGCTTACAACCAGTTAAGTCGCACAACACTACTTTCGGAATGGTTCTCAAAGCGTTGCAGACCGACATTACAATCGACTTCTTCAGGATCGATGTCCTAGACCGTTTGGCCCGTACATCAGCCATTGAATTGTCGCCAGCGATTTTTGATGAACTTGAAGCGGCAGGTGCAGTCGTTGATCGAAATCTCCGGGCGGTTAGATTTTTCACAAACAACTTCGACACTAGAACCGAGGGTGTAGAAATTACGGCGGAGAGATCTTTGGAAATAGCCCGACGCGAAATAGATTTCACGCTTGTAACCAGTTTCATAAAGACTACTGTTGAGAACTATGACCCTGCAGTAATTAACGAACAACGTATTCGTGAACTGCGAAAAGGCCTTCCAAAGCTTCGGCTAACTCTTTCAGGGTTCCACTCGGTCAACGCGAAGTGGAACGTCCAGGGAAGACTTCGATATTACCACAAAATCTGGGAAGCACACTTGTTTTCGGATGCTTACCCGTTTCATGTATCCGAAGACGTCTTACTTGATTTAGAAGTCAACTATATGTTCGACGAGAACACAACATTCACCTTTGGGCTGGAAAACACGACAAATATCTTTCCAACCGGGAATCCTTGGGCTCATGTAGCAGGTTCAAAATACCCGATGACCGCGCCGTTTGGATTCAACGGTGGCGTTGCATATTTTCGAGCGAACATGAACTGGTAAATTTCACGACCGAGTTAAGAATAAAAAAGCCCGAGTGTCGGGCTTTTTTGTTGTTCAAGTGTTGCGTACTTATTGCCCTAAACGAATGTTTGATTGCGTTGCTCGAGATATGGACGATCGAATGACGCTTGGGATCGCGATGAAATCAAACTTGAGTTCAACGTCTGAACACTGCGAGTATAGATGCCAAAGCTAATACTTAGGAAACTGGTCTTAACATAGTTTTTGAACACTCCTCAGTAGGACTCATCGTACCTGAGAATATTTGTAGGAGTAAGAGTCGTACAGCACAGAAAAATCTATTGAAAACTGAGAGTTCACAAGGCATTTCACCGTGATTCTTGTCGGGCGACTACTACGTCGTGACATCCTTAAATGACTTGATCATAGCCTTGTTCGTTCTTCAAATAAGCTCGATATAATCGTAGAGTTTGCGGTCAATTCGAAGTGTTGATAATCACGACGTTTCATGTGAGTTTGTAGTGTATCGAATATTTAGTCTAGCCTTTCTGATGCTCGTACCCCTCTTAGTCAGTTGCGGTGGCGGTTCTTCATCCAGCGTCCCTCCTGTCGAAATCTCAATTTCTGTGCCGACCAACTCGATTTTTGAAGACTCACAAGATGCTGTCATTATCACAGTCTCCCTCTCGAAATCGTCGTCTACGAATATCTCAGTTGCACTAGATGTAACAGGTACAGCGACGCCAGACGTGGACTATGAACTTTCCGCGACGAGCGTTAATTTCCCTGCGGGCACGACTTCAGTAGAACTGACTTTAAAACCGTATCGCGACTGGGAGAATGATCCAGATGAATCCATTAATATCAGCATCGGGGACATTCGAGGTAACGGTATTGAAGCTTTCAACGCGAATGAAATACAAATATTCCTTGAGAATGGACACACACCTTCAAACTACAAGGCGAACGTCAGTGCGAATCTCATAATTTTTTCTCGAGCGACGATATTTGCGTCTGGAATTCAATATCACCTCACAGTGTACAACGCGGGCCGCGCTTCGGCATCGAGTACACAAGCGAGAGTCGTGCTGCGTAAAGCACTGAGGGACGCAAATACCACCGTGTACAGTAATTCGATTGATGTTCCCGCGTTGTCTCGATGGGGGAGTTATAGGACTTCAATTTTGATTCCTCTGACTAGCTCGACGTTTGAACCCAATGCGTCCTACTATGGCTTTGCCTCGTTAGAACTCACTCCTGAAGAAATCAGCGCAGCATCTCGATATGGTACGAGCTACTTTGGTTTTTCTCTCGATAATGAAATGGAGGTGGTGGCACGTTGCACGAATACTGGACAAGAGATGCCCATCGAAGAACCGGACAAGTTTCTAGAACATCATTGGAATCTTAACAATACTGGCCAGAATGCGTTCGCGCAAAACGGTGGTGTACCCGGTGCGGATTTGAGCATGGATAGTGTGTTAGAGGAAGGTCCCTACGGTGAAGACGTCACTGTAGCAGTGGTCGATACTGGTCTCGAAATGTGCCATCCCGATTTAGCTCCGAATGTGGATTTAAATGGTTCATACAATTTTGCGGCTCGCGGAACCTACGACAAACAATGGTACGGTGCGACCGAACTCGATCCATTTAACCCCGAGAATTTAGGGGACCACGGAACTTCAGTCGCTGGAATCATCGGTGCTGTCGCTAACAATGGGATCGGCGGACGCGGGGTCGCTCCCCGTAGTCGGTTGCGAGGGTTTAATTATTTAGGGACCAACTCCGATGCCGAGGAAGCTTTGGGGTTTAGTGACGACAAGCCACGTTCTTCCGATGTAGACATTTTTAACATGTCATACGGTACGTTACCGTACCTAGGGAATAGCTCATCTTGGACTTACAACCTGTATCGACGGGGTGTTACTGACCTACGAGACGGCCGCGGAGCCTTGTATGTGAAATCGGCTGGAAACAGTTTCTTCGCTTGTGAAAGTATCGAACATTCGATTCGGGATGAAATTGGCTGTAGTTCATCGAACGGTGATCCGACTCATAGTTTGCCCTTCCTTGTTGTAGTAGGTGCTTTGAACGCCAGTGACACTCGTGCAGGGTATTCTTCAACTGGTAGTAATCTGTGGATTTCTGCACCGGCCGGCGAGTATGGGGCTCGATTTCCAGCCTCGATAAGTACCGATCAACAAGGAAAAGATCGCGGCTATGTGATCTTATCAAATCGCGGCCTAGCAATTGACGATACTCTTAACCCTACGGGCAATTACATCAGTACATTTAATGGAACTTCCGCAGCAGCACCAAATGCATCTGGCACAATCGCAGTCCTGCTTTCAGTAAATCCTAGCTTAACGTGGCGAGATGTTAAGTACATCTTGGCGAAGACCGCACGCAAAGTTGACCCCAATATCCATCCGGTGCGTATCGCTTTTGGTGGTGGAAGACCGCACGTCTTACAACATGCTTGGGTTCAAAATAGCGCTGGGTACAACTTTCACAACTGGTTTGGTTTCGGTGCTATCAACCTGGATGATGCGGTCGCCTTAGCAAGAACGCATCAACCCGATAGCCTTGGAACTTTCACCAAGTCCGATGACTATAGCAACCGATCCACGATCGCGATTCCCGATTACGACAGTGATGGCGTGGAGTCGAGAATTACGGTGACCGGTTTTAGCGACTCAGCAAATATTGAAGCGGTAGTTCTTAAGCTTGAAGGTTCGCACAACTTCATGCCAGATATGGGCATTACTTTGATTTCACCCGACGGTACGGAAAGTATCGTTAATCAAGTGTTCAATGACTTCTTAATCCACAATACGACGCTATCCTGGAATTTGTTGTCTAACGCGTTTTATGGAGAGTCTCCAAACGGAGATTGGACGCTGAAAGTAGTCGATGCAGCTCCCAATGACACTGGGACCATTACCGAGTGGTCCTTAGAGTTTTACTACGGTACTCACCCGCAGTAGAAATTAGTGAATCGATTCAAAGGTGCGTCTCTTTTGAATCTCCCAAATTGAGACGAACAGAGCACCAAGGTAACCCAAGAAGGTACCGATACCAATCTCGACGCTCGCAGAAAAATAGTCTAGCGAGACGATGTGGATCGTTCCACCGAAGTTCTGTACCAGTAAATTGAGGGGATCTCTTATAACAAAAAGTGCTCCATACACAATTGCCGTCGCCACTACACCACCTCCGAATCCGTACAAAATTCCGCAATAAATAAAAGGACGGCGTAAATACCGGTCTGATGCACCAAGGAGCGAGAGCACTCGTAGTTCCCTGAACCGCGACTCGATAGCTATTCGTACTGAGGCAAAGGTCACAAACACGACCCCAAAGCCGAATAACGCACCAACAATCCACATGAGGGTCGAAACAACTTGATGTATCGCATTTAAGTTTCGAATCCACTCGGTATCAAAATCGATACCGTCAACGATCGCGTAGCTACGCAACGAGTCAAGTAGAGACTCGACTTCAGTAGTTGGTGTATCCTGTTGAATAACCACGGACAACGAAGCCGGTAGTGGATTGTCTAGAGCCACCAGTTCCTGATCATACCCCGTAACCAGCTGAAATTCTTCCAGCGCTTGCTCGGCAGAGGTGAACTCTACTGATTGAACCACGGTACTTTGTGCTACATACGCCTGAACGTCTTCGATCGTCTCCTTAGAACTTCCTGGAACAAAATACACTGTAAATCCTGTATCGTCATGTAATTGTTCAGCGAGGAGATGGATGTTGTGTTGTACCAACCAAAAGCCTACTGGAAGCGACAACGCAACCCCGATCAATAGCCAGACAAACAGCGTGACCAAAGCATGTCGACTCAGGTGTTGTACGCTTTCAAGCAAGCTGTGTGCGCGAATTCTCAAATTCGAGCCGCGGGATTCAGGATCCATTTGCTTAAGGAAGGTCTGTTCGTTCACGGACTTGGAGCAGGACTGTCAGCCTCACGTACTTGACGAGCAACCCTGAGCAGGGTACCGTCCTTTAACTCAAAAACATGTCTCATGTGTTCTGTTAACTCTGGTTCGTGCGTCGCTACTATAACTGTTGTACCAAGCTCCGGAAACATATCAAAAAGCGATCGTACTTCTAGAGATAATTGATTGTCCATATTACCGGTTGGTTCATCCGCTACAAGTAGTTTAGGGCGATGCGCAATTGCACGAGCAATCGACACTCGCTGCTGTTCGCCGGTTGACAATCGCACGGGGTAAAAGTCTCTAACGGCGTCTAGTCCTACGACATTCAGACAACGATCGACACGATGTCGAATGTCTTTGGAACGAAGACCGCGAACCCACAACGGCATCGCTACGTTATCAAAGATTGTTCGATTTGGGATCAGTGAAGGGTCTTGCAACACGATGCCGACAGATCGACGGTAACGCGCAATTTCTGTGCGACTCAGCGCAGTAATGTCAATCTCGTTAAAGAGTACCCTTCCTTTGGTAGGAGGAGTGAGACCAAGCAAGATTTTTATTAGAGTCGTCTTTCCCGCTCCAGAGCGACCAATTATGAAATTTACGGACTCTTGATCAAAGGTAACACTGATTTCCCGTAGCACTTCAAAGTTGTTCTCAAAGGTTTTCCCAACACTTTCAAGTACCACCTTGCTCATGAACCGAGTAATCCACTGACGTAGTCTTCCGGTTCAAAAGGTTGTAGCGCGTCGACACTTTCTCCCACACCAACAAAGTATAGCGGTAACGTAGTGATACTAGGTAGAGCCAGAACTACTCCACCTTTAGCGGTGCCATCGAGTTTAGTCATGATTAGGCCGGAAAGACGAACAGCACCATCGAATTGCTTCACTTGCAACAACGCGTTCTGACCAATTGTGCCGTCTAGGACAAGTATCGACTCGTGGGGGGCGGAAGAATCTAATCGTTGAATGACACGATGTACCTTTGCCAACTCGTCCATGAGCCCTTTGTTAGAATGCAGTCTTCCCGCAGTATCAACAATGAGCACATCGGTATTTCGCGATGTGGCAACTTGGAACGCATCGTGCGCCACCGATGCACTGTCTGAACCAGCCTGTTGCGCAAAGACTGGGATGTCATTTGCTTGTCCCCAACGCTGTAACTGGTCGATAGCTGCGGCACGATAAGTGTCTCCAGCTGCTAGCATCACCGAAAGATTTTCTCCCCTTAAACGATGAGCAAGTTTGCCAATAGTGGTCGTTTTACCGACGCCATTGACCCCCGTTACTAGTACTACGAATGGTCGAGAATCTGATACCAAGAAGGGATTGACTAGCTTGTTCGCAAGGTCTAGTAGAACTGTTTCTAAGGCTCCGATGAATTGTTCTCGGGAACTGAGTTTTTGTTTGGATATTTCTCTTCGAAGTCGATCCAATATTTGTGCCGTAGTACTCGTCCCAATGTCTGCGCTCAAGAGACTAAATTCCAGTTCCTCGAGTAACTGCTCGTCAATCTCTCGCCCGGATGAAAACACATTGGCGATACCGTTGGACACGCGAGCTCGAGTTTTTGCGAGCGCGGTCCCTAAACGTGACCAAGTTTTCGGTTTTTGATTACTTGTGGATGCTTCCCTGATTTTTCTCACCAAACCTCAACATATACCCTTTGGATACGAAATTATCAATTTTTTGTGAAAAATATGGGTTTGCCAACGCC
Source organism: Gammaproteobacteria bacterium (assembly GCA_009837185.1). Classification (GTDB taxonomy): domain Bacteria; phylum Pseudomonadota; class Gammaproteobacteria; order Pseudomonadales; family Azotimanducaceae; genus Bin55. The sequence continues at coordinate 9,325 of VXUA01000066.1, read as the reverse complement.
TTAAGCAATTGTAGACTGCACCGTGTTGAATCACAGAGTACGTATCGTCTCTGGTCGTTTTAAGGGTCATCGCCTTAAACTCATCGACCAAAAAAGATTGCGTCCGACCTCCGATCGGGTCCGGGAAACACTCTTTAACTGGATCGGTTCCAATATAACCCAAATGCACGTTCTTGACCTATTTGCCGGATCTGGCGCGCTGGGATTTGAAGCACTCTCGCGGGGCGCGCCCAAAGTAACCTTTATCGAAAAACAGGCAAAAATAGCCTCTCAGATCAAGGACACCTGCCACCGATTGGATCTTTCCGCACAAGAAGCAGAGGTAATTTGTAGAAACTGCGTGTCCTGGTTAAAACAAGATGATCAAGTCTGGGACCTGGTGTTCGTTGACCCACCGTTCGCTGATTCAAACCTCTACGCGAAAGTCCTCCTTGAACTACAAACTCGCATGAGTAATCTTGGATTGATTTACTTAGAACACTCCAAACGAACATCTATCAACACGCACCCCTACACAGTGTGGAAAGAAGCTACTGTTGGTGAAGTAAAGTTTTCTTTGTTGTCCTTGACCTCGAATACCAGTAAACAAAGCACTTGCTGAGAGCGAGTAATCTGTCTCCAAGGACTCGCGAAGCGTCGCACCAATTAGAAAGCGTGTTCTAAATCTTCAAATCTTACTGACTTGGTGTTCCGCGTGTACTAACCGCCTAGAAACGGAGGAGGAACGATACTGTTCCCCATACCGATTCAACCTCTTCTTCAAAAACCTTGGTTACAGCAAGTTCGATAGCTGGTTTTGGACCGAAGCCTTTTCCAAACGGAAACTCAACACCTAAAGATGCCGTTGGAGTTAAGCCGAAATCTTCCTCTAATTTTCCACTAAACTGAAGACCACTTTTAGATTCAAACTCTACTTTGGATCTATAGGAGTAATTTGCGTAACCAACTTTTCCGACGATGTTTGTGGACTTGCTTACGGGGACCGCAAATGTTCCCACAAACGAGGAAAATCGATTGTAAGCCGCTTTGATATCGTAGTTCGTAATTGTGTCTTCAAAGTCCAGTTCAAAATTCTCGACTATCACCGAATCGTTCATTGCCGGCGCGGAGTCCCGTGCGAACTCAAGCCCGAAAAAATTGTTTATTTGAAATCCAACACCCCACCGATTGCCGTAGCCTTCAGTATTCGCAACTTCAACAGACGTACCCTCTGGAAACACGGTAAATCCCCCGATAAAGTACCAATCAAAATCGTTGCCCTCCGCAACCAAAGGGACACCTAGCGTGCCGATCAAAACTATAAACAGACTTCGAATTTTCATATTGTGTGATTCCTTAGAGTGTGAAATTTCTTCGTTGATTTTGCATTGGTCAATTTCCTATCTATTAAATCATCTGTTGACGGCTAACCGTTTTCATCGACCATTACTGTGACAAATACAAGCAATTAGTGTTCCACATGGAACTTAGAATGTAACACTGTATTTGACGGGAAACATAGTACGACATACGACGATAGTGTTCAAATCAAGTGAGAGCCGGAGTATTTCAAGCTCCGAACGCTGACAATTTTAAAACACGACCATAGGATCATCAAATTCAACTCAACATGCGAATCATCATTTATCCTGGCAGTTTCAATCCAATAACCTTCGGACACATGAATATTATCGAACGCGCACTAGGTCTGTTCGACAAAGTAGTGGTAGCTTTTGGCACCGCTACAGACAAAGACCCAGATGTGTTTCTAGATGAACGTATGGAACTCTGCCGAGAAGCGTTGAACCAATATGGAACTCGCATAGAGGTCGAAAAGTTCTCAGGGCTGTTGGTGGACTTTGTTCATGCTAAAAACACAAAGTTCATCTTGCGGGGTCTACGAACTTTGATGGACTATGAGTACGAATTCCAAATGTTAGAAATGAACCGTCATCTCGACCCGGAACTTGAGTATGTGTTGCTCCCCACGGCGAGTAAATGGTCTTTTGTGTCGTCGACTCGTGTACGAGAAATTGCCGCTCTTGGCGGCGATGTTTCGGAATTTGTCCATCCAGTCGTTGCACAATTTTTGGCAAAACACTATCGATCTCCACATCCATCTGGTTAGCGTTGACACTGAGGACAGTAGATCGACTGTCGCTGACTATGTTTGTCGGTCTTCAGGGGTGTTGTGCAGCGCAAACACGCTTCACCATTTCTGCCGTAAACATTTAACGCCATCTTGAAGTAACCAGTCTCACCATCGACTCCAAAGTAATCTCTGAGAGTCGTACCGCCCGCCTCTATCGCATCTTTTAACACGTTTTTGATTGAGGTTACCAGCCTTACACTCTCCGCGCGCGTCAGCTTAGCACATCTTCGTTGCGGCCGCACGCCCGCGAGAAACAGTGCTTCATTGGCATAAATATTGCCAACGCCAACGACGATTTGAGAGTTCATAATCAGGGACTTGACCCTTGCGTTGCGCTTTCTTGTCAGTTTAAACAAGTAGTCTCCATTGAACTCGTCGACAAGTGGCTCTAGCCCTAAATTTTGCAACGTCCAATGAACAGTATTTTCTGGTTGCCAGTGCATACTTCCAAAGCGACGAGGATCGTGGTATCTGAGCATCTTGCTATTCGTGAAAATTAAATCTACATGATCGTGCTTTTCATGGGATTGACTAGTGGGTAGCACTCGAAGTCGGCCGCTCATGCCCAAATGAATTATTAGGGTGCCGTGTTCGAATTGAAACAGTAAGTACTTGGCACGTCGAGTCACTTCAACTAGACGTTGCCCTAGTACATTTTCCGGTATTTGTAGTGGCCAGCGAAGCCGGGACTCGCGAATTACACAACCTTGTAATCGCGATCCTTCTAGATGAGAAGCAACCCCTCGGCGAGTGGTTTCAACTTCTGGAAGTTCAGGGATTTACTTGATCTTCGCTTCTTTGTAAATGACGTGTTTGCGAACCACGGGATCATACTTCCGAAACTCTAACTTGTCCGGTGTGTTGCGTTTGTTTTTGTCCGTGGTGTAGTAATGCCCAGTGCCGGCACTGGATACAAGTTTTATCTTGTCTCTCATTAGAACTGTTCTCCGCGTTTACGCATGTCGTCAAGTACAACGTCTATTCCCTTCTTGTCTATAAGCCGCATTCCAGCCGCGGAAACACGCAACCGAACGAATCGATTTTCACTGGCGACCCAAAAACGATGGTAATGTAGGTTGGGAAGATAACGACGCTTCGTAGCATTGTTCGCATGTGAGACGTTGTTACCCGACATCGGACGTTTACCAGTGACTTGACAGACTTTACTCATAGCTAGGGGTAGTAAAAAAGAATGAGGAATTTTAATGAATTACTCTAATATTCAATCCTACTGACAGGCTTGACCCATCGAAGAAACACCTTATTAAATCGATTTTGTAGAAAATACCGCGATTGAGAGTTCTTTTTCTCACATGCATCACAAGAAAATATTACTAGGAGTCACGGGCGGTATCGCGGCATATAAAGTGCCCGAACTCGCGCGGCTGCTTGTGACTGAACAGCATGATGTCTCAGTGATTATGACCAGCTCCGCGCACAAATTTGTAACTGAACATACCTTGTCTGCGCTTACTTCAAAGCGAGTGCGGACTGATCTTTGGGATTTAGATGCGGAACGAGCCATGGGACACATCGAACTAGCCAAATGGCCAGACACGTTTGTTATTGCACCAGCCTCCGCCAACACACTCGCCAAACTTACGCAAGGTCGTTGCGACGACCTACTGTCGACGGTTTACCTTGCTACTACAAGTCCCGTCGTCGTGGTCCCAGCTATGAATCAAGCAATGTGGGACCATCCCGCGACTCGTCGTAATCTTGAACAACTCAAACAAGACGGTGTTCGAATCATGGATCCAGAACACGGTGAACAAGCTTGTGGAGATGTAGGAATCGGGAGGATGCCTGAACCTCAAGACATTCTGTCGTTCCTAGACATGATGTGGCAGCAAAATTAAATGCCCCATGCGCTAGAAAACCTCACAGTACTCGTTTCCGCAGGTCCAACGCAAGAAAGAATAGACCCAGTGCGCTTTATTAGCAATCGAAGTTCGGGTAAACAAGGCTTCGAAATTGCGCGAGCGGCCGTCGAGGCAGGTGCAGAGGTAACTCTGGTCAGCGGGCCTGTTAATTTGAAGACACCAGATGGCATCGAACGAGTGAACGTACGGACCGCTGCGGAATTGAAATCCGCAGTAATGTCTCGTATCGACAAATGCGACATCTTCTTCGCAGTAGCAGCGGTTACAGATTTTCGACCTAAAAAATTGCTTGAGCAAAAGCTAAAACGTCCGACCGACCAGCCAAAGTCGGAACTTACTATTCAACTCCAAACTACCGACGACATCGTGCAGGCAGTTACTGCAGAGTATGATCGGCCATATGTCGTCGGCTTCGCTGCTGAAACCAACGAGGTTATTCAAAACGCCCGCGAAAAACTTAAGCGTAAAAATTTGGATGTGATCGTAGTCAACGACGTTTCTGATCCGACGATCGGATTCGAAGGGGACGAAAATCAAGTGACAGTAGTCTTTCCAGAGTACGAACTAGAACTTGAGAAACAGTCTAAGTACAAGACTGCCCAACAAATTATCGAATTAGTCGCTAACGCGCTACCGAGATCAACTTAGGCGAACGGCACCACCAGTGTCAAACTTACCGCTCAACATTTTTCGAGCTTACGATGTGCGTGGTCGCGTAAATGACGAGTTAACTGAGGCAAATACTCGTTTAATCGGCCAAGCATTTGCGAATCGTGCAGCAACTCGGGGACACGATTGTGTTCTCGTAGGAGGAGATGTACGTTGCTCAACGGAAACCCTAAGAACCGCACTTCAGCAAGGACTAAACGATGGTGGAGTCAACGTTATCGATATCGGTACAGTCCCGACGCCGGTACTGTATTTCGCCATCCACGAATTAAAAGTTCCTGCAGGAATCGTGATCACGGGGTCCCACAATCCACCTGAATACAACGGACTAAAGTTTGTCTTGGACTACGTTCCATTTGCGGCGGATGAACTATTGGATTTGCACCGACTTATTACTAATGACTCTCTAACCAAAGGATCGGGAAATGTCTCCCAGCAGCATGTCTTGGACTCGTATGTGGATCGAATCATCCATGACATCAAGGTTGAGCGCAGTTTGCACATTGCGGTGGATTGCGGTAACGGTGTAACTGGTGTTCTAGTACCTCGACTATTTGAAGCACTTGGTTGCAAAGTCGTCCCAATGTTCAATGAATTGGATGGTACGTTTCCAAATCATCATCCGGATCCGGTAGACCCAAAGAACTTACAACAGCTTCTCCAAACAGTAAATGAACAGGCTCTAGATTTCGGTATCGCGTTCGATGGTGATGGCGATCGTATTGGTGTAGTAACCAAAAATGGAACCATTGTGTCAGCAGACATGCTATTAGCATACTTGGCAAAGGATATACTGCGACATCGTCCAGGAGCTCCAATAGTTTTAGACGTAAAGTGTGGAACAAACGCCCTCAACAGCATTCACGCTAGCGGAGGACAAGCTGTTCTTGAAAAGACGGGACACACAAACATCAAAGCAAAAATTAGAGAAATCGAAGCACCTCTTGGTGGTGAATTCAGCGGTCACATTTGCTTTGCAGACCGTTGGTACGGATTTGATGATGCACTCTACACAGCATGTAGATTCCTCGAGTCAGTATCTAGAGATTCTCCTAGTTTAATGAATTTTCTGCACGCGCTACCGCCAACGAGTTCAACACCCGAGATTGAAGTCCAGGTACCGGATAGTGAAAAGTTTGATCTTGTGGCCGAATTTGGTCAAGAATGCTCCTTTGATCAAGGCGAGGTGATCGCGATAGACGGAGTCCGAGTGAATTTTCCGGATGCGTGGGGTTTGATTCGTGCCTCTAATACATCGCCCAAAATCGTGATGCGATTTGAAGCGAGTACGCCGAATAGACTTAAAGAAACTCAAAAGCTCTTCTTCGAACAACTCCGCCGAGTTGCCCCACATTTAGAGATTCCTGAAGTTACAAATTAAGTCAAAACACAGTATTTAGCGATGTAATCTTGTAGAACGCCTAAAGTATCGCTGAGGTGATCATGAAGTTCCAGGTACGCTAACACATCTTTGATGGTCGCGACTGAATAGACTCCTAATCCCATCTTTTCTTCCACGGTCTCTAGGTATGTACGACCGCTGTCGGGTTCTTGTTCTTTGCGGTCTAAAGCCACTAAGACTCCGATCGGATTGCCACCGTTTTGGCGCACGAGCTCAGCCGCTTCCATCTTAGAAGCACCATCAGTTATGACGTCATCAATAATCAAGACACGTTTTGACTGTAAATCAGCACCAACCAACGAACCACCCTCACCGTGCTGTTTAATTTCCTTGCGATTGAACGCCACGCCTACATCGAGTCCAAAATTCAACAAATTTGTCGAGGTCGTTGTTACCAACGGTATTCCTTTGTACGCCGGACCAAAGAGAATGTCCGGATTAAAGTTCAACTCGGAAATGCGCCTTGCAAATGCGTACCCCACCTTGTCGATCCCGCTGCCGAAAGCGACATTCCCCAGATTCATAAAGTAGGGACTTTGAAGTCCAGACTTTAATTGAAACTGACCGAACTGAAGAGCTCGTGCTGCGATCAGATCAGCAACAAATGCTGTAGCTGACAGCATCACGTAGTAATACTACTTTCTTGAAGCTTGAACAGCTCTGAAACCCCACGTTCCGCTAACTCTAGTGCGGCTTGAAGCTTCGAATGCGCGAGCGGCTTTCTTTCCGCCGTACCCTGAATTTCGACGATGCCTCTTTCTTGCATCATGACAACATTCACGTCTGAGTCCGCTTGGCCATCTTCGGAATAGTCCATATCCAATAACACTTCGTTCCAAACTTCGCCCACGCTAACCGCGGCAACCCAACCGAGAAATGCCTCCGGAGATACCTGTTGTAGTGCATGATAGAGTGCTACGCAACTTCCAGTTATAGCAGCTGTACGCGTCCCTCCGTCAGCTTGGAGCACATCGCAATCGATGTGAACAGTATTTTCACCGAGTTTCTTGAAGTCTACAGCCTGTCGTAGGCTACGACCGATGAGACGCTGAATCTCCATCGTCCGACCCCCTTGCCTACCACTAGCCGCTTCGCGCGGTGTTCTCGTGTGCGTAGCGCCCGGTAACATTCCGTACTCTGCAGTGAGCCACCCCAGACCGGTATCGCGCCGAAATTGCGGTACTCCAGAATCGACATTGGCAGTACACAACAGCATAGTCGATCCACATGTAATCAACGCGGATCCGCCTGAATTGGACACAAAATTTGTTTCGATAGAAACAGGGCGCAACTCATCGTGACTGCGACCTTTTGTTCTTTTATACACTCGACTGTTTGTTAATCCTAATACAATAACGTGCCACAAAAAATTATACGATTGCACATATTTCTAGTATGACCTGTTCCATGACTGCATTCGCTCGAATCCAAGAGTCCTTGTACGCTTGGGAAATTCGCTCGGTGAATCATCGTAGTTTAGAAATTCGCACGAAAATTCCTGAGGCGATTAGGGAGTTGGAAGCTAGTGTTAAAGAACACACGAGACAGTTTATCAAGCGTGGGTATGTGGAAATTTTCTTTCAAGAGACACCGCCTGAACAGGTTTCACCTGTAGAGCCACAAACGCTCGATCCAGGACTAGTGCAAGCAATCAAAGAAGTGAGCAGCGCATTACCCTCAAAAAAAGTTGTGAACGTTATCGACGTTACGAAACTCATGCAGAACCCAAATTTACAGAGAGCACGTGCTACTAGAACAGAGTATGATCTAAAAGAGCTTGTGTTGAGGTTCAAATCCTGTCTTAAACAGCTTGTCGAAACAAGACAGCGAGAGGGTCAAGCTCTGCGTACGATCGTCCAAACGTCTGTCGAAACTACTCGGAGCTTACTCAAGAGAATTGATGATCTAGGCAAGGAACAACCAAAACTGATCCAAGAGCGTCTCACTGAACGGATACGTGCTCTCGATAAACACGTCGACCCAAACCGAGTAGCACAAGAAATAGCGCTGCTCGCACAGAAGTCCGACTTCAAAGAAGAGCAGGATCGGCTGAACATTCACTTACAAGACGTAGAAAAGTGCCTCACTGCAACCATTCCTGTAGGTCGTCGTCTAAATTTTCTCGCGCAAGAAATATTGCGAGAAGCGAATACTCTCGCGGTAAAAGCACAACTACCTACTTGCGCGTCCTTGGTGATCGATCTCAAAGTTTGTGTGGACCAAATGCGCGAGCAAGTACAAAATATTGAGTAGAGTTCACACGACCGTTCTGACCAAAGACAGTCGCAGTATCAATCTTCTTCGAACAGTACGTTAACACGCTAGTGAAAACTAGACTCGGACATTGTTTCATCTTTTCCGCTCCATCTGGCTGCGGTAAGTCTACTATTGTCAAAAGACTCTGTGAAATGGATTCCAGATTGGTAACTTCGGTGTCTACGACTACCCGACCGAAGCGCTCCGACGAAATCGAGGGTCAGCACTACTATTTCGTATCTGATACCGAGTTTGACACAATGGTTGCAAACGAAGAATTTCTAGAGTGCGCAACGGTCTTTAAACACCGCTATGGAACACGACGAAAGATAGTCAGTAAGCTATTACATAATGGGTTCGATGTACTGTTTGACATAGACTGGCAGGGAGCGCGGACGGTTAAACAACGGGCAGCCAACGTTGTCAGCTTCTTTCTTATCCCTCCTTCCCTTGAAGAACTCAAGCGAAGACTGAGTACAAGGGGTCAAGATTCCCTCACGAGTGTCGAATATCGTATGTCTCAAGCTACTGATGAACTTACTCACTATGATGAGTTCGATTATGTGATTGTGAACGATGATCTTGGTCGTGCGTGCGACCTTATTCACACTTGCATCGAATGGACAAGACGGGGCGAACATTATTCAGCTCCGTCCTTTAATAGAACTCTGAAAGAAGTGTTAGAACCTGAGAAATGACGGTATCATCACTATTGAGAATTGAATCTCATGTCCGAGTGAAACGTTTGCTTTCCAATTACAAACTCCTTGCAACCAAAGTACCAACCGGCTAAACCAGGCTCTTAGACTATGAAGGTTAAACGTCGGAGTATATTTCATCGATTTCGTAATTGGTGGATTTACAAATATTGTGATAAACAGGGTCATAAGTCTGAATTCTACCACGTTTTTATGTGTACGGTTTGGCTTGTCTGAAGTTGCCTCAGTTTGATAGACAGTTTGTTTTGGGATTTGCTGTAGAACC
>VXUA01000032.1 GCA_009837185.1 Gammaproteobacteria bacterium | reverse complement strand
GTCAACTTCTCCTGCGGATGCTATGACCGAAGAAGATTTCCAAGAGCTCGGAGAATGCTTGCAAGAAAAAGGTGCGGAACTTGACCTAGATGGTTGGGATAAAGATCAAGACACGTCGGGTACGGCATGGAACATGGTGAGAGGATTTGACGTTGAAGCTTATGGAGAAGCTACACCTATCATCCAAAAGGGTACAGAGTCCGGTACGCTATATTTTCGCGGTGTGAATATCAATATCTATACGGACTATATCGCCGACAATGATCGGATTGCCTTTGAACATCTAGTCATGTACACCAGGGCACATGAAAAAGTGCATGAGTTTCAGTTATATCGAGAGGCAAATGACGATGACGGCCGGCCCGCACCTTCACCATACGAGTTTTATGATATGGAAGTAGAGGCCTATAACAACGTGTACAACTCGTGGTGGCCACAGCTGTTCCCGAAAGTGAATAAACGGGGTAAGAAGATAAACACTTCGCCGTTCTACAAGCTATCAAATAGGGTCACCTACAAATATAGAGATAAAAATGGTAACTACAAAGGGAGATATAAGAGAAAAGTAGAAGCGTATCAAGAAATTGAGGATTTGATAGCAGCTGGGACGGAATTGACAGCAGAACAAGAAGAGGACAAAGCAGAATTAGAAAAGTACTTTGAGAATAAACGTCCCAAAGTTCCCCGAAGCAATGGTGATTACGATCCTAACCAGGATTTGGACTGCGACGACGAATGAAAAGTAATTCCCGTGCAAAGCGTTGGTTGTGGGGTGTAAATATTGGAATAGTAGTCGCAGTCGCGGTGGTTTGTGTTCTGATTTTCACAAACAATCGCACTGGTGAGCTAGATGATGAGTCCCTTACGAGCACCTCGAGTAGTGTCGAGTCTTCATCCCTGCCTTCTACAAGCGACGCAGCTGTTGCTGTAGTCGAAGCACTCAAATTGCCTGTTTTAGAGTTTCCCGACGGTTCGATTGAAGAACAATGTGATTTGAACGACTTTCCACCGCATTGGGCTACAGACGAAAATTTTGAAAGTAACGACCATCCTGACCCCGACGAATTAGCATCGGAAGAGTGTTGGTCAGCTTTAGAGGATCACGTCGATGCTATGAACCCTTACCTCTTTCTCTGGGGAGAAGAACTCTATCAAACGCGTGCTGCAGCTTTTGTAGTGTTAGAGAACCCATTAACCTTCGAGCGTATTTTTACTGACCCCACAGGTGATCTAGCTAAAGTACAGGACGCGCTTTCTCGCCCCGAGTGTTTGTTGACGGGAGACGATACCAATTGGGAATTGAAAGAATCCTGTCACGCTGAAGCGATTCTGAATTACGCTCTCATCAATCGCTTTTGTTTTGAAGGGTGGGGCGACGACCGAGACGGGATTGGAAGACGCAATCGAACGTATTACTTTTCGGAAGATAACCCTACTACCGTACAGGATCGCTTGATGTGGAAGCAAGATTTGGAAGATAGTTGGGTCAGAAGGAAATGTGAGGAATTAGATTCGAGCCTATGGCTTACGGAACACCAAGACGAAACCTTTGATTTGGTGCTGTCCCTTGAACCAGACAAATATTGGCCAAATGGTAGGACAGAAGAAGCGATGATTGATGTCGGTTGGTCATACGAGCCTTTAATTGAACTAGCAGCACGATTAGGTGATGAAGCGGCAGGGCTTACCTATCCGTTTAGCCATAGTCAATTCCAGCGATCGTACGAAGAACAAGGATACAAGTATGGGCGATTTTCTGGGCTGTTAACGAGTAGGGAATGGCTGGAGTTTGCTACGAGGGACGAGCCCAATACTGATCGTTTTCTACAGACGTTCCATATGCTAGCACAGCTTAGCGCGCGCAGACCCGACCCGCGCGAGGAAATCAAGTTTGATTGGGAGTGGGTGGCACGGCATTTGTGCGAACCGCCTTACGATGAATCTGAGTTGTACGACCGCGAGGATGAAGAGACCCCGGAGTCGAAGAGTTGCAAAGAGATCGTTCACGAAATTCGTCAACGCGATCTTAAATTCGCGCCCTTGCTTCAGTCGTTGGACAAGTTTGAGCAGATCGCGATCGAACTAGGAGTGTACGAGTAAGCGTAAACACAGTACACTAGAATAAGGAGTATTTGGTGTCTGCGAACTGGTCGAATCGGACGATCTGGACCGGTGACAATCTCCCGATCATGCGGGGGATGAACTCCGAGTCTGTAGACCTCATTTATCTAGACCCGCCCTTCAACTCGAAAGCGAACTACGCGGCTCCAATCGGGAGTAAAGCTGCAGGGGCAGCGTTCAAGGACACCTGGACGTTGCAAGAGGTCGATATCGCGTGGCTTGATCTGATCGAAGCGAAGCACGGAAAACTGCACCGCGTTATTCAAGCTGCAATGGGACGAAGCGACAAATCCTACCTGATTTATATGGCGGTCCGACTCTTAGAAATGCATCGGATTCTCAAACCCACCGGATCGATCTACTTACACTGCGATCCCACCATGAGCCACTATTTAAAACTGGTGCTAGACGCGATCTTTGGCCGGAAGAATTTTCGGAACGAGGTAATTTTGGGATACCGGACACAAGGAGTCGCGATGGATGGTGGCCACGCAAACATGACACTCTGTGGTTTTACACTCACAGCTTGGAACAGTGGACGTTCACACCTCAACAAGAGCGACAGTATTACAGCAAACCCTTTCGACATACCACACAGGACGAAAAGGGAAGGTATTACGTAGATAGTTGGTTGCGCGATGTTTGGGACCACGACGACACCAAACCGCCTATTAGTCAATCACCCGAGCGTACTGGTTACCCAACACAGAAACCTCTCGCACTACTAGAACGAATAATCAAAGCGTCGAGCAATGAGGACCAGGTTGTGTTCGATCCGTTTTGTGGTTGTGCTACGACGCTAGTCGCTGCCGATCGACTAAATCGAGACTGGGTAGGGATTGATATTTCTGACGTCGCGGTGCGGCTAGTCGAGGAACGCATCAAAGCGGACCAGGGACTATTTCAAGATATTAAATCTCGCCAAGACGTTCCTCAGCGAACGGATATCGGTGAGATTCTGAAGTACCACGATCTGCAAAACAAGAAACTCCTTTACGGAGAACAGGGCGGTCACTGCAACAGGTGCGGTAAGCACTTCGAACAACAGAATTTAGAAGTCGATCACATCATCGCGCAGAAGCAAGGCTTCGTCGAGTGACCTGCGAAAATCCTAGCACTTGAATACAAGGCAGATTTTGAGTATTCTTAACTCTGAGGCGGGTGTCGATTCCACCGCCCTATAAACGGGTAACGCGTTTCGTCTTCCCCATCTTTTTCCGTTACCCGGTCGGCACCTAGCTTCAACCTATTGGTTTCCACAATCTATTCCTCTTTCATAGACGCACCGACAGATACAAGGAAATATACATCACTAAGAATTACGATTTCGATCTCTTTGTAATCGGTGCTGGGTCTGGGGGCGTCAGAGCAGCTCGAATGGCCGCGGAATTTGGTGCGAAAGTCGGGATCGCCGAAGAAAATTACCTCGGTGGTACTTGCGTAAACGTTGGTTGTGTCCCAAAAAAACTCTTCGTTTACGGTTCACACTTTGCAGAAGAATTCGCCGATGCGGTGGCGTACGGATGGAGCATTGAAGAAACAAGTTTTGATTGGGCGTTGTTACGAGACAACAAGAACAAAGAGATTTCTCGACTCAATGGCATCTACGAGCGTTTACTTCAAAATTCTAACGTTGAAATATTGTCAGCTCACACCCAATTCCTCGATCATCACACTCTGACTTCGAACGGCACTCGTGTGAGTGCAGAAAAGATTCTGATCGCGACCGGGTCTACTCCGTTCGTTCCTCCGATACCTGGTTCCGAGTACGCAGTTACTTCAAACGATATGTTCTATTTGGATCAGTTACCTGAGCGAATGACGGTGGTGGGAGGAGGGTACATTGCGGTTGAATTCGCGGGAATCATGAACGGGCTCGGTGTAGAGACAAATTTAGTGTATCGCGGTAGCAAATTTCTTAGAGGTTTTGATCAAGATATTCGCCGCATTGTTGCCCGCGAGCTAGAGAAGAAAGGCATTCAATTGCAGTTTAACACCACAATTTCCAAAATCGAAAAACACCGCAAAGGGGTGTCGCTGATTTCAGATACGAGGGACACTCTAGAGACTGATCTTGTGCTCTACGCTACTGGTAGGAATCCTCACGTTCAAAGTCTTGGTCTAGTGAACACGCAGATTCAGACTAGCGCAACTGGTGCGATCGTGGTAGACGAAACGTATCAGACTACTGCAACTAATGTCTTTGCCCTAGGGGACGTTATAGATCGAGCTCAGCTCACGCCTGTGGCTATTGCTGAGGGTTTGGCATTCGCACAAAGACAATTTAACCATCAGCCTGGATTTGTGGATTATTCAGCCATCCCTACGTGTGTGTTCTGTCAACCGAATATCGGCACTGTAGGTCCTACGGAAGAAGAAGCGCGGAACCTATATTCGCAGATCGAAATCTTCGAGTCTACGTTTAAACCCATGAAACACACAATGACAGGTCGCAACGAAACGACTTACATGAAACTGATCGTAGACTCAATCACTGACCGGCTCATCAGTGCACACATGGTGGGACCTGAAGCAGGTGAGATCATCCAAGGATTTGCAGTCGCAATCACCGCCGGTGCAACGAAAGCGGACATGGATCGCACTATTGCGATCCATCCCACGACAGCAGAAGAATTCGTCACCATGCGAGATCCAAGAAGCAATTGAATTTACATATTTTTCTTAATCCTTATAAATCTGTACTAGGTACGAAACGAGAATCACATTCGTAACGAGGCAATGTATGCAGGACACAATTAATTCTTTTTTGTCGGTATTCGGAGACTTTCTAGATTTACTAGACAGTTTCTTGGGTGGTCATTTTTGGTTTGCATTCGCGCTCTTGGGTGTTGGAGTATGGTTTACTCTTTATTTGGGAATACCACAACTTCGTCATTTTCCCCGAGCTTGGCGCATTCTGGCGGGAAAAGAGACACCCGCAGACTCCCCAGGTGACACGACACACTTTCAAGCACTCTCCACCGCGCTATCTGGTACGGTTGGTACCGGGAATATCGCCGGTGTCGCTTTAGCAATTTTTTGGGGCGGGCCCGCTGCGATATTTTGGATGTGGGCAACAGCGTTTGTAGGTATGACTACCAAATTCGTCGAAGTGACGCTCTCTCATAAATATCGAATTAAAGACGATAAAGGAGAGATGGCAGGCGGTCCTATGTTCTACATGGAACGACGCTTGAACTTGAAATGGCTTGCTGTTATCTTTGCTGTGGCAACTATTTTTTGTACGTTAGGAAGCGGTAACTTACCGCAAATTAACAGTATCGCAAAAGGCTTAGGTACTTCGTTTTCAATTCCTTATTGGACTACAGGTCTAGTACTTGCGGTTATTTTGGGGTTGATCATCATCGGAGGTATCAAACGCATTGCGACGTTTGCATCATCCATTGTGCCTTTTATGGGAACGGTGTATGTGATTGGTGCGATAACTGTAATCGCTACTCACTACGATCAAATTCTTCCATCCCTAGGCTCGATATTTTCCTATGTATTTTCTGGGACAGCAGCGGTCGGAGGCTTCCTAGGGGCGAGCTTTGCTTTGGCTTTCACGAAAGGAGTGGGAAGGGGATTGTTCTCTAATGAAGCAGGACAAGGTTCTGCTCCCATTGCTCACGCTAGTGCGAAAGGAGATAGCCCAGTTTCTGAAGGGCTTGTTTCGTTACTCGAGCCGTTCATAGACACCCTCGTAATTTGTACTATCACCGCATTGGTAATCCTCGCTTCGGGAGTGTGGACACAGAAGTACGAGAACGACTTTGAACTTTCCTCGTTGGAAATTGTTCAAGGCTCCTTTGACTTAGACAACGAAGCTGACAAATCAAATCTCGTTCAATATCTAAACTCTAACAAAGGTTCAGTCGAGCGTTTTGACGGTGTTTTGACTATCGCCGGCGGAGTTATTCAGGACGACGACGTCACTGTTATTCACAATCGTTCTATCGCAGAAGAAGTCATGATTTATTCAACCGAGGACGGAACACCACTTTCAGGAGAGATTAATGTTGTCGAAGGGCTTCCAAATCTGCACAACGCAGAGATGAAAGGGAAGTCATTGATTCACTCGGTTCCGCTCACAGCAGAAGCTTTTAGATCAAGTGTTTTCGGAGATTTCGGACCACATATTGTTTCGTTAACGCTAGTGTTCTTTGCTTTTACTACGGCTGTGGCATGGTCGTATTACGGTGATCGTGCGATCGTCTACCTTTTTGGCGTGAAATATCTTATGGCCTACCGGATCGCATACACGGTGATGTTCTTTATAGGAGCTCTTTTGGACACGACTCTTGTGTGGAAAATTTCGGCAGTCACACTCTTCTTCATGGCCCTACCTAACTTAGTCGGAATCACGCTTTTGAGTAAGGAGATGAAAGCTACCTCAAGGGAGTTCTTTACGAAGAGCCCTTAGAAGCACGTTTCCTTAGGGTCGTTTTATCATACGACGAGAACATGACTTAGGGCGGAATGCTAGGGAGTTTCGTCCTCGATTTCTTCTATTTCGTAGAGCTCTAGTCCCGCGTCTTCAAAAGGACATACTACACTTGAGTTTTCAACATCGGCGCGAAGTGCTAATAGAGTCTGCAGTTCACCAAAAGTAGCTTTGAATTCGGGTTTGTTGTTCTCGAATTTCCGACGCATGATGATTGCAAAGCGATTTGTTTGTCTCTCGCATTGATCTTCAATAAAGTTGTTCATATGTCCGACCAACGAACTACCGCGTTCACGGGAGTCAAGCAGCTGAAAGTCATAGTATGAGACGATTTGAGCCATGTTCACCGTGTGTGAATACACACCAAGCCAGTAACCAAGTTCGACGAAATCCCACAATTCGCTCTTGGATATTGTTATTTCTTCTGAGCCTGTTTCGCTATGAAATTTCTCAAAGGCTTCGTCCAATGCGATTTTCAGTGGTTGCTCGTCTCGATCCATATCGAAACTCAATGGGCTGTTAGCGGTAACAGCTCCTATAAGCAACGTGCACAGAACACCTAACGCGAATGCACTAACCAGTAAAGGGATACTAGTAATTTTCCAATTGAGTGTCGACTTCATAGACTGCTCCTCGGGTGAATCGATTTGAATCGAACCAGTTACATCGTGTTCACTTTAAAAGATTTCAGCGAAAACGAAACCAAAGTTCCCAAATAATTTCTGCTTAGTTTATTGTATCAGCACTGTTGTACCGTTAGTCTAGGATACTCGAACACGCTTATGCTTCCTTCGAACACCAGGCAGCCATCAATGCTAGGTTTAAGTCCCTTCCAGTGTCTCTTCCACGACTGTATCGACAACTTCACACAATGCATCGTGGGAAGATTTGCCATTCAATTTCGCTAATCGGAACTGATCAAGTTGACGATCAGCACCAGTACCATTTTTTACAATGTCTTTTGCGTGCTCAATGTCGCTGACGCAGTCTAGTGCTTCCGCATCCTCGTGCAGTTCTTTCAGCAATCGATTTAGAACATCATCGATGTCCGTGCGAGAAACGTGGTTCGGATCAGCAAAGAAAGCAAACGTCCCGTATCGTTGTGCTTGAAAACGATTCTCAAAGATGATTTCAGTCATTATTTCGTCTGATACGAGTGCCCCAGCGGACTGTGTGCGCATGTATTTTCTAATCAGACAAGCATAGAGTGCCACGATGGTCATCGCATCATCGATCCGAGTACAAACATCGCACACTCGCAATTCGATAGTTGGGTAGCTGTGTGAAGGACGAATGTCCCACCAAACCTCGCCAGAATTCGTTATGAATCCCCATCTTTGATATTCCCGTTCAAGTGCCTTGAACTCATCATAACTCGAGAACGCCTTGGGTATTCCCGTACGAGGCAAGCCACACAATATGTTCATGCGGGAACTCTTAAACCCAGTCTCGACTCCTTCTCGGAAGGGTGAAGAAGTAGAGAGTCCGAGAAAGAGTGGTAAATAATGTCGCACCACGTTCATTACTCGAATTCTCATGTCTGCATCACCAAATCCGGCGTGAATATGCATACCACCAATCAGAAAACGTCGGATGATCTCTTGATAGAGCATGGCAAACGATTCGTAGCGTTCCTTCGGTGAGGGTATTTGATCTTGCCAAACCGCGAATGGATGAGTTGACATCGCTACGATTTCAGCGCCATACTTTTTCGCGGTCGCGGAAATTAAGCCACGGGTTTCCTGCAGTGCTTCCCGGACTTCTGCAACAGAATGACAGACTTTCGAGTTAGTTTCAATCTGAGTTCGAAGCATTTCGCGCACAACTTTGTGCGGTACCGACTTTTTCTCACACTCGTCGAAGATCTGCGGGTCTGGATCAGATATCAGAGCTCTAGTCTGAGGGTCGATTAGAAACGCTTCTTCTTCGACACCAAGTGTTATTTTTAAATCGTTGTTTTTCGTCATGCAGTCAAGTCACCAAATGAACGTTATTGAAATAACGATGTTAACCGTTATCTAGAAGTGGGAAACAGAGTACGAGTTTTGTCGACATTTTCCCAAAGAATCCTATCACGACTCGGTGTCGGATTCTGCACCAACTGTTTCACTATCTACTTGTGATTTAAGTAGTGCAAGAACTTGTTCGTGCATTTGGACAGACTCTTTCACAGTCTTGATCTGTTCTGTAAAGTCTGTTTCTTCGTTAGTTTTCATCGCGTTCAATGACTCCTTGGAACGAGCGTACGACCTATTGACAAAGTCTTCGATCGTTCTTCCATCTGGAAATTCAAGAGTGGCGTCAGCTCCATGTTCCAACAAATACAAGACATTCTCTATGTAACCGTAGTAAGCAGCCCACTGAAGTGTCGAGTGTCCTGCGTCGTCTTGAAGATCCACGTCCCAACCAAGTTCAATGAATTTTTCCAACACACCAATATTCTGTTGTAGCACCACCGCTCTACCAAGTGAAAAGTTCGAAGAATTTTGTTTGCTCAAATCTACTCCTGCTGACAAAACTACCTCCGTACAGTCGTCTTCTCCAAGTCTGTTGGACCGCATCATAGCCGTGACTAAGACTGAATTCCCATCTGGATCAAGTCTGTTCACGGCATCAGGATCGTCTTCAATCGCCAGCAAAAACTCGTCGCACCTACCGAGACCGACCAGATCGTGCGTACTGATTTCTGGGTCGAAAGTGAGAGTCAAAGTAATCAAGTCGTTTTGTCGCACGCTCGGGCGATTTAGAATCAAAGATAAGGGAGTTTGCCCGTTTTCAAATTTCTGCGTCAGCAGATTCGGGACGCTTTCATTCGCAGTCTTCACAACCTCTAAGTCCCGTTCCAGTATGAAATACCGTCGAAACGCATCGCCCTCAAGCATCTCTATAGTGATGTCAAATGCTGATTTTCCTTCGATCATACCGTCTAGATAATCAACATATGTTGACTTTGCTTGAGCACCTCCGACCCGATCTTCTTCCACACCGTTGCGAAAGAACAGAATATGGGGTATGCCGTTGATGTTATATTCTTGGTAGATGTCAGGAGAATCGTCGATATCTAGCTTGAATACTTTGACTTTACCTTCCATTTCCACAGCGAGCTCGTCAATGATAGGATCTACCTCTCGACACGGTACGCACCAAGTAGCTGTGAAGTCGACAAGTACTGGCACGTCGGCTTGGAGCACTTCTTCCTCAAAATTTTCGGTAGTCACATAAGGTGTCGTACTGTCGCCGTTCTTTTGAAGTTGAACAATGAATATGAATGTACCTGTAAACAACGCAACACCGAGTAATAGTATTCCGGCGAACAAAGCAAATTTTTTTGAATTGTGATTGGTGTTCATGTATTGACTCCCGGACAGCGTATCGTGCAATATCCGCTATGATAATGAATCGTGCGGAGCGAACACCAAGCTGTGTTTCCTCGTCCCTCAACAAGAATCGCCTATTGGAACAGGAACGGTGATGAATAAAAATAAATACGGAGAAATTTATTGAAAATTGACTATAGGCAATTGTACTCTCGAACATGACCTAGTAAAAAGTTCAACCGAGAATCGGTGCCCGAGCTTTAGAGTTCTAGCATTTCCAAAGATCAGCTGAGTGAGGAAATGCAAAAAGAACTTCGGCTTTTATTTCTAGTTGGATTCTCTATTATTTTCCGCTTTATTCCTCGACTCGAAAGTCGAACGATGTCCGTTCCTAGACACATGGTGTTAGCTTAATCTTTGTACGATGACCCAAAATCTGTTACTGGCGTAATCCAATCTGGTTTGTAATGTGATAGCAGTTGCTGGCATTAGGCTAGGACGCGCCCCTTCAAAACTGACCACGAAACAACTATTGAGACTTTCAACCGGCAGTATTTTTAAAGCGAGCTTTGATTGCTTCGTAGGGACTTTTGTATCGGTTCCGCTTCAATTACACCAATATACTCGAAACGGAAACTAAACGGACGAAAAATCGCGTTTTTCTGACGTCTTCAGTGTTGGAAACGCCATTTTTCATAAATCGAGGTGGAAAATCACTCTGAGAATACCCTAGATTCCATTATGCAGTGCACTCAAGGTACGGAGAGCATTGTAAGTAGTTAACACTGTACAAGACTGTG
>VXUA01000086.1 GCA_009837185.1 Gammaproteobacteria bacterium | reverse complement strand
GACCGAATCAACTGTGGGTGGCCGATGCGACCTACATACCGACGTCGGAAGGAACCCTCTATTTAGCGGCGATTCAAGATGTCTTTTCTCGTCGCGTCGTGGGTTGGTCCATGTCCCCGAATCAGGACGCGGAGTTAATGGTTCGAGCGTTGCAGATGGCGGTTCGTACGCGGCATCCGCGCAAGTCATTCATCATTCCGATCATGGTTCGCAATATACGTCGCAAAAGTTTCGACAAGCATGCGCCGCGGCGAACGTGAAATTGTCCATGGGACCCGTCGGAGACTGCTATGACAATGCGATGGTAGAAAGTTTGTTTGCGACGTTGGAGACCGAGTTGATCGATCGCCAACCGCGACAACGATTTCGCACTCGAGCGGAAGCTAGTCGGGAGGTTTTTGCCTACCTGGAAGGATTCTATAATCCACACCGAGTGCATTCAGCGCTGGATTATCAGTCTCCAGTAGCTTTTGAACGGAGATATGCGGTGGAGCATGGTTCTACAGCAAATCCCAAAATGAACTGTCCATCAAACTGAGGCAACTTCAGTGTCGAGTTGTAAACAAGACTATAAATCCCTATTTATTACTACCCCAGTCTTTGCACGTCCATACATTCGAAAACACAACTCGGTTCAGCCAGATAACAGTACAAATCTGTACTAACAACGTCCTTTAAAGCCAAGTCGTCAATCAAAAGTCACTAGACAACTTCTAATAGTGAAGCACTATGATCAAAGATTGTCAAAAATTTGTCCCTCGAAACATGATCAGACCCTGTAAAGCTACAACGAGGGTTTGTTCGCTTATTCCAGAAACAATTTTGTCAATCGGACCCGATCTGGGTGGAGATATGGAGGTGCAGGGGTTAGACGAGCTAGAAACTCACTCAAACTAGACTCCACGGTTCGAATGGGTTTGCGACCCGGTAGTTCAAGTTGTACTTCACCGGTGGTGTTGTTAACCGCTAGGTAGTACGCGGATGAGGCATCCGTACACGCGAAGAAAATACTTAAAGGCGAACGACTCTTCTTTTGCGCGAGTGCGTGTCCGATGAGGTTGTCAATAAGGCGATCCCGATCCTCGTCGTTCCACAGGAACATTAGGCTCACATGTCCTTCGTCGCAGGTTCCTTCGAGGCCGCCAGACCAATACGAACCATAGTAATCTTTGATTGAAGGATGGATTTCAGTTTCGAACGCGTTTTCTAGTCCAGAGAAATCATCCGCGTTTTGTCTTAACTGCGGGCGCCATTCGATTGCGGCGACGCCTTCTAGATCTAAAGGTTTACCGATCTCACAAGAAGATCGCCAATTGGCGTCGAATTCGTTCCACAATTTTGGATATCGATGGAGCGTTAACGCGATGAAGCGGTCCAAAGAGTCCATAAATCTCAACGAATGATTATGGATCTACGGATTGTTCTTGTGTTGCGCCTGTATCCGTTGGCAAACGTTCAAATTCTTCATTACGCGATTCGTCACGACGCGACCGCGACCGTCTCCATTCCTCGTAACGAGCCCTTGTTTGTCTACCTGCACGTAATAGTTCTGTACGCTCCTCCAAGCTGAGTTGGACTACCATTTCGACGAAGATGCTATCGGCAATGCTCTGGGCACTATGTCGAGTCAGCCAGTAATCATCGATCGCGCGCTCAAGTGCTTCTTGATTCACCTCTTTCTTACTCAATTCTTGATACATGCGAGCCTGTGCTCTACGAAGTCTGTTGTAGTATGGACGAACATCTGCGCTAAGCTGTTTCACATAGTCCGGCATCAATGCTTCAAAGCGTTCGGGTGATAGTGATCGTACCAACACAGGTAGTGCATAGCTTGGATCGATACTGGTTTCGGATCTATGCGAAGCGAAGTGGTTGCCAATAATGTACGCAACCAAAGCAAGATTTACGATCACCGACACGATGAAACCGATGATGACGCGCCGATCTTTAATCATTGGCTAAGAATAAGATGTCTGTATAGTCTTCAAAATGGACGGTAGTAATCTCGTCCTCAATGATCGTCGACTGGTTCGATTGGGAGAATCCAATAAGAAACCCCAGTGCTAGCGGTACAACGGCTAAGGCCGGTTTCAGAATCCAGTTTGTACAAATTCTTTGCCAAGTCCGTTGGAACGGTTTAGTGTTCGCAATTGCACACATGATCCGCCGTTCCAGTCCTTGAGGAACTGGAACTCTCAGCACTTTCGGCGCGAGTTTGTCGACTGTCTGAGCATTTCGCAGGACCGCTTGTGCAGCTGCAGAGGTTTGGAGTAGTGCTAATGCTTGTTCCCGCGCACCGTCATCCCTCCAATTCTCCAAATTGGCTCCCTGCCGATCTACTAATTCTTCAAACTGAGGTAAATTCATAAATTTAGTTGTCCCTTTCACTAGGACTGTCCGATAATGTCTTTCGTAGAGTTTTTCTTGCTCGAGAGAGTAACGACTCGACCGCATCAGGAGTCGTTTCTAACAGTTCAGCAGCTTCTATTTGCGACCATCCTTGTACTTGGCAAAGCAAAAATGCAGTTTTCTGTCTCTCTGGAAGTTTTTGTACTGCTTGTTGTAATGCAATAATTAAAGTTTCATCTCTCCGTCCTGAAGTGTCGGGTATTTGAGATAAGTCGATGTCTTCGACAAATTGTGCTTTTTGGCGACGAAACAAATCGATGCACAAGTTTCGAGTAATTTGATACAGCCAAGTGGAAAACTGTACTTTGTTGGGTCGCCAAGTCTTGGCGCGAGTCCATACTCTTAAAAACGCTTCTTGTGTGATTTCTTCAGCTACTTCAATGCTATGGCACATCCGGTAGGCATAGGCATGTAATCCGTGTAAGTGTCGGTTCATGAGCTCTCTAAATGCTAACTCATCTCCTTGTTGTACGCGATACATTAATGTGGCGTCCGGTTCTTTGTCTTTCAACGAACAAGTTCGTCCCTACAACAATACTCAGGATGCAGACACCGAGTTGTCAATCCTATCGATTTGAACTCGGTCTTTGTTGACTTCGACCAGATGAACCTGAACCGCGGCGTGATTCCCATCTTCGGGACTCCCAAGCACTATGTTGACTGACGCGAATGCTTCGAATTACTTCGTTGTCATCGACTTTGGACAGTTCAGTACGCGATAACGTACCGCTACCGTCTGTGTCGATGTCTTCCAAATCGGCAAGTTTGGCACTGAATTCAGTGAGTTCCACACTTCCATTTTTGTCGGTATCGTAAATAGCCATTCCTTCTTCGAGCATGTGCGTACGCAGAGTTGCCCGACGGTTCTCAAATTCTTCTCTCGTCATGAAACCGTCGCCGTTGGTATCGCTAATGTCAAATGCATCCATGTCTTCGGTCCAACGGAGAAACATGCTTGAAGCCAGAGATGAGCGTTGACGCCGCGCCCGAAGTTCTTCATTGCTCAGCTCAGCGGTCTCTTCTTCTGACAAACTTGCCAAATCGATCTCTTCCAACGTGATCGATCCGTTATCGTCTTCATCTAGTAGCTTAAAAGTTTCAGTTGATTGGTCCCGAATATCAGTAATAGTCGGTTCTTGCCATCTCCAGTTACCACGAGAGCCAGAACTACTCTGAGCGGTCGCAGTTGCCGCCAATAGGACCGTACCCACAACCCCCAAGCAGAAAATTTGTATCCATGATTTCATTCGATTTCTCCATGTGAGAAAAAACTCTTACGTATTGTAATCTACGAGAATTGTCGTTTATTCCTTCGTTTACGTTACCGTCAAAACAAATTTAACAAGCTGAATTTTCTTTAGAATTCGATACATATTTCTATACTTTTAAACATATTTGATAGTCCTCTATTGAACTATAATTTCAATCTCAGCGGGGACTTGCGAGTGAGTGTAAGTTTCCGATGTTCACTGTGTACTTTGGAGTACAAGACTTGACTCACGGTTCCCTGAAGGACCAATCCGTTGTCGACTAAGTCCCAATTCGGGCTCTTTAAGCTCCGGCGATTTCTTCCTTTATTCGTGACGCAGTTTCTTGGTGCGTTTAACGATAACTTATTAAGAGCTGCACTCGTTGCCATCTTCACGTTTACAGTTCTTGTCTCAGAAAACCACGAAGACATCTACGTAATTGCTGCGCAAGGTTTATTGTCCTTACCCTTTTTCCTGTTTTCGGCGACCGCTGGAACGCTGGCCGACTATTTCGAAAAGTCACGGTTGATTACCTACGTCAAATACGGGGAAGTCGTGATCGCGTTTCTCATCGCGCTCGCGTTTTGGTCGAAACAACCGGCGTTCATGCTTGGTCTCTTGTTTTTGTTGGGTACGCAGTCGGCGTTTTTTGCTCCTTTGAAGTACTCGATCTTACCACAACATCTCGACAGTTCGGAAATCGTAGGGGGTAATGGCGTTGTACAGATGGGGACTTTTGTGGCTATCTTGCTGGGCACCATCATCGGCACACAATTGGTTGGTACCGAACCTGAACAAGACGTGGACTACGTGGTTCCCGTTGTTCTAGCGGTATTCATCATTTTCGTCGCTGTAGCGGGTTTGATCGCTTCTTACTTTATTCCAAAGGCTCGGTCCCATTTGGACTCAAAACCCCGATGGAATCCAATCACGGTTACAAGAGACCTGTTAAAGATTGCAAGCGAGCGACGTTCGGTAATGCGGTCAATTCTTGGTGTCGCTTGGTTCTGGAGTCTTGGAGCAGTGTACTTGGCTCAGTTACCGAATCTCACCGAGGATTACTTATACAGTTCCAAGAGCGTGTTAACGCTTCTACTATCCGTAGTTACCATATCAATTGCCTTGGGTTCGCTCACCTGCGAAAAGTTGTCGCGCAAACATGTCGAAATGGGTCTGGTCCCAATTGGTGCGTTTTTTATTAGCGTTATCGGCATTGAATTGTTTTTTGCGATCAACGCGGTTCCCGAAACCGCCCCTAGAACCGTTCTCGCATTCCTGCAAACACCTAGTTCCTATCGAGTATTGATAGAAATGGTTTTCTTAGGCTTTTTCATGGGGATTTATGTCGTACCATTGCAAACGCTCGTTCAGGTGCGCACTCCGGTAGAAAAGCGGGCACGAGTTATCGCCGCAATGAACGTAATGAACGCATTTGTGGTCGTTTGTGGCGCGCTGTGGTCGCTGCTCTGGCTACATGTAATTGGTTGGGACATTCCTTCGCTATTCCTGTTCATGTCAATTTTCAATGCATGTGTTTCTGTGTACATTTTCTTACAGGTTCCTGAATTCACTATGCGTTTTGTTGTTTGGATGCTGTCACATTCAATGTATCGCGTCAGGCACGAGGGAATCGATCTTGTACCAGAGTCAGGTGGTGCTTTGATCGCTTGTAACCACGTGAGTTACATTGACGCCTTGGTACTCGCAGGTGCTGTTCGCCGACCCATTCGTTTTGTCATGGCGAAAGACGTGTACGACATGCCGTTTTTAAATTATTTATTCCGTGCGTGTCGAACGATTCCTATCGCACCAAAGTCCGTCGATCCTGATACTTACGACAAGGCGTTCGAGGATATAGAACAAGCTCTTGAAGAAGGTGATCTGTTGTGTATTTTCCCCGAAGGGCGATTGACCCCGGACGGAAAAGTAGGAGAGTTCAAGAGTGGCATAATGAAAATTCTTGAGAAAACTCCGGTTCCAGTAGTCCCCGCAGCTCTAAAAGGTTTGTGGGGAATGAAGTTCACCCATCATGGTGAGGGGTTGTTTAAAGGCTCATGGAAGCTACGGTCAAAACTAGGCGTGGCACTCTCAGCACCGGTCGAGGGACCAGACGTAAATTTATATGCACTCCAGCGAGAGGTTGTGCGGTTGCGTGGTGCATACCAGTAAAAACATGCCAAGATGTCTATATGTTCTGGAGTAGAGCCGCAAGCTCCTAGGCGATTTCCCATATATCGTCCACATTGGCATGAACGACCCACTCAGTTGCTCGCTCGTGACATTTCCAGTGACACCGAGCTAGATTGGATCAGAATTGCTAAAGACGATGGTGAGGTCATCGCCGCATACGAAATTGAACAAAACGACACTTGGAATTTCTCGGTGCTCACACTCAAAGTCGCTCAATCCTACCGGAATCAAGGATTAGGTCGGTGGATGCTACTCCATGCCGTTGGACTCATCGAATCAAAAGGGGGAAGGGTAGTGCACGCTTGGTGTCGTAGTCATCGGGACTTTGTTATACGGGCTGGTTTTGCGGAAGTCGCCCCTGACCATTACGTCATGCAACTGCAACCGGAGTAGCTGGCACTAAGTGTCTTTGATCAGTTCAAGTTCGAAAGGTTTACCTGGCATCCCCGACGCTCGTGTTGCAATACTCACGTCCAAGTGGCACGCTGAACATGTCAATAACGTCGCTGACAAGTGTGAGCAGATCCTAGTGCAACAGGAAGCCGTGGTCCAACGCCACGAGGTTCCAGGTACTTACGAATTTCCTTACGCAGTTCGCGTGTTAAAAGAGAGCGATTCCGAATTAGTCGCAGTCGTGTGTATTGGAATCGTCTTGAAAGGCGAGACTGAACACTATGAGATGATTTTGAATTCCTGCTCCGTTGGTCTAACCAAAGCATCATTGGAATACGACGTCATCGTAATTAATGGAATCATTCCAGCTACCGATCGAAAACAAATCGTTGCTCGAGCGAGCACAGATCAGTTCAATAAAGGAATAGAACTTGCACGGGCAGCAGTCGAAGCGATCGCTTGGACTAACAAAGTTCGAGGACGACGATCGTGAACGGCAACACGTAAGAGTGGTTTTTTTACAGATCTTTTCAAATCCACCACTAATTCCATTCCCTAAAGAGGTTGTATTTGGCGAAGGCCAACAACATCAAGGGGAAAAGGACTCTATGAATGAATGTTCTTCGGCCCGGGTTCTTCGCGCGTTTTCCCGACTAGATCTAGGACACTGTTTGTTTAGTTGCGAAATCGTTAATGAAGATTTCAGTTCCGTACCCAATCTACACAGCAATTATCAGTATGTTCTTCGCATCGATGGACAGAAGATTTCCGTACGGGCAATCGAAGAATGGGGAGCACTAGCTGCACTCAGTACTTTAGCGCAGCTATCCGTTGGATTTGGTGAACATCTACCAGACTGTACCATCACAGATGAACCCAAACATCCTTGGCGTGGTTTACTAGTCGATGTAGCTAGACACTTCATCTCGCTATCCACACTCTTCCAGTGTTGCGATCTCATGCACCACTTCAAAATGAATGTCCTGCATTTACACTTATCTGACGACCAAGGATTTCGTTTTGGGAGCGAGGTGTACCCGGAACTCGTATCAGCCGACAATTACTCGTTGGCGGAATTGAGGCAACTGATCACTTATGCCGCTGATCTAGGAATACGAGTCGTACCAGAACTTGATGTGCCTGGACACACTTCTTCTTGGTTAATCAAACACCTCGAGTGGGGCTTCGGAGACGAGAAAGAAGATGACCTAACGGAGTTTGGACCTCATCGCGGGTGCCTCGATCCTTCGAACCCGAAAACAATGGAAGCGGTATTGACTCTGTTCGAGGAATTAGCCCATACCTTTCCAGATGAGTACGTACATGTCGGTGGAGACGAAGTAGATCCGTTCTATTGGGAGAAATCCGCTAAAGTTCAGTCGTGGGCTGCGGCTCAGGGCCTCTTGAACTCAAGAGACATTCAAGCGCAATTCACTATAGAGGTGTGTAAACATTTATCGGAGTTGAACAAGAAAGCGATAGTTTGGGACGAAGCGTTGCACGAACTGTTACCTACATCGGTCACGGTTCAGGCCTGGCGTGGGTTGCGAGCCCGTGATAATTCGCTAGCTTCTGGATACCCAACGATTGTTTCTGCACCGTACTATTTGGATCTTCATTACCCTGCGGCGTTGCACTATCTGTATACGCCAGAAATGTCTTCGCAAGCTTGGCAGGACGCGGATGAAACAGTCCGGAACGATCCCGTTCTCGCACATGTTGCCGACGGTGTGCGCTGGCATCAGGATTTTGGTGAGTTTCCAAGTCTATCCAAGAGTGAATCAGGTACGATTCTTGGAGGCGAAGCGTGCATGTGGTCGGAATTGGTTACCGACGAACTCTTGCTGACGCGAGTCTGGACGCGTGCCCCAGCTATCGCAGAACGGTTTTGGAGCGAGCTAGACATAGAGCAGGCAGATAGTATGTATGAACGACTGAGTGTAAGCCTTCAGAGACTACCCTTTTTGGCTCTCCCAGACGTGTTAAATATTCACCAAGTTCATCCCTGCACGGCTTTAAAACCGTTGTTTGAAATGTTGGAACCAGTTAAATGGTATGGGCGATTACTATCCATGGAACGCGTCGCCGCGCGCGCGGAGGGGCGCGAAGAGAGTGCGTGTAAGCGTCCGTATAACCAACAGACTCCACTCAATCGCATAGTAGATCGAATTCCGGCGGAAAGTCTCCTCGCTACCCGCCTAGCTCGACGAATCAAGCAAGGCGAAGATCTCTCTCCTTGGATCATCGGCTGGCAAAACCAATGTGCGATATTCGATACATGGGTCAACCAATATCCTGAGCTAGCAGAACTACGACCAGCATCCGAAGCGCTCGCAAGACTAGCTGACGTTGCACTAGGACTGGCTTCTTATGATTCGAATTTAGTGGGTCCGTTCGGGGAGTACCTTCTCCCAATAGCCACAGCCTTCGCCGATGATCTCTAACAAAGTATTAGCACAATGGGGACTATCGGGACCACGAGCCAAACTGGGGAACGGACTAATCAATGACACGTTCTGTGTCGACAATCGCTATGTGCTTCAACGAATTAACAAACAGGTGTTTACGGATCCGAAGCGAATTGTTACCAACTTCAAGAAAATCTATGACCATGTATTCGACATAGTTCCGCAACTAGTGCCCACCGTCGGCGGTGACGACTGTTTTGAGAACTCCGACGGAGAAGTTTGGAGATGTTTCGTCTACTATCCGTCAAGAAATTTT
This sequence comes from Gammaproteobacteria bacterium, assembly GCA_009837185.1. Lineage (GTDB taxonomy): Bacteria > Pseudomonadota > Gammaproteobacteria > Pseudomonadales > Azotimanducaceae > Bin55. Next base: position 1,745 of record VXUA01000086.1, on the reverse strand, counting down.
CAGAGTTTACCTGACGAGATGGTTTACGCCGCTGGGCAGGCTTTCGGTTTGTTTCTTTTTCGATTACGAGATTGTGCCGTTCAGTTAGAACCGACGATACCAAATTTTCACGAATTCCAGTATTATCTGAACGAACTTGAGCGAGTTTGGTCTGACCACGAAAAGAAAATTGATCGTTCGCTTTTAGAACAGTGTCGGGAGATCGTCAATCACAGACCACTCACAATTCAACGACAGATCATTCATGGTGATTGCAAGGTCAACAATCTGTTGTTCGACGTCACAAGCAACAAAGTTGTTCGTATTGTTGACACCGATACCCTAATGTGGGGTTACCCAGTTTGGGATTTCGGAGACTTGGTGCGCTCAGTTGCGATGGACTATGAGAATGACAAACAACTTACAAAAAGATTGACTTCTGTTAGCGCTGGTTTTTTTGAGCAGTTTCCAATCGCCAAGTCGGAGGCTGAGTACTACGCGAATGCACCCATACACATGAGTATGATGTTAGGAGTGCGATTTCTAACGGATCACATTCTCGGCAATCAGTACTTTAAAGTGAAACGAGTTGGTGAAAATTTGGATCGTGCAAAAGAACAGTTTAAACTCGCGGAGAGATTTAGTTCGATTCAAAAGAAACTGCACGACACGATCTTAGCATTTAGCGAAGGCCACTCGTAAATTAGCGTGTGACTCTGAATTGAAAAATGTAGAGAATTGACGATTATGCGAACACGACTAAAACATCGACAGATCCTGCTTAGTTGCTGCTTAGTGATATGTTTTACTTGTACCTTTGCTCTGTTGGGTTGTGTGTCCTCTTCCAGTCATCCCTTCTCGTTGATATCGTGGGATGATCTCGTGTATCCGGAGGACGCGAAAAAGTCAAAAGTCACTGGAACGGTAACCGTTCGATATGACATTCAAGCAGACGGAACCGTAACCAATGTGTCCGTGGTTCAATCTGAGCCACCCGAGGTTTTTGATGAGGAAGCGTTGAGATATGTGCGATCTTGGGTCTTTCGCCCCGCGAAGAAAGATGGAATTTTCGTATCGACAGAGAATGTAGAGAGTGAGATTACGTTCAAGCTAGCTGACCAGATGGAAGATCCACCGGACTACTGAGTTTTATTCTTGGAATCCGGTGCTTTCGAAGTCAAAATGAACTTTAGACGTTCAGTTAGCATCGTCATATCGGCGCGGCGATTCTGCCATGTCCAACTATACCACGAGTAAATTAGAAAGCCTATCATCCCTGAAACTAATAGTGCGAGAGAACCGTAGAGGTACCACACGAAGGGTTCGTCTCTTGATTGTGCGGAGACAATGCGAAAGATTCCAATTCCAAACATTGCAATCACACCAAGGTGACCCAACCAGAAAATCGCTCGGCTAAGAATTGAAAATGTAAATCTTCCCGAGATTACAGTCCCCGTTTCATCCGCCATCATACGTACATATAGCACTGGTTTACCCAATATCAAAAATGGAACCCCAAGACGATACATCTTAATATTTTCGTTTCTCGTTCGAGCTACTATTCGCTGAGTCTTTCCAAATACAGCCTTCATAAGTGAAAATTGTTTCAAACGTTTAGTAATCCCGTCAATTGGCACCGACGTATGTGTGCTTAACTCTATTCCTTTGATCGCGAATTTAATAATTCTTAACATCAGTTTAGTGTACTAATAATTGAACGTCAGTATTTGGTGTATTTGAAGTTGCGTAACAAATATATCGAGACC
>VXUA01000082.1 GCA_009837185.1 Gammaproteobacteria bacterium | reverse complement strand
ATATTAAAGGAGGATTGGTACACTGATGGAAGCTAAGACATTTGCGGATTATGTTGCTGACGAAAAAAGTCGAATCTTAGAACTGAAGCGAGAATACGAGCAACAAATTAGAGATATTGAAGAGCAGATTGCCGATCTTGATCGACATATGGTTGCAGTCGTGCAATATGAACGCACGGTCTCGGGTAGTCGAAACGTGTCAGAAAATCGACGTTCACAAATATTGAAGTTGGTCAAGGCAAAACCAGGCATTCGACGTAAGGCAATCTGCGAAGAAATGGGGATCGATGTCAAGAGCAACAAAGCGCAAAGTGTAAGCGTTGCACTAACGAAACTTGTTCAGGATGGCGAAATTCGCCGTGACGGGTCTCGCGCTTACTATCCGACGAGGTGAAAGCGCACATGTTAATGTCGTCGTTGCCGGCGGGGGTAAACTAACTCTCGTCAGTACTTTTTTTTGGTGCTGGCTTTTTCTTTTTTGGGCGAGTATTGCCGTTTGTACCGCGAACAATCTTGCCTCGTCGCGTGCGTATGTCACCTTTTCCCAAAGTCAAACTCCTAACGTGTTCTTTGTAGTCCCCAACACTTGAGGTCGTCGGGCAGGAGTATTTTACCTTCGAATTCTTTTTGAATTTCTTCCACTGAGTTCGATTCCCGACCTTGGGTTCGCCAGTTACGTCCGCCCAAGACAATAAAGCGAGGATCGGCACGTTTTGAAATTCTCCCGATTTCTCGCGGTAACAAATATTTGTCTGTGTTTGGTCCCACTGTACCCACCGGGAGTGCGTGCGTGAACACAATGATGTCAGCGTCCTTCGCAAAATTTGCCAGTACATCGTTGCGATTACTAAACGCTAATGCGAATACTAGTGAGTGATCGCCAATGTCTACCCGCCAAGCAAGGGTCGGCACGTCGCCGTGGTGAACTGGTATAGCAGATAACTGATAGGTCTCGGTTCCGTAGTCTGACCAGTGCTGGCGACCAATCGCAAGAATGTCCGTACTTCGTATCGAATAGCCCATCGTATTCACCGATTTTAGTACGGGCGCTAACTGAGGAAAAGCACTGTCTTCGCCAAGTAATTTTTCCAAGATTTCAGAAGTTGAAAAGTACTCGTCGGAACCTTTTGGACCAAACACCCACAATGGTTTTTCTCGATAAGCACGCGCGGAACTACCAATCATCGCAGGGAAGTCAGCGGTTTGGCTGATCGTATTTTGAGTGAGCAATATCGCTTCGATATCACTAAATTTAGCACCACTCTCGTCGAAACGTGTTGAAGTTCCTTCACCGACATTAATCAAAAACGTAGCGACGTTGTCGTTCCAGACTATATAGCTTTCCGTCGCGCGTTTGTTTTGGAGATCGAAATCACCAGAACCTAGGACCTGGAGCCACACACCCTCTTCACCGCAGTACTGACGTTGCGTACTCTGACTCTGAAGAGAGTTTCCAAAGAATAGGAAAACTACAAACAATATAACAAACTTTCTCATAACACTATAACAGACGTACCTCTTCGATGATGTGCTTTGGATCAATCTCATCTGGCATCCTCCAATCTGTTCGTGGGGAAAGACTAATAGTTCCTACTTTGGGTCCTGGGGGTAACGTCGTACGTTTGAACTGCGAACTGAAAAAACGATCGACAAAGATCGTCAAATACAACTTTAAGTCGAGTGGTGAGTATTTATCGGTAAAGGCCAATTTGGCGAGTTCGTACAGTTTTCGGACGGACGCTCCGGTTCTCATATAGTAATAAAGAAAAAAATCTTGAACTTCATAGGGTCCTAAAATTTTCTCTGTCTCTTGGGCTATCTCGCCCTCTTTTGGTTCCAACAACTCAGGCGAAGACGGCGTGTTCAAAATTCGCTCCAGCACCGAGCGTAATTTGGTCTTGGCAAAAGATTGGGCATACCAGTCTACCATACTTCGTACCAAAGTCTTTGGTATGCCAACATTTACGTTGTAGGAACTCATGTGGTCACCGTTGAATGTGCACCAGCCTAGAGCAAGTTCTGACATGTTCCCAGATCCCACTACAATTCCGTCGTGCATGTTGGCGAGATTGAATAGAACTTTGGTTCTTTCTCGTGCCTGCGCATTTTCAAAGGTGATGTCTCGAGAACCATCGTGCTCGATGAGTTTGAGGTGTGCCTCAACTGCATCTTTAATTTCCAATTCCTTGAGTTTGGTTTTTGTCGCTGCTGCCAGTTCTCGCACCGACGTTAACGTATGGTCTGAAGTACCAAAACTGGGCATCGTTACCGAGATCAATTCCGCGTTGTTCTGTTGAAAGCCACGTAGAGCTTCTATGCAGACTAAGAATGCTAGGGTGGAATCCACTCCACCGGACAACCCGAGAACCAAGTTCATTTTCCCAGAAGCTTGCATTCTACGAGACAATCCAAGAATTTGAATATCAAATATCTCGCTTAACCGCGCATTTAGTTGATCGTCGTCCTGCGGCACGAAGGGCGTTGGATCAACCTTCCGTACAGTATTCGTCAACGGACCGGTAGGATTGAGGGGGACATCCAACATTTCGTCCAAATCGGGTGGAGGAAAAGTGGAAGACCGAGCTCGTTCAAATGCTACTCGATGAACATCACAGTCGACGATTAGTTGTTTGGACAGTTCTGAATATCTTGTCGTTTCATCTAATAAGTCTCCGTTTTCGAAAGCGAGAAGATGTCCACCGTAAACAGTGTCTTTAGAAGACTCTAGAGGACCCGCACTCGCCATAACGTACGCGCAGGCACACTTTGCACTCTGGACTCGTACGAGATCTCGCCGATAGGATGTCTTTGTGACCAATTCGTTACTTGCTGACAGGTTGAGGATCAATTCAGCGCCATTAGCAGCCAACTTATTCGAGGGTGGGTTGGGAACCCAAAGATCTTCGCAGATTTCTACGCCAAATTTCACATTTCGCCCGACGGAAAAGGTCTGGTTCGAACCAACCATAAATTCTTCTCCATCAAATTGACCAAACCATTCGATACCCTCACCGGAAGTAAACCATCGTCGCTCATAGAACTCGCCGTGGTTTGGAATTGCAATCTTCGGCACAACACCGACAACTTCGCCTTCCGAGCAGACAACTGCACAATTCAAGATTTGTTTCGAAGAACCGAATGTCGCTGGTGCCCCAAAAACTAGAACGACTTCATTAGTTTGCGACGCAAGATAGCAGATTGCGTCTATGGTTCGTGTACGTAAGTCATGTGTGTAAAACAGATCCTCACAACTGTATCCGGTAAGAGACAACTCGGGGAATAATACGATCGCACAGCCTGCGTCGACCAATTCTTGGTAATGCTCAAGATGGATTTCTGCGTTCGTGAGCGGATCGGCCAGCTGAGTTGCCGGGGCAACTGCACCTACGCGTACAAATCCTATATTTCGATAATCAAAATCTGACATATACCAATTACAAATTTATTATCGACATTAAAATTCAATGATTCCCTTGTGTTACCGAAATTATTGTCAAAACCAGTGTCTTGAACTTCGAGTTTTCCAAAGAACAGGACTTACTTAGAGAACAAGCTCGTGCGTTCTTGACACAGCATTGTCCAACCACTGTCGTTCGAAAGATTTTAGAAGGGAATGATCCTTTTGATAGAGATTTGTGGAGAAAGATAGCAGAATTAGGTTGGCAGGCTACTGTTATACCTGAAGAGTATGGTGGATTGGGGCTTACTTATTACGAGCTTGCCGTAATCGCCGAAGAACTTGGTAGAGCACTCGCACCGACTCCTTTCTCGTCTTCTGTTTATTTAGCTTCTGAGCTGTTACTTCGTGATGGTTCTCCCGGCCAACGTGAAAGATGGTTACCAAAGTTAGCAAACGGAGAAACCATTGGTACCTTGGCATTTGTTGAAGATCTTGGTCGTTCCACACCGCGGAACATTCAGACTATTGCTCGAAATGGGAAGATTTCTGGACGAAAAATCGCCGTAACCGACGGAGACGTTGCAGATTTTGTGATAGTTCTCGTCATGTCGGACAAAGGTAACGGTACAAGTCTCTATTGCGTTGAATCTAAAGAATTCTCCTACGAGATCGTTGATAGTATCGACCCAACTCGATCGCACGCAACGCTTGAATTTAATCGCGCATACGGTGAGTTGATCGGTACCGATGGATACGGTTGGGAGACGATGAACGCGGTGTTTGATCGGGCAGCAATTCTAATAGCTTGGGAACAGGTCGGTGGGACGGAGAGCACGCTCGCGCAAGCCACGGAATACGCCAAGTCTCGTTACGCTTTTGGTCGCCCGATTGGGAGCTTTCAAGCGATTAAATACAAACTTGCAAACATGTACGTAAAGCACACTCTAGCACGCTCAAACTGCTACTATGGTACCTGGACTCTCGCAGGTGGCCACGCAGACTTACCGCTGGCTGCAGCGACTTGCCGTGTCAGTGCTATTCAGGCATACTACTACGCGACAAAAGAGAACATTCAAACGCACGGCGGAATGGGCTTTACATGGGAATTTGACTGCCAGCTGTATTACCGGAGAGCAAAATTGTTGGCTTTGAACTTGGGTAGCGAACACTGGTGGCAAGATCGTTTGATCACCGCACATGAACAACGAAATAAGGTTGCATAGAGGTAACCTTGAATTAGTCAAGTTCTATGGATTTCAACGACACGCCTTCAGAAGCTAGCTTTCGCAAAGAAGTAAGGGAATGGTTACAACGGAATGTGCCAACCAAAGACGAACTTAAGGGTTTAACTGAGATACAGCAGTGTAAACTCTGGCAACGACGAAAGTCTGATGCGGGATGGGCGTGTATTCGTTGGCCTGAGAAGTATGGCGGTCGAAATGCATCTGCGATTGAACAGGTGATTTGGCAACAAGAAGAGTCAAAGTACGACCTACCTCTCGGAATATTTGACATTGGGATTGGGATGGCCGCACCGACTCTGATGCATTGGGGAACCGATCAGCAGAGACAAAAACATTTACCTCAACTGGCTTCAGGGGAACATATTTGGTGTCAATTATTCAGCGAACCAATAGCGGGCTCTGATCTCGCTGGAATTCGTTCACGAGCAATTCAAGAAGGGGATGTCTGGGTTGTAAACGGTCAAAAAATATGGACTTCAGGTGCGCATTACAGTGATTTTGGGATCATCGTTGTACGCACCGATCCAACCGTGCCAAAACATGAAGGTTTGACATATTTCTTCGTAGACATGAAGTCGCTAGGAATTGACGTAAAGCCGATTAAACAGATCTCCGGTTCATCTAACTTCAACGAGGTGTTCTTCCAAAACGTAAAAATCCCCGACGCAAATCGACTCGGAGCAGTTGGCCAGGGATGGAAAGTATCGATCACGACATTGATGAATGAACGAGCTGCATTGGGCACTGGTGATGGGGGTGTAGCATTTAAGAATGTCTTCGAACTCGCAAGTCAATTAATGATTGAAGATCGACCGGCAATCGACGACTCCCAGGTGCGTAGCGCGCTTGCAAATTGGTATTGTCAAGAGAGTGGTTTACGATATACTGGATATCGTGCACTTACTGCTTTATCGCGCGGTGAAACCCCTGGTCCGGAGCACTCCATCAGCAAACTCGTAGGGGCGTCAAAGATTCAAGACATGGCGTCTTTTGCATTGGATTTGTTGGAAATGGCTGGCTCGTTATCCACTTCGGAACAAGCACGATACTTTGACACATTCTTGAACTCGCCCGGATTTCGAGTCGCAGGTGGCACCGATGAAATCATGCTCAATATACTAGCGGAACGAGTTTTAGGATTACCCCAAGAAGTGCGTATCGATAAAGGTATCCCATTCAACGAAGTGCCCACAAGTAGTTAGCTACAATGCTAGGCACGAAATTTGCCTTTAGAATAAACAACTGGTAGGAACTTTGATATGGAATATGCCATCCCTATAGTCATCGGCTTAATACTGCTGTTTGCCCTTGTCATAATTTTGCGATCTATTCGCATAGTACCTCAAGGCTATCACTGGACAGTAGAACGCTTTGGTAAGTTCACCCGAACGATTACACCGGGCTTGAATCTTCTCACTCCGGTCCTCGAAGCAGTGGGGCGGAAATTCAACATGATGGAACAAGTCCTTGACATTCCAGCTCAAGATGTGATTTCTTCGGACAATGCGCTGGTGACCTGTGACGCAATCTGTTTTTATCAGGTCCTAGATGCGTCCAAAGCTGCATATCAGATCTCAAACCTCGAGCTTGCCACGAAGAATCTTGTAATGACCAACATCCGTGCGGTGCTCGGATCAATGGAACTTGATGAGATCCTATCGAATCGAGATCGTATCAACATAGAACTTCTGAAGAAAGTTGATCAAGCTACCGATCCGTGGGGAACGAAAGTCACGCGTATTGAGATTCGTGATGTGTCTCCTCCGCACGATTTGGTGCAAGCTATGGCAAGACAAATGAAAGCTGAAAGAGAAAAGCGTGCGCAGATATTAGAAGCAGAAGGTGAACGTGAATCCGCAATCCAAGTTGCCGAAGGTCAGAAACAATCAGCAATTCTTGAAGCAGACGGAGAATTGGAAGCGGCGAGACGCGAAGCTGAAGCACGGGAAAGACTAGCCGAAGCTGAAGCAAATGCTACTCGAATGGTGTCTGATGCGATCGCACAAGGCGATAACCGAGCGATTAACTACTTTGTTGCACAGAAGTACGTTGATGCGCTTGCGGCACTGGCAGCATCACCAAACAATAAAGTCATGATGATTCCATTGGAAGCGGCGAATGTGATCGGCTCAATCGCAGGAATCAGTGATATAGTTAGAGACATAAACAGTGATACGTCTTCGCAAGGAGGATCTCCACGATGAACAATGTATGGGCACTCATTTGGTTAGGAGTGGGACTAGTATTTGGCGTGGCCGAAGTATTGGGAGCAGGTGGTTTTCTTATTGGAATTGCTGTCGCCGGTATCGGAATGTCAATAGTTGCATTCCTGTTTCCCGGCTTGGATGCTGTCTTTCAAATCATTACCTTCGCAATCGCGGCAACTATCGCAACCTTCATTTATTACAAGTTTTTCCGAACTACCGACCCAACGCGAGACGTCGAGTGGCATGATAAAGTTGGAAGCATGGTAGGCACTGAGTTTGTCATGGAGGATGCACTCGACAGCCCCGGTCAGATTAGCACACAGATTGGAGATACGCGGTGGTCAGTGCGTGCTAATACCGCGATACCGAAAGGAACTCGGGTACAAATTGTTGGCGGTTCTTCGACCATTCTTGATATCGAACCCAAGGCGACTTAGCTCCACCCTAGTTTGCGTATTAAGTGTCCAAAAAAACGTAAGATTTAGCCAACTGTAGGCGAACAACACACCATCGACTGCATTACAGATCACACTCGACACGACCGACCTATCTGTCGCAGATTTTAAACAGGCATGACTAAGGACGCTGAGGCGGGCGTCTTGCCACCGTTAACAAAAATCTAACGGGTTCGACCGAGAGGTCGAGACAACAAAACTGCGAGGGCAAAAGCTATCACTTAGAACGCTGTCTCCCAATACAACTCTGAGATACTTCGAGAACATATAGGGTCGCCTATTTGAGGAGACTCTCCTCAATAGGGAATCGGGTTTTCCATTAAGGTTGTTCTAGATTGATGGAGGAACCCTCACTGTTAACTGTGGATTAGACTCTTTGCTTTGAAACAGCTTGATTGTTAGAAATCTCGGTACACTGGGAATAACCATGTACAGATGTTCCACGTGGAACACCTTCTTGGAGATGTAATTTCGCTGTTGGGGTTGCGCGATCTTCCATTTCTTTACTAGAGCTGCTCCCTTGTGATTGCTGAAAATGCCCCTAGTTATTGGATATAGCAATAGTGCGAACCAAATAACAAATGCGATTTGACAAACTAACTCTTGGATTTCAGCAAGTGCTTCAGGATGCGCAGAGTTTGGCCTTAAAGCACGATCATCAAGTGTTGGAACCCGTGCATGTTTTGGGTGCAATGGTCAAGCAAAAAGACGGCACAATTCCAAGTATCTTAGCGGTTGCTGATGGAAATTTAAAAGGCATTAACGAAGAAGTAGATCGGACCTTAGAATCTCTGCCGAAGGTCACTGGCGGGAGCGGTGAGGTCGTTCCTAGTCGAGCACTAACAGGGGTGTTAAATACCACGGACAAACTCGCGCAGAAGAACGAAGATGCTTACATTGCGAGTGAATTGTTTCTTTTAGCACTCATTGAAGTGAAGGATAAAACAGCCGATATTCTTTACAAATGGGGAGTTCAAAAAGAAGCACTTAAATCAGCAATAGATAGTGTTCGCAAAGGCGCAAAAGTTGTTGATCCTAGTGCGGAGGAACAGCGCGACGCGCTGAAAAAATACACCATAGACCTAACCGATCGCGCCGAAAATGGAAAACTTGACCCAGTGATTGGTCGAGATGACGAGATTCGACGAACTCTTCAGGTACTTCAGCGCCGAACAAAAAACAATCCAGTTTTAATTGGGGAACCTGGGGTTGGAAAAACTGCAGTCGTCGAAGGATTGGCACAACGGATTGTGAACAAAACGGTGCCTGAGAGTATGCAGAGCATGCGAGTGCTTGCTCTGGACATGGGTGCTATGGTCGCGGGGACGAAATATCGTGGAGAGTTTGAAGAACGTATGAAAGCACTCCTCAACGACTTAGCGCACCAAGATGGTTCCGTAATCCTTTTCATTGACGAACTGCACACGTTGGTAGGTGCTGGTGCTTCAGAGGGATCCATCGATGCCGGCAACATGCTCAAGCCAGCTCTCGCACGTGGTGAGTTGCGTTGCGTAGGCGCGACTACACTAGACGAATATCGGAAATATATTGAAAAAGACGCAGCATTAGAGAGACGTTTTCAACGAGTACAGTTAGACGAACCATCCGTTGAAGACACAATTGCGATTCTGCGAGGGTTAAATGAACGGTACGAAGTTCATCATGGAGTGGAAATCACTGATCCTGCACTGGTTGCAGCAGCAACTCTATCGCACCGATACATATCGGATCGTCAGCTACCCGACAAAGCTATTGATCTTGTAGATGAAGCTGCGAGTCGGATACGCATGGAGATCGATTCCAAACCTGAAACGATCGATCGTTTGGATCGACGACTAATTCAACTGAAGATGGAACAGGAATCACTCAAGAAAGAGTCAGATGACGCGTCGATTAAGCGATTAACGGAACTTGATGAAGCTATCGAAATTGCCGAAAAGGAACTCGATGAATTGAGTCGGGTGCTGCAATCTGAAAAAGAAATCGTGTCGAGCACGCATCAAGTCAAGGAACAATTAGAAGCAGCGCGTTTGGAATACGAAGCAGCAGAGCGTCGTGGCGATCTTGCACGAATGTCGGAACTCCGTTACGGTAAGATCCCAGAATTGGAGAAAGCCACTCTCACATCGGTGGAACCCCAGGGCCAAAACGGTAGCTTTAAGCTGTTGCGTACGAAGGTAACCGAAGACGAGATTGCAGAAGTAGTGTCCGCGTGGACTGGTATTCCGGTTGCTCGAATGTTAGAGAGCGAAAAAGAAAAATTACTCCGCTTAGAAGAGATGTTACACCGTCGTGTAGTTGGTCAAAACGAAGCTGTGAGCGTAGTTGCCAATGCAATACGACGAAGTCGAGCTGGTCTAGCCGAAGAAAATCGACCTAACGGTTCGTTTTTGTTCTTGGGACCGACTGGAGTTGGTAAGACTGAACTGTGTAAAGCACTTGCAGAGTTTTTGTTTGACTCTGAATCTGCTCTAGTTCGTTTAGACATGTCCGAGTTCATGGAAAAACACTCGGTCGCGAAGATGATAGGTGCTCCACCTGGTTATGTCGGTTACGATGAAGGTGGGTTTCTCACTGAAAGAGTACGACGAAAACCGTATTCTGTATTGTTGTTAGATGAGATAGAAAAAGCTCATCCAGACGTATTCAACATCCTTTTGCAAGTCTTAGAAGATGGACGTCTGACAGACGGTCAGGGGAGAACGGTAGATTTTCGGAACACCGTAGTCGTTATGACCTCCAATCTCGGCTCAGATCTCTTCGATACAACCACCGATGTATCTTATGTTCAGATGCGAGAACGAGTTATGGAAATCGTGACTCAACACTTTCGTCCGGAATTCGTGAATCGCATCGACGAAACAGTGGTATTTCATTCTTTGAATGCAGATCACATCCGTTCAATCGCAGCGATTCAAGTCGAGCATTTACGTACGCGTTTCCAAGACCAAGGATTTGGTCTCGTTATTAACGATGCCGCGCTGGATCTGTTAAGTAAGGCCGGGTTTGACCCAATATACGGTGCTCGCCCGCTCAAGCGCGCGATTCAGCAATATTTAGAAAATCCTTTAGCCAAGAAAATTTTGGCTGGAGAATTACCCCCGCAAAGTACGATCGCTGTAGATGTGTCAGAGGGGAACTTCAGTTTTGAGAGTATGGGTCAACAGGAGAGTTCTACAGAGACTAAATCTCTAGAGAACACGAATTTGGACTAACTAGTCTCTTAGCTGTTTGTTTCCAAAAATCTCAATATGAGCCGACTCGTGCCCGATTACGTTGTCCCCAACGTGCTCGTTGGTTTCGTGGTCCCAGTAGCCCCAGTTGTAGTCTTTTAATTTCGGCGGCGCGAGGACGAGAGTCCACGCGGACCCGCGAGGCAGTTCACGAATTGAGTGGTAACGATTCAACCCACGAAATACATTAAACCATCGAATGTGTTGTTTACCGAACTTGTTGGTGTTCCGATCGTAGGTGTCTTGAATATAGGAACCGGAGAATACAAAAGATAAAAACCATTTCCATGGGTGGTTGTGCAACCATCTGAAGCTGTCTGTCGCATGCATGTGATGTACGTAGATTTCAAACGACTTGCCGCTACCGTCCCCCAATAGGTAATACCGAGTTAGGTATAGCTTGTCATATACATAAATTGTTTTCCCGCCGAATCGCTTCAGAAATTTGTGGAGCCAAGAGTCTTGGTGTTCGTGTCTAGTTTTTTCGGAAGTTTCGGTTCTTAGGTTTTCGTTTGAAACAGGTATAGAATCGCGTAGTTGGGGTTGCATACTCGAGTGTGAAATTCAGGAAAAACTGGTTATTTAAACCAGTAAACTCCTATTATAACAAATGGTTGATTACACTGATTTGCTCGGTCGTTTTTTGCAGAAGTAAGTCGATCCAGATTAATTGTGCGACGACCAAAATCGAATTGGGACTACGAGTAGGATATTCCTTGAATTTCACCCTTCTAAACAGGTACCTTTGGAATCTTGAAGGTACTCAGTCTCTTAACGTCAGAGAATGCAATGCGTCTTGATTTTGAGTTTCCGGTTGCACTATTGCTACCATTTGCTATCGCCGGTGGTGCACCAAATAAAATTTTTTACCCACTCCTGTGAGGCACGATATCGCCATCCTTAGCTTGGAGATAGCGAATAGGCTTTGGATGAGTCGTGCTACCCCGAGTGAATGCGCGGCATTGGATTTAACAAACGCGGTCTATGATGTCTTAGGCCTACACCTACACCACTAAAATTTATAATAATGTTCAGTAGAATAGACTCTTTTCAGTCTTACGCACGTTTCCCAGCTTTTCTACCGTTCGAACGTTCTGTATCGACCATGAGTACATAATGATGGCTACATTGGAACTACCCAAACTTGGAGAGGTAAACGAAGACAACTTCCAAGAATTCAACATAGACCAGTCCAAGGAACCGATCCGTATTGAGGGTGAAATTCCTATTTCACTCTCGATTAAGCCGGGTGAGAGCTACTTATTCATTAGTCGTGACCAGAGAGCATTGACTCACGGCATTCACAAGTTCCCCGCAAAATTTTTTCCTGAACTACCACGTTGGGTCATCAAGCGGTTTTCAAGGGAAGGTGACCTAGTCTTAGACCCATTTATGGGAAGTGGAACAACCAATTTAGAAGCTTCTATACTCGGTCGACATAGCATTGGAATTGATGTGGACCCGTTAGCTCGGTTCCTCACAACTGTGAAGACTACAGTGCTCAGCGAAGACGTTCTTGTAAGAGCATGGAGACAACTGCGTCAACGAATTGAATCATATACAGAGCCATCGCACTTGGATGGAGTACCGCACTTTCCTTATCGCGATAAATGGTTTCGACCTTTTGTTCTCAAGGAACTAGCGCACGTAAAGAGAGAGATCGAAGCGTGTGATACAACACGACAGACTAAGGATTTTTTCAACATTTGTTTCTCATCTATTGTCAGACACGTGTCCCAAGCGGACAACAACTGTACTAGAACTGTTATCAGAAAGAATTTAAACAAACAAGTAGTTCCAAACATGGCTCTTGAGCTCTTTGTGAAGCGCACCGAATTTCAAGTTAAAAATATGCTTCAGTTGTCTTCACTAAAGCCATCGGGAAATGTATTCGTACCCGAAAATATGGACGCGCGCGATATGTCGGCGATTGACTCTGAGAGTATCGACTTATCACTGACCTCACCACCGTATGTGAATGCCGTAGATTACCCGAGAACACATCAGCTTGAGATTTACTGGCTTGGATTTGCGACAGGGTCGTTGCAACCCCTGAAGAAGCAACACATTGGTACTGAGGTTGTTCGTGCTAAAGAGTACGCAAAACTTCATTCGTCTGGATGTGTCGAAGCTGACAGAGTCATAGCAAAAATATTTGAAACTGATCCTCGTCGCGCGTTCATCGCCACGAAGTATCTATGGGACATGTTTACTAATCTAAGAGAAGTTTACCGTGTCCTTAGATCTGGAGCCGTGTACTTGATTGTTGTTGGGAATAACCGTATTCGCGGTATTGAGTTCGAAACTTGGCGCTATCTTTATTCCGAAGCACTTAAAGTTGGGTTTACTGTTGAATCTTGCTTCATTTCAACCATTATTAACCACTTCATTAAAGTCCCTCGAAAGGAACGGATAGATGATGATTACGTTCTGGTTTTGCGCAAATGACGGATATTCAAGCCTCTCAGTCTAAGGGTAGGTTGGCGTCTGCTAGGGGATTTGCTAACGAAAGTAGGTTGTTAGCTGCGTTACTTGAGCGTGGATACAACGCATCCCGCGTTGATCTTCCACATTCGACCTACGACATACTAGTTGAAACAAACGTTCACGAAATAGTAAGAGTACAAGTTAAAACCGTTAGCAAAGGTAAATCTGTCTCTTTTTCTGGTGGGTCACGCGGAGGGGCGGATCGTACCTATAAGTCCGATGTTAAGTCGTACGTACACAGTACGCTTACTGCGGACGCGATTGTGGGTGTAAATTGCCGTACAGACAATGGAGATTCCGAAATCAGTTTTTACATTATTCCGACGATGTTTATAGAGCGCATCCAACAAAAGAGCTTGTCGATCAACAAGTTACAGTTCGCGAAGAATAACTGGGAGTTACTTATACGTTGTAAAGAAAGAGAGTTTGTCGAATCAATATTCGGCCGTTAATCGCTTTTAGCAAATTTAGAAACGATTCTTCGACTATCCGTCGTTGTCTCTGTTAAATCTTGGTATACGCAGAATATAACATGTCCTCAACTTGTTGAGACGAAGGGAGATGTTCGATGAGTTCCGCGGGTGGGTACGACAAATTCTTCTACTTGAATAGACTCGTTCTTGGATTTTTCCGAATCAACATATTGCTGTACTCTTGAGAAGGCATGCACTAAAGACAAAAACAGTTGGGTAATTCAAGATTTCGACTGTTAGAACAGAAATTTCAAGGTAATCGACGCAAAGGCTGAATTACCTCAGGACTAGTCGACAAATTTATGATCTTCTAAGAATTTGAAGACTGCTTTTTGATATTGTTCGTGATAAGCGTCTTCGTAAAAGCCATGTCCTGCTCCTTTGATGACCTCTAAGTGAACAGAAACTCCTACTTTCTTCAAGGCGTCGCGCATGCGTTCGCTATGTTCAATATCTACGATTCCATCGTCATCACCGTGGACCAGCAAGATCGGTGGATCGTCTTTTGATACTTTGAAAATCGGTGACACACTCTCGACTAGCTCTACGTCGAAATCCAATGCTGGAAAAGTATCAGCATCACCGTCCGGTCCAACATGTTCAGTGAGATCAACCGGAGGAAAAATTGCCAGCGCTCCCGCGACTCGATTGGAGACTCTTTCTATCGGATCGCGCGAACTCTCATCGCCAGGGTCACTGTCTAGAGCTAGCATCAAACTCAGATGTCCTCCAGCGCTGTAGCCCCACGTTACAAATTTATTATCGTCTACGCCATACTCTTCAGAGTGCACTCTGATGTGCCGGACTGCACGACGTACATCAGACACGGCGTCAGGAACTTTGAACTCCGGAGCACTGCCGTGATAAACGGCAAAGACAGTTAGATTGCGATCTAAGTAATCTTGAAACATTTCTTGGTGTTCCTCGGGCGATTCCCGCTGAGACCACCAACCATAACTAACCATAAAAATGATCGCAGTACCATTTTGTTTAGCAGGTTTGAAAACATCGTAAATGAGGGCCATGCCCGCCTTGTGCCCGTAAATGACGTTTTCGACAACTTCGACATCGTTGGTCTCTTGGCTGTGAACCATCCAACCAAATAACGCCAACAACAAAATCGCTCCGAAACGCTTACCTGAGTGGTACTTCATAGTTCCTATCTCCTTAATTTCTGATTATTCCCGTTTTCTTCGTTGCATCAACAGAGTTAAACAAAAGACGAGCAAACAAGCGCCAAATAGCGCTCCCGCTTCAATGATTTCGTGAAAGTCGGTTGAAGACACAAGTAGTTGTTTTCCGCGGACCACTATCAAAGCTGTGATCGAAAATATAAGGATCTGATGAAGTCCAAACGTCTGCGCTACTCGAAAGCACAACAGGGTGAAAGCACCTACTACAAAAAGATAGAGAATAAAAAACACTATACCTAGATTCCATGCGTTCTCCGTCCAAGTCGAGGGGAAGAAAGAAAATATACCCATGACCAACAACGGAGTTACCGCGGCACACGCAAAGACGAGAACTAAGCTATGAGTGTTACCAAGCTTCAATTTGACCTCGGGCTGCGTGATGTTGAGGTCTTACGATTTTGGTGCGGTTTTTTGGGCTGTTTCATACCGTTTTCGCGTTTCTTTAACGAACTTATACCAACGGTGCGAACTTGGATAAAACAGTAGCACTACAGCAACGACTCCGATTAACTTAGTAACTCTTTCGTCCCAGCTGAGAGTCTTAATTAGTTCACCAGGAGCGTGGGCATTGATGATTTCAACGAACCCTGCGACGACTACGACTGCGATTGCGTATCGCACCCAGCTATGCCCACGATAGATTGCGTATGCAATAGCTCCCCATAATAGAATAAAAAACAGTTGTGCTCCATTACTCTCGACATCGGAGGGAAACACAACCCACCAGCCCAGTAGTATTACTGCATTCAGTCCTAACAAGGCAGCAACTGACCAGACCAACTCTGGGCGAGAACTAGAAATTTCTTGATAGAAGTTAACGTCGTTGTCGGTACTCATGGTTGATATTCTTTAGCAGGTATTGTTGCGACTTAGATGCGGTAAATAAAGGCGTAGTACACATCGACGCAAACAAAGTATACGAAATTCTCAAATTGGTTTGACTATGACAATCAACAAACAGTTCATAACGACGACTCATTAAAATACTTCGGCAGTTCACAAGGGTGGACTTTCCATTTTTTTCTAAGTTATCTTCCTAACAGTCGAAAATTTATTGCTGCGTTGTGTCGAACACAGCTCATGAGTGTTCATGCCGTTCTGTTCACTCGCTGCTGACCTCTTCCACAAGTGCAAGTTCGCTCAATCTGATTGGCTGTTTTCACTCTATTACATGGTGCTAAACTACTGTGAACGTTGAAAGCGTTGAAATATTACCATTTCTTCTGTACACACTAGCAGTAATAGTAATTCTCTCTGTAACTCTACTGTTTTCTTGGTTCGTTGGTGCAAAAGCGAGGCACGGTCGAGCTCAGGACATTCCTTACGAATCCGGTATCGTACCTGTCGGTGAAGCAGAGAATATGCGCTTGTCGATCGAGTTCTATCTCGTCGCGATTTTCTTTGTGATATTTGACTTAGAGACGATTTTTATCGTCGCTTGGGCAATAGCCTTCTGGGAAGTAGGATGGATGGGCTACATCGCGATCGCAGTATTTATCGTCATGCTCTTGGTCGCGCTTGCGTATGAGTGGCGCACCGGTGCTTTAGATTGGGGTATCAAATCGCGACACACGATGCCTGATGCGTATGCACGGAGATCTTCGTCTTAATGCGCTGGCGCTTAGTCAAAACCTCACCGGACGAGTTGATGACTCGGTCGGACGACGTATACGAAGAAGAAGCGTCTAAAAGTTTCTTAACTGCGCGCCTTGAGGACTTGGTTGCTTGGGCCCGCTCAAATTCAATTTGGCCGTTCAACTTTGGCCTGTCGTGTTGTTACGTGGAAATGGCTACCGGGTTTACGTCGCGCCACGATATTTCACGTTTTGGTGCAGAGGTAATTCGTGCCACCCCGAGGCAATCAGACTTGATCGTGGTATCCGGGACTGTGTTTCGAAAAATGGCTCCCGTTTTGCAGCACCTGTACGAACAGTTGTTGGAACCTCGTTGGGTGATTTCCATGGGATCTTGCGCAAATTCCGGTGGTATGTTTGATATCTACAGTGTAGTACAGGGAGTGGATAAGTTCTTACCAGTTGACGTTTACGTACCTGGTTGTCCGCCTCGTCCCGAAGCCTTTATGCAAGGATTAAACCTGTTACAAGAGTCAGTTAAGAACACGCGCCGCCCGTTGTCGTGGGTTATCACAGAAAGTGGCGAGCCGGCAAAATACGAACCAAGTCAGCGTGATCTGCACACGCCCGAACGCATGAAAACTCGAGAGCTTGCCGAACCGAATACCGTCGGCGCTGCTCCGTTGTCTAAAGACCTACTTGGGAAAAAGCGCGCGAAGTGACCGCTGAACTAGCCACGGAGAATACCGCGTTGCTCGACGCTCCAAATGTTGTACGCGAACTAACCGATCGTTTTGGCGACCAGTGCCAATATCAAGAAACTGTGGACGGAATTCCTAACGTTTGGATCAACCGCAACCAAATTACAGAAGTCCTTCAATATCTGAAACACGACGCGCAAGACAGTTTCGAGCTGATGTTCGACTTGTCTGCAATCGACGAGCGACACCGTAAGTTTCGTGCAGACCAACCTCCCTCTGACTTTACGGTGTTTTACCACTTGATGTCGTTGTCCTCAGATCAGGATCTACGCATCAAAGTACCCTTACGAGACGAAGACTCATCTGTAGCGAGTGTGGAGTCGATCTATCCTGTAGCAAATTGGTATGAACGCGAAGCTTTCGACATGTTCGGTATTCAATTTGAAGGCCATCCCAACTTGCGACGCATTTTGACACCACCACTGTGGGAGGGACATCCACTTCGAAAAGAACATCCTGCGCGCGCAACCGAGATGGATCCCTTCGCACTGCCCGACGAAGTGCAAGATGCGCAACAAGAAGCACTACGGTTCGTACCGGAAGAGTGGGGCATGAGTAGGTCCACGAAACACACGGACTTCATGTTCCTGAATCTTGGACCGAACCATCCAAGCGTACACGGTGTTTTTCGCATAGCACTTCAGTTAGACGGTGAGGTAATAGTTCAGGCTGTACCAGACATCGGCTACCATCACCGCGGTCAAGAGAAGATGGCTGAACGACAGTCTTGGCACACGTACATCCCCTACACAGATCGGATTGACTACCTCGGTGGCGTCATGAATAACTTCCCGTATGTCATGAACGTCGAAAAAATGGCAGGTATAGAGGTGCCACCTCGAGCCCAGGTGATTCGGGTGATGGTCTCCGAGATGTTTCGTATTGCGAGTCATTTGTTGTTTTACGGGACGTTTGCGCAGGATGTGGGTCAAATGTCGCCCGTGTTTTATATGTTTGCTGACCGGGAACGTCTGTTCTCCATTGTTGAGGCGATCACCGGCGGCCGTATGCACCCAAGTTGGTTCCGGATTGGTGGGGTTTGCGATGATCTTCCCGATGGTTGGTACGAGATGGTTACAGACTTTTGTGACTACATGCCCGCGCGAATGGACCATTATGACACCATGGCATTACAAAACAAGATCCTAAAGAATCGTACGGTGGGTATTGGTGCCTACAACACGGCAGAGGGTCTGGACTGGGGAATTACTGGACCGTCCTTACGTGCGACGGGACATGATTGGGACCTTCGCAAAAACCGTCCTTATAGTTCATACGATCAGTTTGATTTTGAGATTCCCACGGCTGTCAATGGTGATTGCTATGACCGCTGTGTTGTTCGAGTAGAAGAAATTCGACAAAGCCTGCGCATCATCCGACAGTGTGCAGACAACATGCCCGAGGGTCCGTATAAAGCTGACCATCCATTGACGACCCCTCCATCCAAAGAGTTTACGATGCAACACATCGAAACACTCATTCATCACTTCCTTAATGTTAGTTGGGGACCAGTGATCCCACCTTCCGAATCCGCGACATTGGTCGAAGCGACCAAGGGTTGGACGAGTTTCTACTCCATATCGGATGGTGGAACTATGGCTTACCGTTCGCGCGTACGAACTCCGTCGTTTCCTGCGTTACAGCAGATTCCGTTTATTAGTAACGGTTTTATGGTACCGGATTTAATCGCAATCATAGCCAGTATTGATTTCGTGATGGCGGATGTAGACCGATGAGCGCAGTTGAGTTGATTTCGCCGTTAACCGACGAAGAACGCAATGAAATCGAGGCCGAAGTTGCACATCTACCCGATCGAGAATCGGCAGCGATCGACGCCTTGATGATCGTACAAAAACACCGAGGCTGGATATCGGACGAAAGTTTGCGCGCGATCGCGAAATTTCTTGATATGTCTCCAGCGACACTCGACGGGATCGCAACGTTTTACAACTTGATTCATCGACAACCAGTTGGGCGCAACGTAGTGATGGTCTGCGACAGTGTGTCCTGCTACGTCATGGGTGCTGATAGCTTTGCGGTAAAAGTGCAGGACCACTTAGGGATTAAATTTGGAGAAACGACTCCCGACGACTGTTTCACCCTTCTACCCATAGTGTGTTTGGGTGCGTGCGATCGAGCTCCAACCATGCTTATTAACGAAGATTTGTTCGGACCCGTAAAGGAAGACGAACTCACAGAAATTTTTTCGAGGTATAGCTGAGTGTCGCTTCAGGATACAAAACCCTTAATCGGCCGAGTACAGGAAGTCGGAGGCCTGGTTTCGTTGTCAGATTACAAAGCCGGTGGGGGCTACACTGCCGCACAAAAAGCACTGAAGCATATGACCCCAAGCGAGATTATTGATCTCGTCCGAGAAGCAAATCTGCGGGGCCGAGGTGGTGCCGGTTTTCCAACGGGAGTCAAGTGGGGCTTCGCGAAGGGCGAACCACAAACACCTGGCTACAAATACCTCGTCTGTAATGGGGACGAGATGGAACCCGGAACATTCAAGGATCGTTATCTCATCGAATTCAATCCGCATTCGCTAATTGAAGGGATGATTTTGGGAGCTTATGCTATCGGTGCCGAAAAAGCCTACGTCTTCCTGCGTGGTGAGTATCACGAGCCAAATCGTCAACTAGCGCGTGCGATCGCAGAAGCACGGGAGAAAAAGTATTTAGGACAGTCGATATTTGGATCCGATTTCAATCTGGATTTACGCATCCACTTATCGGGAGGAAGGTATATTTGTGGTGAAGAAACCGCTTTACTGAACGCGTTGGAAGGTAAAAGGGGACAACCACGGTACAAACCGCCATTTCCTCCGGCTAGTGGCGCGTGGGGACGTCCGACGATCGTTAATAATGTTGAGACTTTGTGTAATGTACCTGCGATCATTCGGAACGGTGCTCAATGGTACCACGATCTAGGACTGACGGAAGACGCTGGCACAAAAATTTATGGTATATCCGGTCGCGTGAATAAGCCGGGTCTGTGGGAATTACCGATGGGTACCCCCATCCGTGAATTGGTTGACGTTCATGCAGGTGGAATGCGAGACGGTTACAAGTTACGCGGAATACTTCCCGGTGGCGCTTCTACCGATTATCTAGTCGAGGAACACTTTGATCTACCTATGGATTACAAGACCATACAAGACGCTGGGAGTCGAATGGGTACGGGTACGATGATTTTGATGGATGATTCGATTTGCCCAGTGGACATGGCGCGAAATCTACAACACTTTTTCGCCCAGGAGTCTTGTGGTTTTTGTACACCGTGTCGAGAAGGTTTACCGTGGGTTGAGGAGTTACTAGCTGACATAGAAAATGGCAAAGGTAAGGACGGAGATCTTGAACTGTTGGACCAAAACGCACTGTATATTGGAGCTCCCGGTAACACGTTCTGTTTGCACGCAACCGGTGCGATCGAACCGTTGCAATCCGCGTTGGAATATTTTCGCGACGACTTTGAACATCACATTAAGCACAAAAGCTGTCCATACCGAGAAAACTGATTTAGATGTTGGATAACCAGGAATAGATCGACCGTGGCGACGATACACATTGACGGTAGAGCCTACGAAGCGAAGGCGGGTGAGAACCTTTTGGAAGCGATACTCTCGCAGCACTTGGATTTGCCCTATTTTTGTTGGCATCCTTCGATGGGTTCAATAGGAGCTTGTCGACAGTGCGCGATTATTACGTACGCGGATGAAGAAGATACCCGTGGGCGAATTGGGATGGCGTGTATGACTTCGGTCTCCGATGGCATGCGCATATCAGTGGAAGCTCCGCTTGCAAAGGATTTCCGTAGCTCGGTAATTGAGTGGCTAATGGAAAACCATCCCCACGATTGTCCAGTGTGCGAGGAAGGAGGAGAGTGTCATTTACAAGATATGACGGTGATGACTGGCCACTCGATGCGACGGTATACCGGCACCAAACGCACATGGGAAAACCAATATCTAGGACCGTTCATCGGGCACGAAATGAACCGCTGTATCACGTGTTACCGTTGTGTAAGGTTCTACGACGAATATGCAGGTGGTACGGATCTCGCAGCGTTCGGGTCTCGGGGTCGGATGTATTTTGGCAGGTTTGAAGACGGTACCTTGGAAAGTGAATTTGCCGGAAACTTGGTCGAAGTATGTCCTACCGGAGTCTTTACAGACAAACCGTTTGCACAGTCTTACACAAGAAAATGGGATCTACAGTCGGCTCCCTCAATCTGTGTTGGTTGTGCTGTCGGATGTAACGTGTTTCCTGCAGAGCGCTACGGAGACTTAAAGAGAATTACGAACCGATATCACGGCGAATTGAATGGGTATTTTTTATGCGATCGCGGTCGTTTTGGCTCACACTTTGTTAATCATGAGAAACGCATCAAACACGCTGGCGTACGAACTCAGCGCGGTGATTATGAATTTGGAGACGTCTCTAACGCGATCAAGGTGGCCGGCGCAACCCTAGGGGATGGAGCAATCGGAATCGGTTCGCCACGTGCGAGTTTTGAAAACAACTTCGCCCTTCGCGAGTTGGTCGGAGCGGAAAATTTCTGCACTGGAATGAACGACAACGAGCTGGAAGTCATTAAAGTAGCACTTGAAGTAATAAACCAACAGGGCATTGTCGTTCCGTCGTTAAAGCAGGTAGAAGAAGCGGGTGCAATCCTTATTCTTGGGGAAGACGTTGCGAATACGGCCGCGCGCACTGCTTTGTCTGTTCGTCAGGCAGTGCGTACAAAGTCGTTTGAAATGGCGACGGACGCACACATTCCAACGTGGCAGGATGCTGGTGTTCGGGGTCATGCACAGAGTGAAAAAAGCGAGTTGTTTATCGCTACTCCGGCGGCTACGCGCTTAGACGATATCGCTACAGAAGTCGCCAGCGGCTCGGTCTCTGAGCTGATTGCTCTCGGTTGTTCGGTTTGTACGAAACTTCGGTCATCTACGGTTGGTTCGGATGATTTTGCCGGACGGGTTGCGGACGCGCTGCGAACTGCTAAGGCACCGTTGATTATTACCGGCTCAAGTCTACAAAGCATCCAGTTGGTGCAAGTCGCCGCGAATATCTGTTGTGCTCTACACGAGCACGATCAAACGAGTTCGTTTCTTTTTGTTCCCCCCGAAGTCAACAGCGTTGGAGTCGCGCTTCTCGAAGGTGGAATGTCGCTTTCAACTGCTATGCAAAGACTGGCAGAAGGGCAGGCTGCGGTTGTGTTGGAGAATGATCTGTATTTCCGCGCATCCGCTGACAGTGTGGACAGAGCACTTAGCCCTGAGAATTTTGTATTACTGGATACGTTGGAAAATCGGACCGCCGAACGAGCGAGTGTGGTTTTTCCCGCCGCAACCTATGCGGAACAAACTGGCACGTTTGTCAATTACGAAACGCGCGCCCAACGTTTTTACCAAGTATTTGAACCTCAGGATGAAATCGCGCCGGCATGGTCATGGTTAAGTCACTTAGCTAAAACCCTAGGTACTGGGTCAACTTGGAACTCTTACGCCAGTGTCCTAGAACAATGTGCCGAACACACTTATTCGCTACTAAGGGACATTGCGCCAAGTTCCGACTATCGAATTGACACTACCTCTCGAATTCCTCGTCAGTCGCACCGCTACAGTGGTCGCACCGCTATGAATGCCCAGGTCAACATTCACGAACCCAAAGCGAAAGTTGATACTGACACGCCGTTTTCCTATTCGATGGAAGGACAAAATCCAGGGGATCAAAATGGTGCCGCTATACCCTATGTCTGGTCGCCGGGATGGAACTCCAACCAGTCGGTGTTCAAGTTTCAACAGGAAGTAGCCGGTAAGCTTGCCGGAGGCGATCCTGGTTTAAGGCTGATTGAAAACATTGGAGCTCACCTCCAGTACTTTGATGTCGACACCCCTGAGTTATCTAGACGAGACGGAAGTTTTGAAGTAATTCCACTTCATTTAGTTTTTGGATCGGATGAGATGTCGAACCAATCCTGGCCAATTCGAGCTCGAATTCCAGCCCCATTTGTGCTATTGAGCCAGCAAGACGCAACTATATTAGAAGTTAAACCTGGCATGGGATTACGCGTTGACGGAATCACAGAGAGTTTGGAGGTTCAGGTCGATTCTCGATTGCCTAGTGGAGTAATAGGATTACCACAAGGTCTCGTCGAAATTCCTCAGAGAGCAATCGATAGAGCCCACTTGTCGGTCGATCCAGAATTTGTTGCTCGTTCCAATGCCAGTCCGGAGGTGATCGCGAAAGGCTAATGTTCTTCGAAAACATCAACTGGTCCTATGTGCTCATCCTCCCGCTGATAGGTGGTGCGTTGGGTGGTGCACTTGTACTGGTGTGGTGGGAACGTCGTCTGTTAGGATTCTTTCAAGACCGCTTAGGACCCAACCGTGTTGGGTGGTTTGGAATTTTGCAGTCGCTTGCGGACGCGATTAAGTTGATCACTAAAGACGATTGGGTACCACCATTTGGCGATCGTGCGCTCTTTATTCTTGCGCCGATCATCGTCGCTGGAGCGATGCTCATGGCTTACGCGGTGCTGCCACTCGGTCCGGGACTGATCATTGCCGATTCAAATAT
The DNA here is from genome assembly GCA_009837185.1 of Gammaproteobacteria bacterium. Taxonomy (GTDB): domain Bacteria; phylum Pseudomonadota; class Gammaproteobacteria; order Pseudomonadales; family Azotimanducaceae; genus Bin55. The sequence goes on along the minus strand of VXUA01000082.1, from coordinate 28,146 downwards.
TGCTATCCTCTGGATTTTGGCGATGTCTTCGCTAGCGGTCTATGGAGTACTTCTCGCTGGTCTAGCCAGTAATAACAAGTACTCTCTCCTCGGTGGTTTGCGTTCCGCCGCACAAATGGTTACCTATGAAGTGTTCATGGGCTTGTCGCTACTCGGTGTTGTCATGTTGACTGGGTCGTTTAGTCTGAGAGATGTCGTACATGCGCAAGAAGATATGTGGTTCTGCATCCCCCAATGCGTGGGACTTGTAATCTTTTTAATTGCTGGTCTAGCCGAGTCTCATCGCTTACCTTTCGACCTTCCGGAAGCAGAACACGAACTTACGGCAGGGTTTCATACCGAGTATTCGGGGATGAAGTTTGCCTTGATTATGGCCGCAGAATACTTGTCGCTGATTTTGATTTCCGCGCTCATTGTGGTCTTGTTCTTCGGTGGTTGGTTGGGACCTAAATTTCTCCCGAGTGAATTTTTGTCGGGCATTGTGTGGTACGGTTTGAAAGTGCTGATTGTGATCAACTTTTTCATCCTGCTCCGCGCCGCGATCCCACGCCCGCGCTACGATCAATTGATGTCGTTAGGATGGAAAATTCTGTTGCCGTTGTCGCTGCTCAACATTTTGATCACCGGAGCAATCTTGCTTGGAACGCAATAGAGACGAGATATGCTAAGTCAAATTAAAACACTTTGGACTGTCTTCGTGCACTTGTTCAAGCGTAATGAAACGGTGCAATATCCTGAGGAGATGCCCTATCAAGCACCTCGCTATCGCGGGCGCATCATTTTGACGCGCGATCCAGACGGAGAAGAACGTTGTGTTGCCTGCAATCTCTGTGCTGTTGCCTGTCCGGTCGACTGCATCGCGTTACAGAAAACCGAGAAGGAAGAAGATGGACGATGGTATCCCGAGTTTTTCCGTATCAACTTCTCTCGTTGCATCATGTGTGGAATGTGCGAGGAAGCATGCCCCACCTATGCGATACAGCTCACCCCAGACTTTGAGTTGTGCGAGTTCAATCGCAACAACATGGTCTACGAGAAAGAGCATTTGTTGATTGACGGTACGGGGAAATATCCGGACTACAGCTTTTGGCACGTAGCTGGGAAAACCATTGACGGTAAAGACAAAGGGGAAGCACAAAACGAAAACAAACCGGAAGATGTACGGAGTCTCCTTCCTTAGGATGAATCGGGTCGTGAATTCATGAGTTTGAGTGTTTCGTTGTTTTACATATCCGCAGCCGTCGCGATTACGACTGCGATTATGGCAGTGACTCGAAAGAATGCGTCGCACGCGCTCATTTACCTCGTGGTGACCCTACTGTCGATCGCGGTGATTTTCTTCCTACTAGGCGCACCCTTCGCAGCGGCACTAGAAATCGTCATATACGCAGGTGCAATCGTCGTATTGTTCTTGTTCGTCGTCATGATGTTGAATCTTGGCCGGTCATCCGTTGCCCGAGAAAGTCAGTGGCTCCGACCGGGTATGTGGGTGCTCCCAGCGATTCTGTCGGGCGTACTGTTCATTGTTTTCGGGTACACCGTTCTGCAAACCGAAAACAGTGCGATGATTGAAGGTCAAGTCGTACCACCGAAAGAAGTCGGGAAAGCGTTGTTTCACAAATATCTGTTGGGTGTCGAGCTAGCTGGTGTATTACTGTTGGCCGCATTAGTCGGAGCTTTCCATTTAGGAAGAAGGTACTTGGAAGAGCGGCGAGAGAACTGACATGACCACCGCCCTCAATGTTCCACTCGAACACGTATTTTTTTTGGCGATCATTCTGTTCTTGATTGGTGCTTTTGGCGTACTGATTAGAAGAAACATCATTTTCATGCTGCTCTCTCTTGAGATAATGATGAATGCGTGCGGATTAGCTTTTGTTGCGGCTGGCGCTCGATGGGCCGAACCGGACGGACAGATCATGTTCATGTTCATTCTCGCGTTAGCCGCGGCCGAAGTAGCGGTAGCTTTAGGTCTAGTTATACAACTTGCGCGTCGGTTTGAAACCCTTGATATTGATCGCGCGGAAGAGCTGAACGGCTAATGCATCTGCTCTGGGCAATACCCGCTTTGCCGCTCGCCGGCTTTTTGGTATTGTTTCTCACAGAAGGTCGTCTACCACGGGCAGTGGTGTCGAGCATTGGAGCAGGTAGTGTAGGCTTGGCCGCACTACTGACCGGATACGTTGCATGGCAGTTTATATCGTCCGATTCCACTTCCTTTACTTCCTCGTCTTGGACGTGGATGATTGTGGGTGAATTCAACGTATCGTTCAGACTCTGGGTGGATGCACTTTCATTGGTCATGGTCAGCGTGATCACTGGTGTTGGCTTTCTCATTCACTGGTACGCCACTGGCTACATGAGCGAAGAAGAGGGCTACAGTCGCTTTTTCTGTTACATGAACCTCTTCGTCTTTGCGATGCTCATGCTTGTCATGGGCGACAACCTGCTATTGTTGTTCCTCGGCTGGGAAGGCGTTGGACTGTGTAGTTACCTACTGATTGGCTTTTTTCACAAGGTACCCGAATTCGGATATGCCGCTCGGAAAGCCTTCGTGGTCACTCGAGTGGGCGACACATTTTTAATTATTGCGTTGTTTCTGTTGTTCAGAGAGGTTGGTTCGCTTGAAATCCAAGAAGGGCTAGTGTTCGCGCGCGAGAACATGTCCGATGCTTCGACGATCAACACCATTATTTGTTTGTTGTTACTAGGTGGCGCGGTTGGCAAGTCTGCACAAGTTCCCTTGCAGACTTGGTTACCTGACGCGATGGCGGGACCGACCCCAGTGTCGGCGCTCATTCACGCGGCAACCATGGTTACCGCAGGTGTCTATTTGATCGCACGCATGCAGGACTTTTTCATGCTGTCACAGACAGCAATGCTGTGCGTGGCAGCGGTGGGTTTGATCACTCTGTTTATTGCTTCATTTACTGCTCTGGTGCAGTCCGACATCAAGCGTGTGCTCGCATATTCAACAATGAGCCAAATTGGGTACATGTTCTTTGCCCTTGGGGTAGGAGCTTGGTCGGCAGGACTGTTTCACTTAATGACGCACGCGTTTTTTAAAGCACTGTTGTTCCTTGCGAGCGGCTCGGTCATTTTGGCGATGCATCACGAACAGAACATGTTCAAGATGGGAGGGCTGTGGAAGAAACTTCCTATTCCATTCATCGCTATGTTGGTTGGATCCGCCGCGCTGGTGGCATTGCCTCTCACCTCGGGCTTCTTTAGTAAAGATGCAATCTTGCTAAAAGCGTGGAAAAGTGACTCCGATTTTGCAACACTGTTCTGGATCGTAGCAGTCATCGCTGCGTTTCTTACCTCGCTGTATACCGTTCGCATGATGGTGCTGACCTTTTTCGGCAAACCTCAAAGCGAAATGCATGAACTCAAAAAAGAGTCGTTGTGGCATCCGAGTCGCATTCGCACGGTCGTACCGTTCGGACTTCTTGCGGTGTTATCCATCGCTGGTGGTTGGATGGGGTTTGAATTTACTGGTCGATTATTCGGCGACGATGGAGTTCACGCTGAACTTCACTTCGACCCCATCGCTTTGCTCACCTTGGGTATCCCGTTTGCGGGTGTTGTAGTAGGGTACTTCCTCTTTGCATCAGATTTGATAGATCGCCGAACACTCATCAAGAACAAGTTGAGCGATTTGCTGAGCCAATTTTGGGGTAGTGGATGGGGCTTCGACTGGGTGTACGACACATTGATCGTTAAGCCATTTCGGTTCGTTGCGCAGACTCGTACAAATAGAAACGACATTGTCGATTTATTCTTCAAGCTCATTAAGTTTTTAGCTAGCTTGTTCCATCACATCCTGTCCATGTTTCAGACTGGCCACGTTCGATGGTATGCGTTCACGATGGTCGGTGGTTTGTTGCTAGTATTCCTGGCGGTAGTGTGGATTTAGTATGAGCGTAATGCTGCTCATACTGTTATTGCTCGGTGCAGGTGTAGTCGCATGGGCGTCCGAGCGAGTGAATACTACTCTTCCCAATTGGATCGCACTAATCACGTTTGTCGCTACAACTCTGTGGGTACTTGTCATTTGGTTCAACGGTCCTGATACGGCGGGACTATACGCAGATCTGAATTGTGAGTGGATCCCGCGATTTGGAATCTACCTTCACTTAGAAGTTGATGCTCTGTCGCTCATGCTCATTGGACTCACGACCTTCCTAGGAATAGTCGCCGTAGTGTCTTCATGGACAGAAACGAAGACTCGTCATGGTTTCTTTCAGTTCAACATACTGTGGGTCATGGCTGGAGTTGTTGGAGTGTTCTCTGCCTTCGATCTATTCCTCTTTTTCTTCTTCTGGGAAGTCATGCTGATTCCCATGTACTTCTTGATCGCAATCTGGGGGCACGAAGACAAAGAACACGCGTCAATGAAGTTCTTCCTGTTCACGCAGATCAGTGGGCTGTTAATGCTCGTAGCAATCGTCGCGTTGGTTTGGATCAACTTCAACATTAGCGGTGTTTTAACCTTCGATTACGACGTGCTGAAAGACGCAAATCTTGATAGTACGACGTCGCGACTATTAATGCTCGGCTTTTTCATCGCATTCATTACAAAGCTCCCCAGCGTACCGGTGCATACTTGGTTGCCCGATGCTCATACGCAGGCTCCAACTGCAGGATCGGTAATTTTGGCCGGTATCTTGCTCAAAACAGGTGCGTATGGAATCATTCGATTTGTGGTGCCGATGTTCAATGAAGCGTCGCGAGAATTCTGGATATGGGGAATGTCCCTAGGAGTCGTAAGCATTCTGTATGGTGGGTACCTCGCATATAGCCAAACAGATTTCAAGCGTTTGGTCGCATATAGCTCTATCGCTCACATGGGATTCATTCTTGTTGGAGTGTATTCCTTTAGCAAGCTAGGGACTCAAGGTGCAATAATCACCATGATTGCACATGGTTTTTCCACGGCTGCGCTATTTATGATGGCTGGTGCTTTACAAGAACGATTGCACACCCGGGAAATGTCAAAGATGGGCGGATTGTGGGTAAGGGCTCCGCGCATGGGCGCGGTGACCATGTTCTTCGTTGTGGCATCGGTGGGCATGCCCGGATTAGGGAACTTTATTGGCGAGTTTTTGGTGCTGATTGCCGCGTTCAAGAAGAGTGTCGTGCTTACGGTGTTTGCTGCGCTCGGAATCGTCGTTGCTGCAGTTTATGGCTTGTCTCTAATGCAAAGATCATTTCAGGGAATACCGAATCCCGATGTCCCGAAGATGCAAGACTTCGCATTTCGAGAGATGAGCGTCATGGTATTGCTGATGATAGCTTTGGTTTGGGTTGGCATCTATCCGCAATCACTGTTGCAGATGACGGCACCGCTTCTGCCTGGGTTGCTGAGACTAACATCATGAAGCTAGCAACTATGTTTCAAGCTGGATTGCCATACCTCGTACTTACTGGCGGTCTTCTTGTGGTCATGATTGGAGTAGCCATAAAACGCACTCATGCGGTGGCCGCGGTACTCACTATAGTGACGTTGATCGCAACTACGCTATCTCACATTGTTGCTTACAGTGCGCTAGGCGACGGCGCGGTTCAAATCGATCCCATGTTCAAAATTAACGGGGTCTCGTACCTGTTCAACATTCTGTTTTTGCTTGCTGCACTCGTGGTCGCGTTCTTAGGGAGTGAATTTCTCAATCGGCAAATTCGTTTCAAGGAAGAGTTCTATTTACTCTTACTTTGTGCCACTCTCGGTAGTTTAGTCTTACCAGCAGCAGTACATTTCGCTTCACTCATTCTGGGTTTAGAGATCGTTGGCATTTCGCTCTATGCGATGATTGCGTACCCAGAAAAAGCTCGTCCACCTTTGGAAGCCGGTTTGAAATATTTAGTGCTATCTGGTGTAGGATCGACAGCACTATTGTTTGGGATGGCGATGATCTATGCAGGTTCTGGTTCAATGGAATTTGCGAATTCGCTACCGTCAGACGGAAGTTTGGAAGGGCAATATTTTTACTTGATCGGAAATGCGTTCTTTTGGAGCGGAATCGCCTTTAAACTCTCGCTAGTGCCGTTTCATATTTGGACACCGGACGTGTATCACGGTGCTCCCTCAATTGTCACCGCTTTTCTAGCGACGGTGTCTAAAGGGGCCGTGTTTGCTGTTGTTTTTCGCTACGCCATCGAAGGCAATGTACTAGACTCCGGGAATGTGCAGTTTGCACTTTCTGTAATTGCTTGTATTTCGATGGTGATTGGTAATCTACTTGCATTGTTGCAGACGAACTTGAAGCGGTTATTGGCTTATTCTTCCATTGCACACATGGGGTACTTACTCATTGCGTTACTAGTAGTCGAATCAAATAGTGCGCTTGGATACGAAACCGTGATACTGTATCTAGTAGGGTACTTTCTGATGACGTTGGCCGCGTTTGGAGTGGTTTCGGTACTGTCTATGAATCAGGAACAAGAACTGGATACGATTGATAGTGTCAGTGGTTTATTGTGGAGACAACCGATAGCCGGAGCTGTGCTTATTGTTTCTGCGATATCTCTCGCGGGAATACCACTCACGATCGGTTTCTTCGCCAAGTACTACCTCTTTTATGCAGGTATCGATGGTGGTATGTGGACGTTGATTGGTGCATTGGTAGTGGGAAGTGCGATTGGTATCTACTACTACCTACGGATCGTATTCACGGCAATCAAGCGACCTCTGGATGATGCCGAAGCGATGACCGGATTACCATGGACTGGTTTAGGAATACTCGCTTTTCTGGGTTTATGCATGCTGGCGTTTGGAATCTATCCCACTCATCTGATCGATTTAATTCAGAACGTCGTACAAGCCTCAGGATTCTGACTTAGGATTTTTCCTTTAGAGATCACTAATGACCCTTCGCGTGCTTTGGCCCCGTCGCGATCCAAATAAGGACAATTCGGCTGAATTGGAAGGTCTCGGGGAAAACCTCGAGGCGATCTTCGGTGGTGGGATGGACAACGTAACCGAGGAACAGTGGGCGACTTGTCATGGTATCGTGGGTACGCAACCATCACCAGAAATCATGGCGACGATACGGAACTGCAAGATCTTTGTTAAAACCTCCGTGGGATACGACGACGTTGACGTCGAAGCGTGGACAGCTCGAAACATTCCCGTCTGTAATTGCCCCGATTACGGTACTCGTGAAGTTGCCGATCACACAATGGCATTTATGCTCGCTATTTTTCGAGGAATTACGTACCATGATCAGTTGCTTCATGCCCGACCAAATTTAAATTGGCACATGACAACGATTCCATTTGCAAAGAGATTGTCGACACTAACCCTAGGTCTTATAGGATTTGGACGCATTGCCGTTGCCACCGCGCTTCGTGCGAAAGCCTTTGAGATGGATGTAGTCTTTTATGATGCGAATAAGCCAAGTGGTATCCAACACTCATTGGGTGTCCGTCGGGCTGATTCGATGGAGGATCTTCTTCGACAATCCGATGTAGTGAGTATTCATGCGCCGCTGAATAAACGCACGAATCGAATGTTCAACACACAGTTGTTCAATCAGATGAAGAGAGGAAGTGTGCTACTCAATACCGCGCGTGGTCCAATTGTTGATCTTGACGCATTGTACGATGCTATGAAGAAAGACATAGTGCTCGCAGCAGGTCTAGATGTATTGCCGGAAGAGCCGATGAACGTCGAAAATCAGCTCATTAAGGCATGGTTAAGTCAGGAAGAATGGATCAAACATCGACTGGTGATTACACCACATACGGCATTCATCACGCCCGAGAGCATGTACGACATTCGTCGCTTGACCGCACGGACGGCAGCTCGATATCTACGAGACGGAGTATTGGAAAATTGTGTAAACAGGGATCAACTTCACATCTGAGAGTCTCGGTAAATCGTTGATAACGGACCGGTTGTAGTAATCCCACAATACAATCCACATAGTCAATTGTTACACACCGTGCCACAACGTATTGTCTTGACAACACACGACCTTGTGTATCGGTGACTAGGACCAAATCGATGCGCAACAAGCGAGTGTTATGAAATTTGTGTCGTTGAAACACCTGATCTCGATCCTATTGGGGATCTCTTTAACGGTGTGTGTTCAGACTCATTCCAGCGAATCCATCGTAATAGTGGATGGACCAAAGCTCCGATGGGACATTTCGCTTTGGGGTACCACACGTCCTGGCACACGGGTCGTCGATGCGTTGTCAGAACGGGTCAAACAACATACCGACGGCAACTGGGAAATCAAACTTCATTACGGTGAAGCATTGTCCAAGGCGCGTGAAAATCTTGATGGAATTTCAATTGGCGCGTTCGATGGGGCGATGATATGCAATTTCTATCATCCGAAGAAAAACCCTGGACTCATGGTACTCTCCTTACCGTTTCTTCCTATCGATAGTTGGGACGATCATGTTAAAGTGCGAAAAGCGGTTTATGGACATGAGCAGATAAAGAAAGAGATGGCGAAGTGGGGAGCGCAAATTTATTCGACGTCGTACTTGCCGATGTATGAAGTGATGGGTAAAGGTACACCGCCTCGGACAGTGGCCGACTGGAAGGCATTGAATGTTCGAGCAGGAGGCGGAATTGGAGAAGTTCTCGCCAAGATTGGGGCGACTCCGACAAGCACGACCGCGACCGAGGTCTATACGGGCGTGCAACAAGGAACGATGGATGCGGCAGCATTCCCATTCACTTATGCTCACGTCTCTTATAGAATTCACGAGGTCTCAGATTGGTTTACCTCAAATTTCTCGCCCGGAACCGCTGATTGTCCCGTTGTTTTATCCACGCGCTCGTATGACAAACTACCTTCACAATATCAGGAACTACTTGAACGACTTGAACCCAACATCGCTAAACAACAACGTCTTGCCTACGAACAAGTAGACTCAGAAAATCTTCCCATGTTGCGCGAAAAACTCACTGAAGTTGAATATACCGATGAAGTTATCAATCAGATAAGAAAGGACTATGCTCGACCGGTGATTGAAGAATGGATTGAAGAGAATGAAAAATCTTTCGATGCGAGTGGTCTCGTTCGGCTAGTGTTTGAAGTGCTGGGCCATGAGTTTTAAGTACTTGTTTCGGTAGTCGCTAGTGAATTGCCAATTGATACGTGGAAAGCTTGTCAAATAGCAACCCAATTTCGATCAAACAAACACATCCATTTTTTCTAATCACCCAAAGCCCTCACCTTAATCGCCTGGTTCCAATCTTCTGCACATGGAACTTGTAGACCGTTAAAAGTTGTAGCATCAAGTGATTCAACCCAATCTCGATCTGCTCGGCCGCATTCTCAAGCAGATTGATCGAATCTATTCTTATTTAGAAAACGCGACTAACGCAGTCGCCGGGATTCTCATCTTCGCGCTAATGTGTTTTGGAGGAATTCGGATTGTGTTTCGTATTTTCGATATTCCACTGTATGGATTTATCGATATTGTGGAAGTGTCGATGGTTGGTTTTGCAGTGCTATCGATTGCATTCGTCCAACGACTGGGAGGGCACGTGAGGATGGAATTGATTTTGACTGCTTTGAAAGGGCGTTGGCTTTGGTTCGCCGAATTCATGGGTGGTCTTTTCGCGCTGTTCATAGTCGGTATTCTGATTCCTTCCGCTTACGCACACTTTCAAAGAGCGTTTGATATCGGTGATAGTACGATGGATATTGAACTAGTGACCTGGCCCGCGAAACTTGTCGTACCGATTGCTTTGTCCATCTTATTCGGTCGTTTAGCGATACAAACAGTTGGGTATTTACGCCTGCTCTTCTGGCCAAGCTATGAACCTATAGCAGTCCCCGTTATTCAAACAATGGAAGACAAGGCGCGATCGGAAGCTGCATTGGCTGAGCGTCAACCAACATAGATCGATGCTACCCTTCGACGATCTAACAATCGGTATATTTGGCATCGCTCTCCTGATTGCCTTAGTGCTGGTTGGAGTTCGCGTGTTTGTCGCAGCAGCGCTTGCTGGTTTTGTGGGGCTCGTAATGTTACGTGGTTGGGCTACCGCGGTAGGTATAGTCGGTACGATCCCTCATTCAAAGACAGTGACCTACGCGCTGTCTGTCTTGCCATTGTTTATTCTGATCGGTTTTCTAGCATTTCACGCTGGTTTTACCAATCGTTTGTTTGAAACAGCTAGAAAGTGGGTAGGTTGGGTACCTGGGGGCTTAGCTGTCTCTACAGTATTTGCGAGTGCTGGTTTTGCTGCAGTATCAGGCGCGTCTACTGCTACTGCCGCGGTGTTCTCTCGGGTTGCGATTCCTGACATGGCTCGACACGGCTATCATCGACGGCTTATTGCTGGTGTGGTCGCAGCCGGTGGAACTCTTGCGTCTTTAATCCCACCTTCTGCGATCTTGGTGATCTACGCGATCATCGTAGAACAATCCGTGGGTAAGTTGCTGCTCGCGGGTTTGTTACCTGGTGTTGTTTCAGTGTTGATTTACACGGTCTTAATCGTGGGAATGTGCAAGGTCAAACCCGAACTGGGCAGTTCTGTTTCGGGAATATCCTGGAAAGAGCGATTTCGCAGTCTTCCAGGTGCGCTGCCGGTCCTCTTGGTAGTCGGTACGATTTTTGGTGCGTTGTACACAGGATATGCTACCCCTACTGAAGCGGGTGCACTTGGAGCGGCGATGATTTTTCTGCTGTACTTAGGTCGCACATTCTTCAAAAAATCGTTCTCGTCGTTCCACAAGAATATTTTCCAAGCGCTCATGGAAACGGCGAAATTAACCGTCATGATTTTTACGTTGATCTGGGGCGTCTTCGTCTTCGTTCGATTTCTCGGCTTCGCTGGTCTACCCAGTGCGTTTGCTGACTGGGTAGTGACTCTCAACGTATCTCCGTTGGTGATCATGATTTGCATTTTGCTTGCCTACGCTGTTCTTGGTATGTTCATGGATGCGATCGGAATGCTGATTTTGACGCTGCCAGTAGTCTTTCCCGCGGTAATCGCTCTAGGGTATGATCCAATTTGGTTTGGTGTCATCGTTGTCAAAATGGCCGAAATATGTCTGATTACTCCACCGATTGGACTAAATTGCTTTGTCGTCGCGGGAGTTTCCCGCGAATTAAGGACATCCTCAGGAGCTTCTCTTAGCATTCCACTACAAGATGTCTTCCGCGGCGTCGGACCATTTTTCATCGCGGATGTGGTCACTGTTGCTATCCTTTTGATCTTTCCGGATATCGTGTTGTGGCTTCCAAACACTATGGCTGACCTTTGACGGAGAGATCTTCTGTCTTGAAGTGTTTTCAGCTATGTTCATGAATAGACTCCACCTCAAAAGCTAAATCTGTTACAAAAACATAAAATAAACTCCCCTTAATGCCAAGGTGCAGTGGCAACCTCAAACTTTGGAATCTAGTCAAGTTGGTGCCGGTGGATCGCTGATCGACGTCGGTGAAGCGACGACGCGTGGATCGGATGCTCGCTCTACAAGGGCGCGGTCTGCTTCGATCGTAGACCAATTCGAGGACATTCGTCCTTATCGAGACGAAGAACTAGCCGACAAACTCGCAGAACTCTCGGAAGACCTCACGCTCATACGCACGGTCTGTACGTTTACGATACCGCGTTTGTATCGAATGTTCCCTGCTGGAGTGCAATGGCTGTGGCGTCGTATTCTCCGTAATCGCTATCGAAATATTCACAACATTAAAGATCTCCAAGACCTAATGGGGAAGTATGTTGGGTTCTGTATGCGACGTACTTCTTTGGGTTTGACTACTTCAGGATTGGAACACTTACCGAGTGATCGACCCTGTCTGTTCATTTCGAACCACCGTGACATTGTGTTGGATTCGGCAATAGTTGTTGTAACCCTAGGATCACAGGATGTGCCGAACATGCAGATTGCGATTGGCGACAATCTGTTTGAGAGTGGTTGGGAAAAAGAAATCATGCGCCTGAACCGAGGTTTCATGGTCGTTCGCCAAGCAGGTTCAAGACGCGCTCAGTATGAAGCGTTAGTAACTACGTCAAAATACATTCGCCACACCCTGGAACAAGGGGAATCCGTATGGATCTCGCAACGCCAAGGACGATCGAAAGATGGTCTAGACAAGACCGATCCAGCGTTGATCAAGATGCTGTTGTTGGCGTATCGTGACGAGATTTCGGAAATTTCAGATTGGTTAGAGCATGTTTATCTGGTGCCGATCTCAGTTTCTTATGAAATCGATCCTTGTGCTCCAATGAAAGCTATGGAACTCTATACTCGAGAGACTACTGGCACCTACGAAAAAGACGAAAGAGAGGACTTTCGTAGTATCGTCCAAGGAATTAGAGGATTCAAGGGTCGAGTGCACTTATCTTTCTCAGAGCCGATCAAACCAGAGGCAGTGAAGCAAAATGGCGATCCCAACGTGAGACCATTGGACGCAGACGACTTTGCTTTAAGGGTCGATGAATCGATCACAAATGGGTTGCGAACATTTCCCACGTTTTATGAAGCTCAAAGGCTTCTCTCTGGAGGAACTGAGTGTGAGCTTGAACGTGGTCCGGTACAACGTGCTTTTGAGAAGCAGTGTCAAAGTTTAGAGCCTGCAGCCCGTAAATACCTATACATGCAATACGCGAATCAAATTCACCATTCGCGCTAAATTTCACTCCAACATTAAGGAAAAATAGATGTTGCCTTACCGGCCGCCAGTAGAAGATACTATGTTTCTTCTGAAAGACGTGTTCAAGATCCACGAAGATTGGGCTAAGTGGTCGCAGTTTAACGAGGTGGATTTAGATTTGGCGCAAGCGATTCTGGAACAAGGCGGCAAATTTGCCGCAGAAGTGATGGGTCCAGTCTCTCAAAGCGCAGATCAGGAAGGCGCAACATGGCGCGACAACAAGGTCTACGCCCCCTCGGGATACAAAGAAGCATTTGACGGCGTGGTTTCCGGTGGTTGGTTGAGCCTGACCGGAAATCCCAAGTATGGCGGCCAAGGCTTGCCTGCGGTGCTCTCTATCGGTGTGGAAGAATATTTCTGGGGAGCCAACACGACTTTGTGGCTGTACGCATCGCTTACGGTCGGTGCTGCACATTGCATCGACGTATTTTGCGACGAAACGACCAAGACGAACTATCTACCACCGATGTATGAAGGGAAATGGACGGGTGCGATGGCGCTCACCGAAGCCCACGCCGGAACGGATCTCGGTTTACTACGGACGAAAGCAACACCCGCGGAAGATGGCTCGTACCGCGTGAGTGGAACAAAAATATTTATTACGAGCGGGGACCACGACCTTGCCGAAAACATCATTCACTTAGTACTTGCGAAATTGCCGGATGCACCCGCTGGTTCCAAAGGGATTTCACTCTTCTTGGTACCAAAATTTCTCGTTAATGACGATGGCACGTTAGGAACTAGAAACAGCTTTTTTAGTGCTTCGATTGAAGAGAAAATGGGCATACATGGTAGTGCAACGTCGACGATCGTTTACGAAGACGCGATCGGTTACTTAGTAGGCGCGCCACATCAAGGCTTAGCAGGAATGTTCGTAATGATGAACGCGGCTCGACTCTCGGTAGGAATCCAAGGTCTAGGCGCTGCAGAACGAGCCTATCAAATGGCTTCGGACTATGTGAAAGAACGACGACAGGGCAAAGCGGTACAGCGACCTCCCGATTCCGATGCTGAAGCAGATCCTATTATTGAACATCCTGATATTCGGCGACTCATGCTCATGCAACGCGCGTTTACCGAGGGTGGTCGAGCATTCGCACTCTTTGTCGCACATCAAATTGATCGTTCACGTTTTGCCGAGGCACCTGAAGATCAGGTGGAAGCCACTAAGTTTGTCGAACTGCTGACTCCCATCGCAAAAGCGTTTCTTACTGATCGGGCTATGGACTCAACGATCCATGCTCAGCAGTGTTTTGGAGGGCATGGATACATCCGGGAAACAGGGATTGAACAACTAGTCCGAGACACTCGGATAACACAGATTTACGAAGGTACCAACGGCGTTCAAGCATGGGATCTGGTTCGCCGCAAGGTATTACTCAATCGAGGTGAGTACGTCGTTGAATTTGCGGAATATATGCGGTCGAAGAATAATGAGGGTCCTTACAAAAAAGTCGTTGATGGATATATCGACGAGTGGTTCGAATGCACCAAGTTGATTATGGAACGATCATCAAACAGTTTAGAATTCGCAGCAGGTAATGCAGTCGACTATCTTGAGCTCAGTGGTCTAGTAATCTACGCTTGGTTATGGAATCAGATGAGCGGGGCGAACGACGAGCACTTGAATAAGCAGTACACAGCCGAGTTTTATTTTGATCGCATATTACCAAAAATCCCATCACTGTTCGCGGCGATCCGAAACGGTACGGACTCTATCCAAACACCAGAATCAGCTTGGTTCTGACTGTTGTTGTATAGAGATTCTTAAAACTGCGGAAGGGTACAAGACTCGTCGACTTCTAAGACGAGTTCTTCTATAGTACATTCTTGCAAGACCGAGTCGATTGCGTTCTTCTCGGCTTCATCAATCGTCATGTCGTATTTACGCTTAACGTGCATGTGTTGCCACACATACCAACAAGCATTGTGGTCCGGCAACCAATCTGCTGGATCTCGATCGGACTTACTCCGATTCACCGACGCACTAGCTAACGCGATATTCTCTAAGTCGTTAGAAAAGTCAATTTTTGTTTGTGCTTCTGCTGCACAAAGACCGCTATCGTGTGCTTCCTTTCTCGCAACAAGATGATCAACGTCTACATCTTTGTAGGTGTCAAAACACTGATCTTCGAAAGCACCGAATATTCCACCCAACTCTTGGGCTTTGATCAAATCCAAGGTAGAACCTGACGGATACTCGGCTACGTTGTACTCAGTACAAGTGTCTTCAGGTTCGACTCTGAGTCCGAAGAACAGATTCTGATCTACTTTCTCTAATTCAAGAAGCAGTTCCATTGATAGAGCATCGTCGCAAGAACTGTTGACTGGTTCTTCCCCTGGAACGTGGCAATGACACTGATCTGTTTCTTCGCCGTCTACGACGATCTTGTGACATTCGAACGTTGTCGTGATTTCATCATGCGCAATAGCTGTGATGGACATCGCTACTAGCACCACAAGTAAATTTGACCGTAATACTAACCCCACATGTTGAGCGCATTTCATAACGTAAATTGACAACAGTACAGGCTACAGAATAGCCTCGAATCTAATGCGATAAAAGGGCAGTCTAGACCGTCGACTACGAGTCCCAAAAAAACATGACACCACAGGGAGGGGATGAGACTTTCTTTGGGAGTACTCTCGGGACTCTAGAGCTACGACGTTCAAATCCTTCAATGAAATGCATCGGTTAACTTTTGGTAGATTCCACCGAACGCACCATTACTCATGACTACAACGTGAGTTTTCTGACGGTTCGGTTCACAGAGTTCCATTACTAGGGCATCAATGTCAGTTACGATTTTCGTCGGTAGCGATGTATCCGTCAAAAGTTCTTCCAGTTTCCATTTAATGGTGGGAGATTGAAACCAAATAACTTCATCGGCCGCAACACAACACTCTTTTAGTTCAGATCGAAGGGTGCCCAACGACATCGTGTGGGTACGTGGTTCGATCACTGCAATTACTTTCTCCGATCCAACATGTTTCCGAATTCCTTCTAGTGTGCTCGCGATTGCGGTTGGGTGGTGAGCGAAATCACTATACACTGTGGTTGAATCATTCTGCGCGATCACTTCCATCCTGCGTTTCACTCCAGGGAACGCACTCAAATGTTGAATTGCCGTATCAAGTTCTATGCCTGCGTGGTAGGAGGCGATCAAGGCGGCTAGACCGTTTGCTACATTGTGTGCACCAAGCAAATTCCACGAGACGCGTCCAACTTTTCCTTGTCTGTGTTCGACGACGTCAAATGCAGAGCCATCAGACAAAACGTTGTCAGCACAAAATTCGAATTTCTCTTGTGCGTTCTTGGTGGTCGAGAATCTGGTTATGGGTGTCCAGCATCCGCGCTGCAACACCGCTTCAATGTGGTCGTAATTGCAAGGCACAATGATCTGTCCGTTCCCAGGTACGGCCCGGATTAAGTGTTGAAACTGGTACTTGATAGCATCAAGATTTTCGAATATGTCCGCATGATCAAACTCCAACGATGTAAGTATGAGAATGTCGGGACGATAGTGCAGGAATTTAGACCTCCGATCGAAATACGAGGTGTCATATTCATCTGCTTCAACGACAAAGTGCCTTCCGCTACCCAATTTCGCTGACACGTCACTATTGACAGATACGCCCCCAATTAGAAATCCAGGATCGACTCCAGCCTCCGCCAAAATCCACGCGATCATCGCTGTGGCAGTGGTTTTGCCGTGAGTGCCTGCTACCGCAATCACTTGACGATCTTTCAATATTTCGGTTCCCAACCATTCAGCACCCGATGTGTAGGGTAGCTTTTGGTTTAGTACGTATTCCAGCGGTTCACATCCACGGGGGAGATTTGCGTTTCCCACGACCACAAGTTCTGGAGGCGGTTGTAACTGCGAGGGATCAAAACTGTCATAGTGATCGATTTTGGCACGTGAGAGCAGGTCGCTCATCGGTGGATAAATCTTTCCGTCAAACCCTTTGACGTTAAATCCGGCTTCCTTCGCGAGTAGGGCAAGACTACCCATCAGGGTACCACCGATTCCCATGAAGTACAGTGATTTTTTCTTATTCACTAGTGGGTACTTCTTCGGGTAGCACAGGAAATCCAACAGACATATTTGCTACCTCTATTGAAATAATCGTGAACGCTACAGAAATAAGAATACCAGTCGGTAACAAGACATTGAGCGCGTCTTTAAGAATATACCCTACTATACACATTCTCCAGATAGCCACGACAGCAAACAAAACCATACGCAGTTGCTCATCGGCTGGAGATACTAGCAGAATTAAGATCATGAATAGATCAATCAGAGTCCGTGTTCCGATGAACGTGGATAGCACCTTGCGGTAGCGATTCTGACTCTTCTTAAAGACTAAGGTAAGATACATCAACACGTTGAACACAACAAAAACCACCAAGATTCTGCTGTAATAATTGACTGGATCATTTGCTTCTGGCGAAAACTCAAAACGAAGGATTGATGTGACTGCGAACAACACGCAGACCAGCACGAGAGTGGCAGTGCTTGCGCTGGCGTTTCTTACGCTACTTCGAAAGAAGCAGAGTCGGATGTAAGTTAAGTATGCTCCGGCCACGGAAACGTCTACGAGATGTCCTTTCTGTTGTTCAAGAACGAACTTGCTGGAGAAAGATCTCGCGTAGTTCGTTCGAGAGAATCGATCCAATCACAACAAACGCTAAGACATAGGAGACTACGTTGATAAGGAACGCCAATACGACACCTTGGTAGAACTTGATGCTTAGAGCGCTTCCAAACACGTACCCGACAACGCAGCAACTCCAAGAAAGCCACACAATCAAAACGAGAGTCCGTATCCCCGAGGGGAGAGTCCCCTGACTGAGTAGTTGCAACAGCAACCCAACAAGCTGGAACAACAAAAACACACCGAAATACGACGCAAGAGTTCCACGAAATTGGCTCATTGAGTGTTTCATCTTCAACAATGCGAATATCATCACGATTGCTAACCCATGCCACACTAACGCCAGCAGCCATATGGCAGTACGATGTTGCAACAACTGAGAGGCTATTTCCGAGTGTGGAAAAAGAGCCACTAACGGATACAGTTCCAGCAGTATTAGCAATAGGAAGAACGTGACGATCGTAGCATTGTCTCCCTTGACGGTTCGTACCGAACCTCGAAAGATACAAAACTGAAAGCATGTCATAGTGGCTCGCAACATTTAATTTGTCGCTGTTAAGTACTGAATCACGCATCTACTCTGACGAACGAAGTTGGAATAGCTGGTCTTGTAATTGAGCATATGTCCCTACCTCCTCCGGTAATACGATTCCGGTAATGATCCCTGCAATAAGAGAGGAGACCAAAATGATCGCGATCGTAGCAAGGATGCCTTGATAGAGCTTTAGGCTAAATGCATGTAGGAAGACTTGACCTCCTGCGCCGATGAACCAACAAAACATTGCAATTTGGACTGCTCCAAATATGGAACGTAAGCTCGATCCGAAGAACATTGACAATATAGAAAGTAAAAACATGCCGGCTTGGAACAAGAGCAATAAGCCTAAACATGCTGAGATCGTTTTTGGAAAGCGGTCGTTAAATTTCCGGATGTTGAGTACGGTGAAAATCATTAGTGCAGCAAATGCGTAGGTAATGATCGGGATGACCAAAAGAACCTTTCGCAAATCTGACACTACTTCTGGGTTCAAGTTAGTTGAACCGGCTGACGGTAACGTTAACCACACAAGAGCTACCAAGAGAATCGAGAACGTGGCGATCGTGGCGAGACTTCCGTTCACATCAACAGGTGAGCCTCGAAAGAGCAACAACCTAAAAATTGGTAGTAACATTTGATGGAATTTTTGGCTCATTTAAATATTCTTTACTGTTTACTTTGATCGGGACGTCTACTTTGACCGAACCACGCAATGCGGTCTACGCACAATCCGGTGGCGTTACCGCTGTCATCAACGCGACTGCATGTGGAGTTATTCAAGAATGTCGCGTACACCCAAACTTAATCAAAGGAGTGCTAGCCGCTAACAACGGTATAGTAGGAATTTTAAAAGAGGAACTGTTCGACACGAGTCTGGAAACAGACGCTGACATTGAAAAACTTCGTTCAACACCAGGAGGAGCTTTCGGTTCGTGTCGCTTCAAGCTCAAAGAACCCTCAACACAAGATCCGATTGCAGCCCGCATATTCGATGTGTTCAAAGCTCATGACGTAGGGTATTTTTTCTATAACGGTGGTGGGGACTCTCAAGATACTACCAACAAGATTTCGACGCTGAGCAAGCAATTTGACTATTCCTTGCATTGTATTGGTATTCCAAAAACTGTCGACAATGATCTTGCGAATACTGATACTTGCCCTGGATTTGGTTCGGTTGCTAAGTACGTTGCGGTTTCGGTGCAGGAAGCCGCACTGGACGTTCGGTCGATGTGTGAGACATCTACGAAGGTATTTATTCTTGAAGTGATGGGCCGACATGCAGGTTGGATCGCTGCTTCGGGTGGTTTGGCTGGACAAGGAGAGTCTGATCCACCGCACATTATTTTGTTCCCGGAGATTGCGTTTAACGAGGATGCTTTTTTGTCAAGAGTCGAAGAATGTGTCATCCGTCATAAACACTGCGTTGTCGTTGCGTCAGAAGGCGTGCGAGATAGCGAGGGTAACTTTTTATCAGACTCTGGTCAGCGAGATTCTTTTGGACACATGCAATTAGGTGGGGTGGCGCAAGAACTAGCACAATCAGTGACGCGAAATTTAGGATTCAAAGTACATTACGCAATTGCTGACTATTTGCAAAGATCTGCGCGGCATATCGCCTCTCAAACCGATGTCGATCAAGCGTATGCCGTTGGTACTACGGCCGTGACTGCAGCGCTCGAAGGAAAGACAGATCAGATGGTGACGATAGAACGGTTGCAGGATGAGCCATATCGATGGGAAGTGAGTACTACACACATTCAAAACGTCGCGAATGTAGAACGAAAACTTCCTCGATCTTATATCACACAGGATGGCTTTGGGATCACTGCAAGTGCGCGTCGTTATCTCGAACCGTTAGTTCAGGGCGAAGCGTTTCCAAACTTTGTCTCTGGACTCCCGCAATATGTGCAACTCAAGAACAAACTAGTAGCGCGTAAGTTACCAAGTTTTGACTTGGATGGTTAGACTCAAGCGATCAGAGGCGCGATCACTAAGCTAACGATCGCCATTACATTGATCAAGATATTCATGCTGGGACCGGAGGTGTCCTTGAACGGATCTCCCACAGTGTCACCTACCACGGTGGCTGCATGAGTATCCGAACCCTTGAGGTGTCCATCCCCAAGAGCACCTTTTTCAACAAACTTCTTTGCATTGTCCCACGCCCCACCTGCGTTCGCCATAGTCAGCGCCAGTAACACACAACCAACAAGTCCGCCTCCAAGAAGACCACCTAGTGCTTCGGCACCCAATGTAAATCCTACAAGCGGCGGGAGGAACACTGCGATTGCACCGGGTAGGATCATGCGAGTGAGTGCTGCATTTGTTGCGATTTGAATGCATTTTTCGTTGTCCGGTTCAGCTGTACCTGCCCGGAGACCATCAATTTCTCGAAACTGTCTTCGAATCTCTTCAATCATTCGTTCCGCGGCTGAACCGACAGCGCTCATCGTAATGGAGGCGATTAAGAACGCTGTTAAACCGCCGATGAAGAGCCCAATTAATACCCTAGGATCACTGAGTTCCAAAATAAATGCAGCATCACGCTCGTGCCCTACTGCTTCGACAAACGCCGCGATAATCGCAAGAGCTGCTAAGGCAGCGGCACAGATTGCAAAACCTTTGCCCATAGCCGCGGTCGTGTTTCCAAGCTCGTCAAGTGAATCGGTGATCTTTCGTACTCCTTCTCCCAGACCGCCCATTTCCGCTATACCGCCTGCATTGTCTGCGACAGGACCGTACGCATCGACGGCCATCGTCATACCAACGGTTGCGAGAAGACCAACAGCTGCGATAGCGACACCGTAGAGTCCAGCTAACTCGGTTGAGATCCAGATAATCCCACAGATACTGAGTATGGGAATCACCACGGACTGCATGCCGGTGGCTAAACCGGTAATCAACACCGTCGCTGCTCCAGTTTTTCCTTTTTCAGCAATTCGTTCGATTGGACGACCAGAGGTGTAAAACTCGGTAATTAGACCGATAATGACACCACCAATGGCACCAGCTAGTATGCACCCCCATACTTTCCAAGAGAGATCGATGTATTGTGTGACGATTACATATGCTGCAATAATGAAGAGTGTGGGTGAGCTTAGCATGCCCAAGCGTAGAGCTAGGGCTGGGTCCCGATTGGATTGGGTACGCACGATGATGACGCCAAGAATTGAGCAGATTAAACCGGTTGAGGCCAAGGTGAGCGGTAGAGACATGAGCACAGCACGTGCTTGAGCCTCATCTACCTCTACGGTGAACAATTCGAACAAGCCACTCGCGCTAAGAGTCGCAGCGATAGCAATACTCGCGATCATCGAACCGCAGTAAGATTCGAAAAGATCAGACCCCATTCCCGCGACATCGCCGACGTTGTCACCGACGTTGTCTGCAATTACCCCCGGATTTCTGGGATCATCCTCCGGTATGTTTTCTTCTGTCTTACCGACGAGATCAGCTCCAACGTCTGCACTCTTGGTATATATACCCCCGCCAACACGGGAAAAAATTGCAACTGTGGATGCACCCATACCGAAGCCGTGGATGTGATGGGCTGCATCTGGGTTCCCACCGAAAAAGTAATACACTAAACCCAGTCCTAGTAGTCCTAAGGATGCGACTGCCAATCCCATAATGGACCCGCCGAAAAATGCCGCCGACAACGCTGCTGCCGCGCCTCTAGTTTGTGCTGCCGTGGTAGTACGTACATTCGCTTTGGTCGCGGTGTACATACCGATCCAACCAGCAAGCGCAGATGCTACTGCCCCCGCTGCAAACGCGACACCTGTACGCAAACCAAGATGTTCATCAAACAGAAAAATGAGTACAAATAATACAAGCGCAAAGATAATAAGGAGACTGTATTCTCGCCGCATAAAGGTCATCGCACCACGATGAATCTGGTCTGCGATGTGACGTACCTTCTCCTCACCAGCAGGGTAGCGTTTCACCAATAAATATACGATCAATGCCGCGATCAGTCCTACGCCTCCAAGGATCGGTGGAATCAAAGCTAAGTCCATAGATTCTCTCTTGTCTACTGCTAAATAAGAAGCCACGGATTGTGGCTCAAAGAACTAAATATGATATTGAAAAGACTAACGTTCAACTGTTGCTCGAGCTCAAACGGCTACAGTTATTCCGGAGCGTCATCAAGTATTTCAAAAGTGGCTTGAAAAGTGAGATCACCCTCAGCATGAAAGTTAATCACGTGTCGATCTTCCTCCACTTCTTTAATACGGAACAACATCAGATGTAGCCCCCCGGGTTCTAGCTTCAAGGTGTCTTTAGCGGGAATCTCTAACGAGTCTAACTTTACCATTCGGTGCCTACCATCTCTAGTTTCCGACTTGTGGAACTCAATAGCTCCGATAGTTTCCGAATCGGCTGAAGTTAGAGTGATTGCATCTTTAGTGAGATTCTTGATCAGCACATAAGCCGCAGTAGTTGTTTTCGAGGGTAAGGGAGTTCTTACCCACGCGCCGTCGACAGAAACTTTTGTCGGACTCTGACCACAGCTTGCTAGCAAGACAATGAGGGTGCTTGAAGCAAGCCAACGAATATTCTTTACTGTTAACAAAGACATAACTAGCACGAGAATACGTACCCTAAAGACAACGATTTGTCACTCAACTAAATTGTGGAAAACAATGGTGGCCAGGGGCAGAATTGAACTGCCGACACGAGGATTTTCAGTCCACTGCTCTACCGACTGAGCTACCTGGCCGCACCGGATGTTCGTCTTTTGATGGAACAAAGAAGCGAGAATTTTAAGGATAGCGCGACTTTGGTTGGAAGGGCGCGAAACGAGTGTGTTTGTTGTACGAAAACCTCGATTTAAAATCTCCGTACTACCTGCCAACCTGTGCGTTTCTATCTGTGAACCAATTTCCAGACTGGGTATATCAATCCTTAGATCTTCCACTTCGCTTCGCACAAGTTCGCGAAGATCCCGGTCTAGATGCTTGGGTAGTTGAACAGCTCTCTAGAGACGCGTCCCTTTTAATTGTTGGTTCTGGTGGATGTACGCTCGCGGTGCTCGCCAGTATGCCTAATGTACGAACGATTCACGTTGTCGATCCAAATCCAGCGCAGCTGGCTTTGTGCCGAGTCAAACTCGCGTTACTGAGAGGTCAGGACCCCGACGACCGTCTAAAGTTTCTTGGACATACGGATCTCTCCCTCGAAGCGAGGGAACGTCAATTGCATCTTATTTGTGAAGAAACTTGTGATCCTATGAGTAGTTTTGGTCCAACAGATCATATCTTAGAGGTCGGTCTTGATTATGCTGGCCGATACGAATCAGTATTTCAGCAGGTCAGCAAATCTGTCGCGACGTTTCCTGATTCAGTGCTCGACCTTCTGCAACTCGAGAACTCAAGTGATCAAGCAAAGTGGCTTCAAACTCACCCCGACTTTGTAGCGTTATTACTCAAGAGTTTCGATCAAGTGATGTGCATCGAAAACCTTGTCGCACTTTTTGGAGAAACCGCGACTCAAAATCCAGTGATGTCCTTTTCTACTCACTTTTTCCAGAGAACGGTGCATGCCTTGCATTGTTTTAACGCTAGTACCAATCACTTCCTTTGGCAGGTTCTGGCATCTTGCGAGACTATAAAACCCATCGCACGATGGCTCAGCCAACCACGCCAGGAAGTTTCGGCGAATATTCACTTTGAAGCCGAAACAATGCAGGATTACTTAGCAAAGACCGATGTCCGATTTGACTATATTCACCTCTCAAATGTATTAGATTGGCTGACTGTAGACGAGGCTCATGCATTGTTAGAATTAACTTGGAATCGATTGAAACCAAAGGGATACACCCTGATTCGACAACTTAATTCAGATTTACCTATTCGGGCACTCGGTGAGCACTTCACATGGTTAGATGAGGAATCCGACAATTTACATCGAGAGGACCTAAGTTACTTTTATCGTGGGGTACATTGCGGTCGGAGGTTATGACTCACAACAGAACCATACTTTGATACGGCAAACATTCGAGAACACCATTGGTTGAGACTTCACAAATCTTTCGATTGACTGCTCAGGAGATCGCTGAATTCAGTCCCATGTTGCGAGACTTTGAGTACCAGTTTTGGTATCCTTTGGGTGAATCAAAAGAATTCCGGATAGAACATCCAAGCCTCTACACTGACTTTTTTAGTTCGATGGGCGATGCCTATTGTTTTGTAGCACTGAGAGAAGACGAGGTAGTTGGTGTATTGAGTGCCGTTATCCGTACTTTGGTGACTCCTAACGGGAAGTCGTCCCAAGTCGCTTATGTCGTAGACGTAAAGATCACGAAAGAACTACAAGGTAGTACGTTGCTCTATCGCTTAGCGCGGACCGCGATTCTCTGGTTACGACCACAAATCACATCAGCCTATTCCGTCGTCATGGACGGTACGACTGTGACTCCGAAGCAATACACTGGACGAGTCGGAGTCCCGCAATTCTCATGGTCGGGACGAGTCCATTTACTTAGTTTTTCTACAGCAACAAACTTTCCATGGAAGTCGAGAGTTTCAGAGCATCCACTCGACCTTAGCTCAGCGGAAACTGGGATCGAACCCCGTAAAACTTCGACTGCTGTTCCAACGTGGGCATTGATGAACCCGTTATTGCGCGCTCAGGAGGATCCAGTGTGGCTTGTCGATGAACAGACTGATGCCAGTGCTCTACTAGAGGATACTAGGCGTGCTAAGCAGTTGTACGACCGGCAGCACACAGAATATCGTTACGCACATTTGACGTACTTGTCTTATGTTAGTCCGGAACACATTGTTAGTTTAATACCACATGCTTGTACTCGGAGTCATTCCTCAGGCTTTACTCATCTGTTTGTTACTGTACCTGAAACACACTTAGCAGTGGTACAGAGTCGTTTAGACAATATCGACCATAATGCCTTTTCAGCGTCCATATACGGAGTAAGCCTCAGCGAGGACTTTCCTTTTTTGGTTCATTCATCGGAGATTTGAAGTCTATGACCACCACTAGTGAATCCACCGACTATCCCATGTTACAAGTAACGAATCGTGCGGAAGAAATATTGAAAGAGTCAGGTGTACTGACTAACGGTTATCTAACCGCTCTAGCCGACGGTAGCATGACAAAAGAAATGTTTCGGCTGTCTCAAGAACAATTTTTCTTCGCCGTTACATTCTTTCCCCGACCGATGAGTGCTTTGGTAGGTCGTCTTCCTGATCCAATGCAACGACTTGACATTCTAAAAAACGTAGTGGAAGAACACGGAGAGTTTGCCGAAAGTAAATTTCATCAAACGACTTTCGTAAAGTTTTTGACATCGCTAGGGAGCGAAGTTGAGTCTTTGAGTAACAAATCTGCTCTGTGGCCTGAAGTTCGGGCTTTTAATACGGTATTAGCCGGTTCCTGCGTGCTTTCGGAACTTGAGGTAGGAATCGCGTGTATGGGCATTATTGAACTTGCTTTCGCTTCGATATCGGCGAGTATCGGTGCAAGTGTCGTGCGTCGTCAATGGGTTGAAAGAGACAACTTGACGCACTATACCTTACACTCCGAACTGGATGAGCGGCACGCCGACGAATTCTTTCGTGTGATCGAACCATCTTGGGATAATCCCGATCGTCAGCACTACATCGATCAGGGCCTCAATTTAGGGGCCTATGTCTTTAAACAACTATACGAGAGTTTGTACGCCACCGCACAGTTAAAACTAGTTACAGAGGAAAACCAGAACGACAAGGATCCGAATGAGTCGGATCTGTTCGACGAGGATGCCTCTGAAGCCCCTGACTAATTACTTGCTACTAGTAGCACTGCAGTAAGTTCCACAGTTTTCGGCGGTAAACAAATGTCGTCATTGCAGGTTTGGTAGGTCACCTGACTCGCGATCGTGTACTCACCTGGAGTGCTATCCTCCGTTCCTATTTTTTGGATCACGGCGAGGTCTGAGCCACGAAAGACATCGTAAGAGCCTTTGAACTGATGCATCGGCATCTTCACCTTACCTAACTGTTGTATGCTCTCAGGTAAGGTAAACGACACTTTAGTCTCTTTCATGCCTTGTTCGGCATTTTTCCCTGTGGGCGCGTAGATGTACCACCCGTCCTTTATATCAATGGCGAGAGAAACTTCCGCGGTGGAGCCTTGGTCGACTTTCTCGGGAACGACTAACTCCAATTTCACCGGTAGCTTGGACTCTTCTTCCGCCTGAGAAGTCTCGTTTTTGTCGGTTTCCTGTGTGGGTGATTGGGTATCAGCGGTGTCAGCATCGTCCGCCTCTGTACCCAACATTACGTAGATACGCCCTTGGTGGCGCATTGTCAACCAGTGTTCTCGTCCCGTGTCGTAAAGAACACCGACGGTTTGTTGCCAGTAGTCCACTTGCATTTGAAAGAATTCGTCAAACACTTCCTCGGTTTCCCAGAAACCCCCAGTGTCC
Organism: Gammaproteobacteria bacterium; assembly: GCA_009837185.1. GTDB lineage: Bacteria > Pseudomonadota > Gammaproteobacteria > Pseudomonadales > Azotimanducaceae > Bin55. The sequence continues at coordinate 1,885 of VXUA01000082.1, read as the reverse complement.
TCATATTGCGCTAGAAACGCCTCACGTGTCGGTTTTTCTCTCGGTGGGTAACGTCCGGGATCTTTTCCAGCACTTTCGACTTTGTTCGTACCTTCCCATTCCCATGACAACTCGTCAGAGAATTCACCGCCATTCACTGTTGCAACACTCGCACCGATAATGAGATCGGGAGTACCATCAAGGTTCCAATCGTCTACATACAAGCGCGGGCCGCTACCAGGCAGTGCTTTACTACCATTTTCGGTTGCTAATAAGTCGACTGCTGGTTGAAAGCGATGCTCGCCATCAACTTTGACTCCTTTGAAGAACGCTACGGCCATGGCACCTTCATTTCTATAGCTGCCGGTCACCAGAAGATCTAAGACACCGTCGCGATCCCAATCCACAACATATGGCGAAGTCTTAGAGTCCCCGGCAAGGGAAGTAGTAGACGTTTGTGCCCAGCCTTCAACGTCTTCGTCAGTTGCGACTTTGCCAATAGTTAACGGTTTGCCATTGACATCCAAAAGTAATTCTCGTCGTCCAAACTTGGGTTCAGTTTTTGTACCAATATTCTCACTGATTTTCAGGGCATTGCCACCAAAAATCAAATCGTAATCTCCGTCATCGTCAAAGTCCCCCATTGACGCTGAAGAATACACCCAATAATCGAATGTTTCAATTGGATCTGGTATGACAGCTTCTTCTGGATTCTCCATAAGTTCAAGGTACATTGGGTTCCACGCAGCTTCTGGATTTCCTTCTTGTGGCAGTTTCACGCCAGGTAGAAACCCTTCTTCGTTTCCGCGAAACCAGGTAACTTCGCCTGGATGGTATTGACCCGTGATCATGTCGCCATAGCCATCATCGTCTAAGTCGTAGAAGTACGGAGTAAAGCCAATGCAACACCATTGTTCTACTTCCATGATCGTCCCACCAGTATCTCGCGCCCACTGGAATTCATTTGCGAATTGAGGATTGCCGTCGCTCCCGATGTTGAGATACACGCGCACGGTCGAACCTTCCTCGGACATTGGGAAGTTCTCTCCAGAGTTGGTTTCAAACTCGCCGACAAGCAGGTCTCGCTTACCGTCCCCGTTCCAGTCCCATAGTGCGGGTGCTGCTAAACCGTGCTTTTCCGTGAGGACGGGCGCATCTCCAGCCATAACCAACCTTGGTTGTTGCAACTTCGGTGCGCCTGGAATGTCAGCTCCGATGATTTCGGGAAACTGCATTTCTCCCATCATGGCGATCTGATCGGATTGCTGAAGGAGAGATTGTTGCACCTCCGATTGCTCTTCCTCTGGAGCATCTCCACAACCCAGTAGCACTAAGGCACAAAAAAGTGAGAAAAATCTGATGATCTTGTTGGAGTACATGTTGTTAATACCTCTCATGAGTCGGTACTTTTTAGTAACGGTCAACTAAATCCATTTTATATAGATCCTAGATTCATTGTGAAGTGCACTCGAGGTACGGAGAGCATTGTAAGTAGTTAATACTGTACAAGATAGAGTGCTGGAGGGGCGTGAAAGGAGGACTTGTCCGACTGCAGCGCCCCTCCAGCGCGAGGGGCAACCATCAATCATGGCAGCTGTCTGAGTTGCAAGAAGTGTTGATTGGGGTATTCTTTATTTTTCTGAAGAATAGGAATAACCCCATGGCGAAGCCGTATCAACACTTAACTGAAGGTAATAGGATAATCATTGAGCACGAACGAGGCAAAGGTACGAGCTGCAAACAGATCGCCCACTTGCTGGGGAAGCATCCGACCACGGTTTCTCGTGAAGTGCGTCGCAACTCTCTTCAGAACGGTCATTATGACGCTCAAGTAGCCCAGGGCTACGCGCGCGAGTGTGTCCTAAATTCCGTGTATGGGTTGGATAATTTAATCGTTAGTACCTGG
>VXUA01000061.1 GCA_009837185.1 Gammaproteobacteria bacterium | reverse complement strand
AATCGACAATTTTGGCCCGATCTAGCTCGTGGCGTGGCGCGAAGTCTGCAACTTCTGTCTGTGGCGCAAACCGATTCCATGGACAAACCAACTGACAATCATCACAACCAAAGATACGATTTCCTACCAAAGGTCGGAGCTCCAAAGGAATCGAGCCCTTGCACTCGATGGTAAGGTAAGAAATACACAGCCTTGCGTCAAGCTCTCGTGGACCAACTATCGCTCCAGTGGGACACAGCGTGATACAGGATGAGCATGAACCACAATGATCCTTACCGTTTGGTTCTGACACTGCAAACGGGATGTCTGTGAATATCTCTCCGAGGAAGAAGAAAGAACCTGCGTCGCGATTCAAGATCAAGGTGTTTTTTCCAACCCATCCAAGACCAGCTTTCTCTGCGATGGACCGTTCAAGAACTGGCGCTGAATCAACGAACGCACGATGTGTCCCTCCGGTCGCGGCGACCAGTTTCCGTGCAATCTTCGCTAGTCGTTTTCGAACAACTTTGTGGTAGTCTCTCCCGAGCGCATATCGTGAGACATAGGCTATGGAAGGATCTTTGAGTGCATCGGGAAAAGCCTCAGGTGAGTAATCCATTCGCGCGCTGATGATTCGCACCGTACCTGGTAGCAGTCGTTGTGGGTTAAACCGTTTCTCAAGATTCCTGCTCAGATAGGACATCTCTCCATGAAATCCTCTTCGTAACCATTCACGGAATTCTTTCGACGCAGCACTGAGGTCCGTATCGCTAAACCCTACGTCTGCAAAACCGAAATCTGTTGCCCACTCACGAACTTGTTCTGTTAATAGTGCTATGTCCATGACCTAGAATTTGGGTATGAGTCTCATTTCAAAAGTGTATACCGCCGATGAGTGTCGGGAACTCGATCGTTTCGCTATTGAGAAACATGATATACCGGGTTTCACACTCATGCAGCGCGCGGGTGCTTTCGTCTTTACCACGATTCAAGATCGCTGGTCCGATATTCGATCGTTGCGCGTTGTAGCTGGCTCAGGAAATAATGCTGGTGATGGATACGTTGTGGCACTGCTCGCGCATCAAGCTGGAATTGCGACCGAGGTGTACCAAATAGGGGCAACGAATCGTATAAGCGGAGATGCTCTGCTTGCTTGGCAACAGCTCAACGAGCACGAGGTTCCTGTCGTAGACGAATTGAATGAGGCAGATGTCGTTGTTGATGCACTATTGGGTACCGGGGCACGCGGATCTCTATCTCCAGAGTACGAAAGTGCGATTGCACACATCAATAACTTCAACGGTCCTGTTGTCGCCATTGATGTACCCAGTGGCGTTGAAGCGAGTAGCGGTGGGTTGCTGACTGAAAATCCAGTAACCTCTGATCTTACCTGTATGTTCATAGGAGCTAAACTAGGACTCTTCACCGGACCGGGCTTACGATACCGAGGAGATCTTGTATTTACCGACCTTGGAGTACCCACTGAAGTCTATCAAGATTCGTTCGGCGTGCCGCTCCTCGACACGACGATCAAACGTCCGGCACTCCCGCCAAGAGATCCGCTCGCACATAAATTTAAGTTTGGACATGTACTCGTTGTTGGTGGTGATCACGGTATGGGTGGCGCGGTCATCTTGACTGCTGAAGCAGCGCTGCGAACGGGCGCGGGCTTAGTCACAGTTCTCACACGGACTGAAAACGTACCATCGGTCTTGGCGCGCCGACCCGAAATCATGGCGGTTGGCGTCGACGAGTCTACGGATATAAGCTCGCAGCTAGCGCGTGCTGATGTGCTTGCGATCGGTCCCGGATTAGGTCAAGGTACTTGGGGTCAAACTTTACTGAAAACCGCGTTAGCGCACCCACCTGTTCACAGTATTCTTGATGCAGATGCCTTACGAACTCTGAAATCTCAGGAATGGACAGTACCTGAGGGCTGTATTTTCACACCGCACCCTGGAGAAGCCGCATTCATATCTGGAGTGTCTACCGAAGATATCCAGACTAATCGACCTAGGTTCGCACAAACCATATCGCATCAGTACGGATGTACCGTCATACTTAAAGGTCCGGGTAGTTTGATTGCGTCCGAGGGTCAGTTGTGTTCGGTCTCGCAATTCGTTGATGGTGCCTTAGCAACAGCGGGTAGTGGCGACGTGCTTACGGGAATCGCGGCGGCGGCGTACGCGCGTTGCGGGAATCCGATCGAAGCCGCGGCAGTCGCTGTCTCTCTCCACGGAGCGGCAGGGGCGCGAGCGATACGTGAAAACCCAGATCGATCGTTGATCGCGAGCGATTTAATAGACGCGCTTCGTATATGACAGTAATTATTGAGAAAAAGCGAGTGATACCACTTAGTAATCTTGAGGCTACTGAAGCGCTTGGTGCAAATTTAGCGACACAATTTCGTCAAGGTCTCGTGTTTCTCCGCGGACCGTTAGGTGCAGGAAAAACTACACTGGTACGGGGATGGTTACGTGCGCTCGGCTATGATGGACCGGTCAAAAGTCCTACCTTCACATTAGTCGAACCTTACGAGATTGACTCGGTTCAAATACTGCATTTTGATCTCTTTCGTATTGCAAATCCGAGTGAAATTGAATATATTGGTATGTTGGAACACTTAGAAACGAGCCAACTTCAGTTTGTGGAGTGGCCGGAACGGGGGGAAAATCACCTCCCGGATCCCGATCTTGACATTCAATTGGAATACGATGGTCCGTCCCGGCAGGCTATGACAAGTGTCGAAAATGTGAAACAAAATTTAGTATGAACACCCGCTTACATGGATTGTTGATTGGTGCGTTGCTTACTACCTTAGCCCTACCCGTTGCCGCGAACGAATTGATGGGAATTCGTTGGAACGAAGGTCCAAACAACACTCGCATAGTATTGGATCTCAGCGAAACTGCAGACTATACGTTTGGTAAATTAGACGATCCACCTCGAATCTACATTGACCTAAAGAACACGAAGCTCGCGCGCAAGATTAGTGTGCGCGAAGTCGATAGTCGGATTTTACAACGAATTCGACATGCACCACGGGAGGGGAATAGCCATCGCGTCGTTCTTGACCTTAATGAACTCGTCGATCCGTCAGTGTTTCGCCTAGAGCCCTACGCTCCGTACGGCCATCGCTTAGTGATTGATTTACCAAGCGGGATCGGTTTTGATGAAGAAGACTGTTCCACCGATACCGAACCACATAAAGACGTCGTGATTGTGTTGGACGCGGGGCACGGAGGGGAAGACCCGGGTGCGGTTGCGATCAACAAACTATTGGAAAAGGACGTCAATCTAGCGATCACTCGACATGCGAAAGACTATATCGAGCAACAACAGGGGTTCAAAGTTGTGCTTACTCGAAGTGCCGACTATGAGGTTCCGCTTGAGACTCGACGCAACATCGCGTTACGTGAACGGGCGCATCTGTTTGTATCCATCCATGCCGATTCATTCAAAAATTCGCAACCGCGAGGTGGTAGTGTCTTCATTCTGGGATCGGGTAATGCGGAATCAGAGTTATCCAAATGGTTTCGACAAAACGAAAATCGTGCGGACTGGGTTGGCGGAGTTGCGACTTGGGTGAATTCCGAGTGTTTTGACGACCCCGAGCAGTACCGCTTTCTCAACAACTTAGCTGCCGACGCGGTAATTGAGAGTTCGGTGGAGCTAGGTAAGAGCGTCTTGTACTTCATGTCGCAGGTAACAACACTCCATCCGCGTTCATTGACTAGGGAACAGGACAACTTTCGCGTGACAGATGCCCAATATGTCGTATTGAAAAATACACAAGTACCCGCAATTTTGGTAGAAACCGGATTTCTATCCAACGCGAAAGATGCGGAGATGTTGAGCCAACCAGGACACCAGAAATTGATCGGACGGGCCATTGCGTACGGCATCCTTTCGCATTTCTGTACTAACCCACCGTACCATACTCATTTAGACGACGGTACCTACGAGTGTGAGTTCGAGAAAAGCATCACTCGATATCGCGTGCGCAAAGGTGATACTCTATCTGAGATCGCTCAGACTTACAAAGTAACTGTAAGCTCCATTCAGCAACTAAACAATCTAGGTAGTTCAGTAAACATTTTCGAAGATCAGATTCTCAACATCCCAAGTCACACCAGCAGTAATTGATGGTTCAAACTCGAATCCATTTGCTGGACCAACATGTTGCGAATCAAATTGCCGCGGGCGAGGTCGTTGAACGACCTTCATCAATTGTTAAGGAACTTATAGAAAACAGCCTTGACGCTGATGCGACGGAGATACATGTCGAAGTTGAAAAAGGTGGTATCCGCCGAATCAAAGTATCGGACAACGGGTCTGGAATCGAATCGGATGATCTTCGGTTAGCTGTTCAAAGACACGCTACGAGCAAGATTCATACGGCGGACGATCTAGCTTCTGTTAATACCATGGGATTTCGTGGTGAAGCACTTGCGAGCATCGCCGCGGTCTCCAAGCTGACACTAGTGTCTCGAACCTTAGACGCAAAATCGGCGTGGCAGATTGCAGTAAATGGTAGCGAAGAAGTTGACTTCAGTCCCACGACCCGCAATGCTGGTACCACAGTGGATGTGACTGATCTCTTTTATAACACACCAGTACGCCGAAAATTTCTCAAACAACCTCGGACGGAAATTGGACACGTTGCAAATGTTGTTCGAATCCTTTCGATCATGCATCCTCAGTGTTCCTTTCGACTGACCAATGACGGTCGCGATATTGAGAAATTACCTGCAGTGGATGTACCGAACGATAGGATTGCCAAGGTTCTTGGACTCTCATTCATGGATGAGTCAATTCAGATCGATTTGCGACGAGATGACATGTACCTCACAGGATGGGTGGGATTACCGACGCATACACGTAGTACTGCAACGCGACAGTACTTCTTCGTCAACGGTCGGCCAGTTAGTGATCGGTTGATGGCGCACGCGATTCGCCAAGGATACCACGATGTGATGTTTCACGGTCGACATCCCGTGTTTGTTCTCAACCTTACACTCGATCCGGAATCTGTCGACGTGAACGTGCACCCCACCAAGCGAGAAGTCCGTTTTCGCGAAGCCCGTCGAGTGCACGGTTTCTTAATGTCTGGAATGCACCATCGTTTAAAAAGCGTTGGTACTGACGTACCCACACATTTGGAATTTGATCCAACGCAAGCACAAGTGAAAAGTCCCTTTGGGCAGGAACTTGAAGCTCACCAACAGACAGCCCTGAAGTTTGAACATGGTCCAACTCACACTCCTGTCAAACCAATCTCGCGAGTGGGACGAAATGACGGCGACGGTGCCACGACTCCAACTGAGTCAAGTGAAATTCCACCCATGGGGTATGCGTTAGCTCAGTTGCGCGGCGCGTATGTACTAGCGGAGAATGCTGAGGGCCTCGTAATTGTCGATATGCACGCCGCGCACGAACGTGTCGTTTATGAAAAGATGAAGAAAGCCCGAGACGCGCGAGAACGAATTTCGCAACGACTTCTCATCCCGGTGGAATTTTCAGTGAGCGGTCAAGATGCTGAAGTCGCACGAAAACATCAATCTATGTTTGCTGACCTAGGATTGATATTGGAGGTATCTGACGACAATGGGATAACAGTGCGAGAAGTGCCCTTCATGCTTCAGAATCTGGATATTAAAAAACTTGTGATGGACCTCCTAGATGAAGTTCACGAACAAGGGACTAGCGATTCGATAAAGGCTCGAGAAAATGAAATCATGGCCACCATCGCATGTCACGACGCGATCAGATTCAACAGGAAATTGTCAATTCCGGAGATGAACGCTCTCCTCCGTGATATGGAACAAACTGAAAACGCGGGTCAGTGTAATCATGGAAGACCAACGTTTCGGGTGCAATCAATGAAGTTTCTGGACAACGAATTTCTTCGAGGTCGCTAAAAAGCGATACGCTTGATCTGAGTTTCTTGTGTCCTTAAAACGCTGTGTACTAGGTTTATTAGGACCTACTGCAAGCGGCAAAACAGAGCTAGCTGTCGAGCTAGCAGAACGCTTCAATGTTGCGCTCATCAGCGTCGACTCTGCGATGGTTTACCGCGGTATGAACATCGGGACGGCGAAGCCAAAGCCAACGATCCTGGAGAAATATCCTCACGCTCTGGTTGATATTGTGGAACCAGAAACGAGTTTCACTGTCAGTGAGTTCATCCGAAGCGCGGACGCGGCCGTGCTAGAGAGTTTTGCTGAGAACAAAACACCACTACTTGTAGGCGGTACCATGATGTACTTCAAGGCGTTCCGTGAAGGGATAGCTCCATTGCCACCTCGGGATCCAGGGTTTCGGAAACAGCTTCGCAAGCGCGCAGAGGTATCGGGAATACCCGCGCTTCACACGGAATTACAATCAATAGATCCAAAAGCCTGCGACAAGATTCATCCAAACAACTACCCAAGAATTGAGCGCGCCCTGGAGATATTTTCACAGACTGGAGTACCGATGACACAGTTCTTGAAAGAAAATGCCGGCTTTCCGGCAACAACCCGGCTCAGCTGTGACTATGTCGAATTCGGGATCACGTATCATCGTCGTGAAGAACTGCACGAACGCGTTAAAGACCGACTCGAAGGTATGTTACAATCGGGTTTCGTAGACGAAGTAAAACAGCTTCGTCAACGACCTGGATTATCAGCTTCTGCCAGTTCGATGCGTACCGTCGGATATCGGCAACTATGGGAACATTTTGACGAGTGTTCCGAGAACACAATTTCGGAAACGGTTAAAGAACGAATATTGGTCGCGAACAGGGGGCTGATCCGTCGACAAATGACTTGGCTCCGTAATTGGTCGACGCTGCCAAATTACAATGAACTTAGCTCATCTTCAACGCTGAACACCGTGCACGCTCAACTCGAAACTCTAGGTGTTCAACCAATTGGTAATTTAGTAGCTAGATAGATGTTTTTTGACCGTCCTAGTAAAGGCGAACGCACCATTTTGTTGTCGGTTCGCTTTGACAAGCTTTCAGCAACTGACCACGATCTAGCTGAGTTTTCACAACTAGCCGATTCAGCCGGTTTAAATGTCATACGTACCCATTCTGTACGTCGTGAATCGCCGCATCCTGCAACTTGTATCGGCCCAGGGAAAGTTTCGGAACTTCAAGATGCGATTCGTTTGGAAAAACTGGATTTGCTCGTGCTTGATCATGAACTCACGGCGTCGCAACAACGAAAGTTGGAACTTGAGCTCAAAGTGAGAGTCATGACACGTACTGAATTAATTCTTCATGTCTTCGAAGACCGAGCACAGACCCACGAAGGTAAGCTTCAAGTGGAACTAGCGATGTTGTCTCACGCACAGTCGAGGTTAGTGCGCGGATGGACCCACTTGGATCGGCAACGAGGTGGGATAGGCTTGCGAGGAGTTGGTGAGACGCAGATTTCGCTCGATAAACGCATGCTGCAAAAACGTGTGCAAGTTACCCAGGCGCGACTCAAGAAAGTGCAACAACAACGGAATCGACAACGACAACAACGAACTCGGAAACGAGTCCCCACGGTCGCTCTCGTCGGTTATACGAATGCGGGCAAGTCTACACTCTTCAATACGCTTACAACTGCCAACGTGTACGCAGACGATCGGTTGTTCGCGACGCTGGATCCGACAGTTCGCAGATTAAATACCTCGACTGAACAGGAAGTCCTGCTGGTGGACACGGTGGGCTTCATACGAGATTTGCCCGTGGAGTTAGTCGCTGCATTTCGGTCGACTTTGGAAGAGGTTACTCGGGCAGATCTGCTATTACACGTTTTGGACGCGACTGAACCCAAGCTCGATGAAATTTGTCAGGCGGTGAAATCGACTCTCGAACAAATCGGGGCTGCAGACCTTCCTACCATCACAGTATTCAACAAAATCGATCTTGCACCAGACGTCGCATTGAGACGAACCGACGCGAAATGCGTCAGTGCGCAGAATAGGATTGGCATCGAAGATCTGCGGGATCAAATCTTGAACAGCCTTTACGGCTTACACCAACGTTACCTGACAGAACTGAAACCGAATGAAGGCAAAATTCGGTCTCTCTTATACGATATGCATGTAGTTGAACATGAAGAAATTTGTGGGGATGGAAGCTCCCGGTTTACTTTAAACCTCAAAGCTGAACAAGCAAGTCACTTGGTTGAAACCTATAAACTTCGTTTGCATGGCTAAGGTACATATCTAAAATTGTCGCATCTATTTAACAGGAGTCAATATGGCGTGGAGTGATAACGACGGCAAGAAACAGGACCCTTGGGGGAATCAGGGCGGACAACAAGGTCCACCTGACTTAGACGAGTCGTTTAAAAAAATCCAAAATCAGTTTAAAAATATGTTCTCCGGCGGTGGCGGGAAAGACGGCAAGAAAGGGGGCGGCAAAGGTTTCAGATTGTCTCCATGGATAGTTGTGGTGATAGTTGGCGTTGCTGCCGTACTAGTTTGGTTTGCGTCTGGTTTCTACGTGGTTGATCAACAACAGCGCGGCGTAGTACTTCGTCTTGGAAAATTACAGGATGACCTTCGAAATCCGGGTTTGCAATGGAATCCACGCTTTATTGATCAAGTAGAACTTGTCAACGTAACTCAGGTGAATCAAATTTCGCAACAATCCCAGATGCTGACCATTGAAGAAAATTTAGTGGAAGTCGACTTGGAGGTGCAATTCCGAGTTGGTGATCCAAAATCTTATGTCGTGCAAATCCGGGAACCGGTTGAGAGTTTGCAACATGCTGCCGAGAGTGCATTACGACATGTTGTGGGCGGTTTAGAGTTAGACAACATTATTACTCAAGGTCGTGCGGTATTAGCGATAAATGTACAACGTCGATTACAGAGTTATATCGCCCGATACCAATCGGGAATTGAAGTTGACAAGGTCATCATCAACAATGCGGGACCACCGTCACAAGTGCAGGATGCCTTTGATGACGTACAGCGCGCCAAAGAGGACAAAAGCCGCTTTACGAATGAAGGAGAAGCATATCGGGCAAAAGTTGTCCAGGAAGCAAGAGGTGAAGCTGATAAGATCATCGCCCAAGCCGAGGGATACCAAGCACAAGTAGTCGAACGTGCCCAAGGGGAAGCGGATCGTTTTCTTGCTATCCTCGCCGAGTACGAAGTCGCGAAAGAGGTAACTCGAGATCGCTTGTACATCACAGCAATGGAAACTGTTCTGCGAAACGTCGCGAAAGTCCTCGTTGATGTCGATAGCGGCAACAATTTTTTGTTACTGCCTCTTTACGACTTGCTCCGCAACTCTGCGGATCGAGAGGATTTATTAGATCAGCTTCAACAACTTCGAAGTCAAGCAGAAGAGCATGGGCTGCCAAGTGTGTTGAGTGGAACCACTTCACAGACGTCGACTAAGGAGGCACTTAAATGAACGTAAAGACAATTGTTATCGTTGTAGTCGCCATTCTCCTTGGTATCCTAGCACTGGATTCGTTCTTCATTGTGGATGCTCGAGAGCGAGCGATTGTAAAGCGCTTCGGAGAAGTAGTCGAACACGAAAAAGAATTGGAAGGCTTGAATTTCAAGATTCCGTTTGTCGATCAGGTAGAAAAGTTTGATGGTCGTGTCTTGATCTTGAATTCAGACCCGGAACGCTATTTAACTCGTGAACAAAAACCTCTAGAAGTGGATTCTTTCGTCAAGTGGCGTATTTTTAACACCACGCAGTACTATGAAGCAACTCAAGGTATTGAAGCAAATGCTAGCTCGCGCTTAGCGAGACGAGTCGACGAAGGTTTACGGAATCAGATCGGTACGCGAGACATGATTGATGTCATTTCGGGCGAACGTGAAGAATTGATGGCAGAACTCACCAATACACTCGATCGGACCATGAAAGCAGAATTCGGTATCGAAGTAATTGATATTAGGGTCAAGAAGATTGATCTACCAAGAGAAGTTGCAACGCAAGTCTATGACCGCATGAAGTCAGAACGGAACATTGAAGCAGAAACATTCCGTGCTGAGGGACGCCGAGAGAGATTGGTCGTTCAATCAGATGCCGACAAGCAAAAAGTGACAATCCTCGCAACCGCAGAAAAAGAAGCAGAGCAAATTCGCGGTGAGGGAGACGGGGAATCGACTCGGATTTACGCGGAAGCTTACGGTCAAGATACAGAGTTCTATGAATTCTATCGGAGCATCAATGCGTACGTCAACATTTTCGGGGACGGAAGTTCCCTGTTGGTCCTAGATCCATCAAGTGAGTTTTTCAAGTATTTTAAGGCCGGATCGGGAGATTAGTCCTTTTTTTAGTTAGTAGCGCGTACTCATACGTGCCGGTTCTTTCACTGACAGCGTGCTAGTGGTGAGCTTGTGAAGCGTGCTGGAAGTATTGAAGAGTTGAGCCATGAACGTTCTAGCCGTTTTCGAGCGCGCTTGTGCGACAAATTGTTGGTTGAGAGATTGTCTCAGAGTGCATGTAGAGTTCGTCAGTTTGAATAGAAGAACTCTGTCTCTCGCTTGAATTTGTACTTCTAAAACGCGCCGGCAAATCTTTAAATTGAGTGCCGAATTTTTGAACTGTTTGATTACTGATTGTGGTTTTGTCGATGCGTAAGTCCATCGTTGTGATTGGCTTGCAGTGGGGAGACGAAGGGAAAGGTAAGATTGTTGACCTTCTTTCATCCCAGGTCGCTGCGGTCATCCGCTTCCAGGGTGGTCACAACGCTGGTCACACGTTGGTCGTTGACGGTGCAAAAACTATACTGCATTTAATTCCCTCCGGCATCCTTCGTGAGGGAGTCGTCAATGTCATTGGTAATGGTGTCGTGGTATCCCCCGATGCGTTGAGTAGCGAAATCGAGATGTTGGAATCCAAAGGGATACCTGCACGGTCGCGTCTCAAAGTGAGTACTGAATGCCCGCTCGTACTATCGTGTCATGTTGCACTCGATCTTGTTCGGGAACATAAGGCAGGAGGCACCAAGATCGGTACGACCGGTCGAGGTATCGGTCCAGCATACGAAGATAAAGTCGCGCGCCGAACCGTTCGGATAGGCGACGTTTTTGACACACGATCGTGTATCGAAAAAATCGAACGACTGTATGACTACCACAACTTTGTTCTTACGAAATACCACGGGGTAGCGCCCATAGAGGTTCACACGACTCAAGAGGAGTTGACGCAATTTGCGGAACTGGTACGACCACTAGCATGCGATACCGTTGAGTTATTACAGGGTCTTTCGGGTCAGATTCTGTTCGAAGGTGCCCAAGGCTCGTTATTAGATGTCGACTTTGGTACGTATCCATTCGTAACCTCATCGAACACTGTAGCCGGTGCCGCGATCACTGGATCCGGTGCAAATCTTTTTGAAATTGACGAAGTGATTGGGGTGGTTAAGGCATATACAACGAGAGTAGGAGCCGGTCCTTTCCCCTCTGAACTCAACGACCGAGACGGAGAAACACTAGCTCAACGCGGCCAAGAATTTGGGTCTACTACTGGCCGCGCTCGGCGTTGTGGCTGGCTGGACGTTAAGGCGTTGCGAAGGACCATTCAAATAAATGGAGTAACGAAAATCTATCTCATGAAGTTTGATGTTCTGGATACTTTCAAAGAAATCAAGATCTGCGTCGACTATGAGGGAGACTCCAACATTCAGTCAGCTTTTTCGTCAAATCCCTCGGGAACCCTGTCTGTTAAACCTGTTTATGAGAGTCTCCCCGGGTGGGAATCAGACACTACCTCGGTACGCAGCTACGCTGAACTACCCAAGGAAGCACAGACTTATGTCGAACGCTTGAAAGAGTTGCTCGGAGTCGAAATAGCGGGAATCTCGGTCGGAGCTAGTCGCGATGCGATGGTGAATTCACACCAGTTGCTGAATCCTTAAAGACGTCTTTAGCACTTAGAATTTTGTAATATGATTGACGAAAAACTACTCGAGATACTCGTTTGTCCCTTGACAAAGGGCGAACTGGAGTACCACAAATCTACAGGTGAACTATGGTCAAGGGAAGCAAAACTCGCATATCCAATTAAAGACGGTATCCCTGTGATGATCGTTGATAAGGCAAGAACATTGACTGCGGAAGAACTCAAAGCCAAGTCATAAGCTGTGAGTCTTCTTTTTTCACGTTTTCGAAATTGTTCAAGAAAGCTGATCGTTCAAATATGGAACATCTAATGCCAGATGTCGCAATGCGTTCGCTAGCTCATGACCAGGGGACCTTGGATTGGGTCGGAATGAACGAAATTCGTTTGCCGGTCAGAATACAGGACGGGGCTGAGATTTGCGAAGTCATTGGCTCCGTTCAAATATATGTAGATCTGCTTGATCCGAAGGCAAAAGGAATTCACATGTCACGGTTGTACGTGTTGTTGGATGAAGCAGCTCGGTCACGGACGTTTTCACCTGCTTCAGTACAACACTTCTTAAAGCAAATGCTAGACTCCCATAAAGATGTCTCTTCCCGTGCGTTTTTTGAGATATCGTTCGAGCGACCACTACGGCGTGCGGCGCTGGTGACTGAAAATGCTGGTTGGGGCAGTTACCCCGCCGCAATTCGCGGTATCAGAAGTACTACTGATAGTATTGTGGAATTGTGTTTTACCGTCAAGTACTCAAGCACTTGTCCTGCGTCTGCGGCATTGGCAAGACAATCGATACAAGAACAGTTTGAGCACGACTTCGAGCAATCAAGCACAGTTGAACCAACCCGCGTCAAGCAGTGGCTCGGTTCTACTGAAGGAATTGTTGCGACACCACATGGCCAACGCAGTAAAGCGGACATAACAGTCCGACTCTCCGACCAATCAGAAAAACTTCCGCTTAAGGAGTTAATCAATCGCGTGGAAGATGCGTTAAAGACACCGGTGCAAACTGCGGTAAAAAGAGAAGATGAACAGGCATTTGCCGTACTCAATGGGCAAAATCCAATGTTTTGTGAAGATGCGAGTCGTAGGTTAAAGCAAACTTTAGACGAGGCACCTGGTCTGTTGGACTTTCTCGTTCGAGTTGAACACTTCGAGAGTTTGCATGCGCACAATGTCGTCAGCTGGGTTGCCAAGGGGGTTCCTGGTGGATTGCAAGCAAATCCGACGAGGACATGAAAGGGTTGGTGCCGAGGAGAGGACTTGAACCTCCACGGGGTTACCCCCACCAGCACCTGAAGCTGGCGTGTCTACCAATTTCACCACCTCGGCATGATTGCGCAGGCTAATTCAGTCATGAGACTCTTGAACATTTTCAGTATTTTGTGGTCATAATCCCGAGCCGACTCTCGCGCTTTCGGTGCGTTTTGCCGACATCTAGGCTAGTGATCACACACTAGCCACTTATGACAACTATAAAAAAACTTCTACATTTCTCGATTAATTTGTTATAAGAATCAAACAATTTGAAACGTGCTACGCCTAGCCGCGTTCTTAGTTTACTGAAGAAATCGAGTTCACTGAGTTATGCCCAACTAGCAGAAAATTTTACGGCATCGCAGAATCTTGCGGAAGTATTACAGTCCCTTGAGAACAGCGAAACGGTCGTTTGTGATCAACGTGGTAAATACCAATTGTCGCGCCGAACTCAAGGGTTAGAACAGTTACCTTCTTTCTTCGATCGTCAATACACCGGCGTAGCGGAATACACTAGGGGTCATTGGCATTTTCGATCACTAACGCCATATTCTCCTCCAAACATTCTGATAAGAGGCAACAAAGGCCTTACTGACGGCGAAATCGTAACTATAGAAATCGATGAAGTCGATGTAGACCACTATTACGGTAAGGTTGTTGCCAAGATTCCAGCAGAAGATGAAGCGAGCCGTGCGGCATTAGCGCTTCTCACAGCTTATGAAGTACCACACGGCGATCCTTGGAATCCAAAGCGTAAAAAATTCTCGGAGTTCATAAGTGAACAGTCCGCGCAGGACCGCATTGATTTACGCAAATACGCGTTCGTAACCATCGACGGAGAATCAGCGAAAGACTTTGACGACGCAATGTATGTTGAGCCTCAGACTGCTGGTGGTTGGCGCATGTTAGTAGCTATCGCTGATGTCGCGCATTACGTCTATCCCAATGACGATTTAGATAGAGAAGCCAGACGACGTGGAAATTCGGTGTATTTGCCGGATCGAGTTGTACCTATGTTGCCGGAGGATCTATCCAACGGAATTTGTTCACTCAAACCCAATCTAGATCGATTGGTCTTGGTGTGCGAAATGCAACTATCCCGAGCAGGTAAAACCGAAGCGTTTAAGTTTTACGAAGCGGTGATTCGAAGTGCTGGGCGACTGACTTACTCGGAGACAGTTTCTGTTTGCCGCGGTGAAGAATTGCGCGATCGCGCGCCCGCGATAAATGCCTCACTAAAGGCTTTTTACCAAGCGTTCCGTGTAGTACGCCAACAGCGCGAACAGCGTGGTGCATTAGACTTTACGTCTCGAGAGACAACAGTAAGAGTGCAAAACGGTGAGCCGATTGAAGTCGTCGCGGTGCGACAAAACGAAGCCCACCAGATGATCGAAGAAGCCATGATCTTAGCGAATGTTTGCGCCGCGCAACATCTACAGAAGAACAATCTCAATCCCCTCTACAGAGTGCACACGAGTCCTCGTCCTGAAGCACTCAAAGAGCTGCAATCTGTGCTACAACAATCCCACATATGTAAATTTGATCTCGAAGAGTGCAATTCTCGGAAGATTCAGCATTTGTTAAATGAACTCCGCCGGTTGAGCAAAGATTCATGGATATGGGAGCTCCAAGTACTACGTGCAATGCATCAAGCAAGATATTCATTTCTTAAAAACCAACACTTTGGTCTTGCATTAACTGAATATGCACACTTCACATCTCCGATACGTCGATATGCAGACCTCCATCTCCACAGATTAATCAAGATTACATTGAAGTCTTCAAGTGAGAAGTTAAAGAGAGACCCAGAACTTGCCTACTTGGGCGAAGACTTATCCGAGTGTGAACGTCGCGCAACAAGTGTTTCCCGCAAAGTCGATCTATGGTTAAAGTGTCGATTGCTGAAGAAGATGAGTGGTAAAACATTTGGTGGTGTTATTTCTGGAGTGGAGGAGTTTGGGATATTCGTAGAGCTCGATCATTACTGTGTTTCTGGGTTAATTCACGTGACCGACCTCGGAGACGACTACTATGTTGCTCAGGGACCGGTAATGCAAGGAACGCGCAGTGGGGTCGAATATCGTTTAGGCGAATGTCTACAAGTAGTAGTTGTTTCCGTGGATGTTGAATTGTGTCGTATCGACTTGATAGAATCGAAACCTCGGCAAAAACGACACGAATTTCGCCGTGGTAAACTAAGGTTTCATCGTTAGTCCGAAGGTACGAACAATAGTGTCATTAGAGTCGAACATAGTATGTGGGATACATAGTGCGAAGTCGTTTTTGAGCACTCAACCCGAGAAGGTTCGTAGGATACTCATAGCTGAGAACTACCATGGTGCAAAGCTGCACGAGATTGTGACATTAGCCAAACAACACCACATTCAAACAAAATCCGTACCACGTTCCTATCTCGATCGACTCGCCGCCAAAGTTGCACATCAAGGAGTGGTTTTAGAAGTGCAAGCTTTTCGTGCGCACTCCGAAACAGACTTAGAAGACAAGCTCGAACATTGGAAATGTCCATTGATCTTAGCCCTCGACTCGATTCAGGATCCTCGTAATTTAGGTGCTTGCCTGCGTTCTGCCGAAGGAGCTGGGGTGGACGCCGTTATTGTGGGTAAGAATCGTAGTGCTCCTTTGACTGGTGTTGTTCACAAGACATCGGCCGGTGCGCTGGATTCAATTTTTTTGGTGGAGGTCTCTAACCTCGTCCGTTGTCTTTCAAATTTGAAAGAGAGTGGCTGTTGGATTGTGGGTGCCTCTGACCGCTCAGATACTCATTACACTGCTGTCAATTACCGGGACCCGACGGTTTTGGTCGTTGGCGGTGAAGCCAAGGGACTACGTCGTTTAACAGAAGAGATTTGCGACCAGATTGTTTCAATTCCGATGTACGGAATCGTACCTAGCCTGAACGTCGCGGTAGCATCAGGCATAATCTTATTTGAGGCGAAGCGGCAGAGGTTAGTCTGCTAAAAACCAACATCGTTGTTCGACTACTCAAAGAACAGTTGCTATAGTGGGTATATGTTCAGAATAAAGTGTACAATGTTCACGGATATTCTTAATTAAGTCTTAAATATATAACACGATTCGATGACTGCTAACTCTGCGCCTTCTTCTGATTACGAAGTGAACCTGAACCCTGATGACATTTTTAGAGGTTTATTATCGAAGATGTCTGTCCATTGTGCCGACTCGCTCGACTGGCTCAGACAGAGATCTTTACGGGACAAGTGTTTTGATTTGATATTTCTTGATCCACCATTCAATCAAGGAAAGGAATACAGACACTACGACGACGATGCGGATCCCGCTCAGTATTGGGCGTGGATGACAAATATTTGCAAGCTAGCTTACAACCATGCAAGCGACGGTGCCTCTATTTACTTTATGCAACGAGAAAAAAATGCTAGTGAAACTATCGCTGCCTTAGAGAATGCTGGATGGACATTTCGGTAGTGTCTCAGTTTGAAATCTGAGCCATTTCGGAGCTCGACAAGGATGCCCAACCCACTCGCTTCATCGAAGACTGCTGAATACTCAATAGCATCTAGTCTGACACCTTCTCCACGATTGACGAAGAAGTACCTCTCCTCCGATGTTTAAATCATCTGTAAACATATACAATATTATAGTCATAAATTCAAACTGAGACACTACCGACATTTCAGAATCTTATCGTTTGGAAAAAAAAGACCTCTGCCATTCCAAGCATGTGTCGCTATAGCAAATCCTACCAAATTATTGTCTTTGCGAGCAAAGGTCGTATTCCACGAACATTCAATCAATTAAGAATTGATCCACCTCTTTTGAAAGGGTATAGACCCAGAGATAGAGGAATGTTATTGACTGATCTTTGGGACGACATTCGCGAACTTACATCGGGATATTTCGCTGGTAAGGAAGTTCTGAGAGATAGTAGCGGCGAACGAATTCATAAACAGCAATCCCCGATAGCCTTACTTTTACGAGTTGTATTGGTGTCATCGCTCCCCACAGATTTAGTGTTTGATCCGTTTGCTGGTACTGGTACTACACTAGTGGTTGCACGACAATTGCAACGAGAGTCGATCGGTATTGATGTGGATCCTTTTAATGTTGAACTGATTGAGGAACGATTACAAGAAAACTACTCTGCGGATTTAATCGAAAAATTTAAACCTCTTTACCAGCATACCGAAGATCTTGACCAAATTTGGAACTCAAAAACTTCAACTTGTACGGGTCACATTGGTTAGTTCAATATACCACTTTTTTCTAGATCTTGTGTCTAAGAGGGGGTATTTTTTACAAGAGCACGATCTAGAGTCCTTCGATTATGATCAAGAATTGGTGGCGAGTGTTGCAAATAAGACTTTTCCAGATGTTATTCTCAAAACCAACCACGACTCACCCCTTTTTCCAGGCGGTGAGTTTATCGAATTTAAGAACACCCAGTCATATTCCATAGCTAGCTTCAACTCCACCATTCCCACAGGTTATAAACCGTTTGGTACTTTATCCAAAAAGCGTAAAGAACACTTAAGACTGTCGGGCTTCGATTCACATGATGATGAGATGAGAAGTGTGTATTACCTAATACGAGGCAGAATTCCAGACGCTAAACCATTTCCAGTGTCAAAGGTTTGCTTAGTTCATGGATCTTTTTTTGAAACAATTTCAGCTTCAGAACTCGTTAAATGGTCATTTCAACAAATCCTTAGTGAATTTTCGACATTGGATCTTGATCAAGCTGTGTTAACACGCCCCCCAAGCAAGAAGACTTTGCTAAATCGCGCAGCTTGGCTTCATCGGCAGTGCGAATTAGATTTCGAGTAATGACCGAGGTAGATAGCAAAGCCAACGTATTGAGGCAGAATTTCTATCCCATGATTAGAGACAATACCTTATCCCTCTTCATTCCGTTAGGGTCTGATGAAGTCACAACAACCAATGACAAACTTGTGCCCATTAATCAACTTCAAGAGTCAATTTCCCCTCTGAATTCACTTCTCGAGGCTTGTAATTCATACCCGGATGTGCTCGTAGAAAACCACATATTGGTTGGAACCATACGACATCGAGTTGACAACTCACACTGGTTTGTCGCCCAGGCCAGCTTCGACATTGATCAACCCAGCTTCCATATTGATCAAGCTGTAAAACGAGAAGACACCGTGGAAGGAGGGGACTCAGAATGATTCCGCAGTGCACATTAGTGAACCCAAACAAATTTCAAAACATCTTAGAGCCATCAAAAAATTTGTATCCCTCAACGCCATACCTCATACTCGAGTCAGTGTTTGAATTGGAACGCAATACGGCACTAATCGATGGGACAGTGCTACCTTAGTTGTAGCCAAAGAATTTTGATCCTTGCCGATACCGCACGACACTGGATTTCGTAAAATATCGACTCTTCGCGGTTAACTAACTGCGCCTTTAACTCACTCCTTGTTTCACGACTCGACTTGTGGTCGGAGACTTTTGCCATAGGGAACAATCCATGCGACACTACGAAATTGTGTTCATCGTTCACCCAGACCAATCAGAGCAGGTGCCGGGAATGATTGAACGATACAAAGCTATGATCGAACGGGATGGTGGTGCGATCCATCGGTGTGAAGACTGGGGTCGTCGACAGCTAGCCTATCCGATCGCAAAAATTCATAAGGGGCACTATGTACTCTTGAATATTGAAGTGCCCGCTGATACGCTTGCGGAACTTGAGAGTTCGTTTCGTTTCAACGACGCTGTACTACGGAACTTGATTCTGTCGAGAAAAGAAGCTGTCACTGAGATGTCGAAACTATACGCGGCCGAGCTGAGAGAACAAGAGCGAGAGCGTGAGCGCGAGCGACAGCGCGAAGAAGACATGGCCGCCCGCCAACGAGCCCGCGACGAAGAAACCGAAGATGGAGCTGACGAAGCCGAAATGGACGCGTCGACTGACGCTGAAGACGAACGCGAAGGTGAACCCGAAACACCGGAACCGGAAGCCGACGACGCGGAAGAACCCCCTCCAGAAGATGACGCAGAACCAGTCGCTGAAGAAGAGACTAGTACCAATGAACAGACTCAGGATGATGTAGCGGAAGAGGAAGCAGACGAAGGAACTGAGCAAGAGGAAAAAGAAGAGACAGAGGAGAAAGCGGAATGATCAGAAACGTTAGACGTCGCCGTACATGCCGATTCACCGCTGAGGGCGTGAAAGAAATTGACTACAAAGATCTCGAGACGCTCAAGCAGTATATTGGAGAGACTGGGAAAATTACACCTGCCCGCATGATGGGTACAAGTGCCCGTTACCAACGCCAATTGGCAAGGGCAATTAAACGCGCTCGGTACCTCGCGCTTTTACCGTACACAGACCAGCACTAAAAGAGAGACCATCATGAATGTTCTACTACTTGATAGAGTGACTAACCTCGGCGATATTGGCGACGAAGTAAAGGTAAAGAACGGCTTCGCTCGAAACTACTTAATCCCTCAGGGATTGGCACTGAAGGCCACTCCAGAAAATCGTAAGATCTTTGCGGACAGAGAGGAAGAATTGCGCGCGCAAGCGATCGAGAAATTAGAAGGCGCAGAAAAACGTGCAGCGCAATTAGAAGATCTCGAAGTCACGATCCTTCAACGGGCATTAGGCGAAGGACGACTATACGGCTCCGTAGGTCCAGTAGAAATCTCTCGCGCCCTTGAAAACCTCGGTATTGAAGTCAACAAGAGTGAAATCAAGATGCCACTTGGACCGATCCGTGAAATCGGAGAGTTTGATGTAGATATTCAGGTTCACGCAGATGTGTCCCGTACCATTCATGTGATTGTCGCTCCAACATAGTTTTCCAATTTCTAACTAAGACTTTTCCACTCAGTTATCCGTCGAAACTGAACCGATTTCCGTTCGATCGGTGAATTTTGTTTGAATCTCGGTCGTTCAGCTAGTGCTGGACCAGTTTTTGCTGTGTAATATCATTCTGAATCTGTGAAAACTTCTCCCGGAAACGACATAAATGCAATCTGACTCCAACGACGAAATTTATGGTTCGCGAGCTGAATACGATGATGTGGACGACTCACAACCTGTAAGGCTACACGAAGCACTAACTAATCAAGATGCTGAACGAGCCATCTTGGCTTGTTTGATGAAAGAAGACAGTGCTTGGGATCGACTCACCGGCCTTATTCACGAAGTTGACTTTTCCGATCACAAACATCGACGAATTTTCGCCACGATGCGATTGCTTGCGGAACAAAACAAGTCATTAGATCCCATAAGCGTTAGTGGCGCGTTAAGAGACTCCGATCTGTTTGGGAAAGTTGGGGGGCAGAACTACCTGATGGAAATCGAGGAGACGCTTTTTGATAAGAACAGGCTACTCGACTACAAAGAGCTCGTTCGCGCGACTGCGATCCGACGAGAGCTCGTGCATGTTTCACAGCAGATTCGGTTAATCGCGACGCACCCTCAAGATAGAACAGTTGACGAACTGTTAACCGAATCGGAAACTAAGGTCCTGAAAGTGGGCGAACAACGCGACGACGAAGACATAGTCGTTAAATTAAACGAAAGAATCGACGATGCTGTCGGTTACATAAAGACACTCGCTGAACACGATGGCTACATCCCGGGTCTCGAGACAGGTTTTGAACGATTAGACAAACTCACAGCCGGCTTTCGAGACAATGACTTGATCATCATAGCGGCACGACCGAGTATGGGAAAAACCGCACTAGCACTCAATATTTGTACGAACATCCTGTTGAGTTCACAGAAACCGATTTTGTTTTTCTCGTTGGAACAAGATCGCGAGCAACTAATTCGGCGAATGCTCTCGGCCGTCGCAGGAGTGTCGCATGGAAAGCTTGATCGCGGGAAGGATCTGACAACACAAGATTGGCAGCAACTGGAGAGTGCTCGTCTTAGTCTGTCGAAGGTTCAGTTTTTCATCGTTGATCGCCCAAATATTACATTGGAAGACATGATGTCTCAGATTCGTCGAATTAATCGCGAACTTCGTGATGAGAATAAAGATTCGAATAACAGGTTGTCCATGGTAGTGGTGGACTACATGCAATTGGTCAAACCTTCACGTGAACGCACCAGTCGAGTAATCGAACTCGGTGAAATTTCGCGTGGTTTAAAAGCACTCGCGAAGGAATTCAAGATTCCAGTCGTTAGTGTTGCACAACTCAATAGAAACGTCGAAAATCGGGAAAACAAGCGACCTCGAATGGCAGATCTTCGCGATAGCGGTGAAATTGAACAAGACGCCGACTTGATCCTCTTTATTTACAGAGACGAAGTCTATGACGAGTATTCGGCACAGAAAGGAAAAGCGGAAATCATTGTCGGAAAACACCGTAACGGTCCTAGAGGAGACCTAACACTTGACTTTCAAGATCATCTCATGAAGTTTTCGAACGAAGGTGAAACAGCTTTTCGAGCATCCGTTCAGTACGACAAAAATGATGGGCTCACTAAGACTCCATATGAAGAGGATGAGGAACTTATCGACGACGAAGATCTGGAAGATGATGAACCACCACTCTAAATTCCGAGAAATCTGAGGACTACTACTACGTTCGTGCTAGACCTCTTCGGCAGTCTCGTGTCATCTTCAGCAACTTGCTGGTAGAAACATCAGACTTTCACAATAGAGTCTTGGGGATTCGAGGTCCGTGTTGAACTTGTAAAAATCCAACTAGATCCAATGAAACTGTAAGCACAAAACTGCTTAGACGAGTGTATTGACGCAATACGTTGGGTTGATTTTCTTCGGTCCTGTTGGGCAGTTTGACTAGAATGAGATTTTTCTCATCAATCCGTCCCGTACCTGTTTTTTAGTAGCGTGCGTAGACAGTAACTCATCAGTTTGTAGGAATAGAACTTATGACCTGGAATCTTCAACCTGAAATCTCACGGCATTTGCAAAGCAACCAGCACCTAGTCAACGCGTCGTCGCAGAGGCGTTTTCTACTTGACAGAGAGTGTTGCAAATCGTCCAATCCGTCGTCAGCATGGAAATTGGTAGGTACATCAAAGAAACTTATTGCTGCTTGGCTTTTGTTGGTAGGGGTGTTGTGTGTTAGCCACTCGGTTGTAGCTCAAACAGAAAATGAGTGTCCTGTCCCACCAGACACTGATCCTGTTGAAGATCCAGAGGTGACTGCGCAAGAAGTCGTTGCCGACGAATCTAAATTGGGAGATTTCACACGACTGACGCGTGATCGGTTTAAAAACTACTCTTTGACAGTTACTAGTATCACACAAATTGCTTATTTCGGATGTGTCCTAAGAGAGGACGAAGGACCCTGGCGCACGGATTCCGTCTATCCCATTCTTATGACTCCGTTCGGGCGAGTGGTATTTCACACCAAGGACATGACGCTTTCAGGGCGGCTGCTTAATCCCGCTATACTGGGGACAATTTACACGCAGCTAGGAGTCTCCCGCCAAGACATAGCAGACCTGAGATCTTCTGATCCTGACACCGTGGCAAAAGCTCGCCGATCAATCCTTGTCACTTTGGCAAAAGAACAAGATGCAGCTTTCGATGCTACCACCCCCATACCAGGCGTGCGGCCAGGAAGTCCTGGTGCTAAAGGGTATGTAGCAGTCTATGTCGGACGGGCGTTTCAGATTCCTTTAATAGTACTTGGTGGATTTGACTTAAATGCTTCACACGTGGTCGACGAAGTTGTAGATTACGGCAACCCAAGTGTTACTGCTAGTGATGTGGTTGATCGAGAGACGTTGAAGCAATTTGTTATCGAAGCTGGAAATTACTTTGTCGAAGCGCAGAGAGATACTCGAGATGGTATTCTTGGTTCGGTAGCGAAAGTTGCTATGCGAGATCCGAATGGACCTTGGCGACAAGGGTCAGTGTACATTTACATACTGGATCTCAGGAGCAACATCATTTTCTTTCACGGTGCGAATCCGAACCGGTTTGAATTTCGACCGCTGATTGCGACGGTTCGAGACGCCGTGACCGGCGAGTTGATTTGCCTCAAGTCATCGATGCCGCGAAGAGTGGTCCCGAAGGAGGATTCGTACGATATTACTTCGACGATCCTACTATTGACACGGATAGTGCCGATACCCCGAAGGTGGGGTATGCGCGCGAGTTTACAGGGACGGTTAGACGACAAGACGGAAGCGTCATCCCATCGAACTACATCGTTGGATCTGGCTTTTATCTAACTGATCCAGCAGTTGTTACGATACGCCAAAACAAAGTTGTTCAAACCGTGCTTCCCCAAGTCCTGCGAACTATGACTGCAAGTATTGTTGATGCCATCTCTGACCGTATCGAGCAAGTGACTTTAGACTCGAGTGCTTCTCCTTCTACAGTTTTCAGACTAGGTGGTACATCTACGTTAGCCAATGCTATATTCGGGAGGCGGGATGGTTCGTTTTTATCCAATTGGCTGTCCGAAGGATCGTACTTCGTGCTCCCTCTGAATGCAGCGCATGGCGGCAACGGTTTCCTCAGTCACTTTACGCTTTGGGCGAACGCCGACTACCGCAAGCTCTCTGATGAGAACGTGGAAGTCATGGGCTACGACGGCAATGTGACCAGTGCTAACATTGGTATTGATCGTAAGGTCGGGGACGACTTAGTTGGCGGAGTGTCGATGACCTTGGCTAGCGGGACGGTGGACTATGAAGATCCAGAATCAGCAATGGGGGAACTCTCAACTTCGATCTCGAGCATCAATCCCTATCTGGGATGGCAGATGGCAGACAATGCTCGGTTGTGGGCTGCAGCCGGTTTTGGTTGGGGTGAGGTTGAGTTCACCGAATCAACGAACTCCCAGGCTAGCGATCTGTCGCAGACTATGATCGCCGCGGGTATCGATCTGTCTTTGATGTCCAGTGAGAACCTTATCAAAGGAGGCACTACCAGCATCAAGTTGAACAGTCAGTCAGCCTTCACAAGCGCAGAAGTTGATGAAGGCGTCAGTCTAGAACAAACAAGTTTAGACGCGTCCCGACATCGGGTTTCGTTGAAGGGTCTGCACGCACGAACACTCAAATCGGCGGCGGTCATCACCCCTTCGATCGAAGCTGGTTGGAGGATTGACGGCGGAGACGGAACTACAGGAAATGGACTTGAGATTGGTGCAGGATTGGGATATTCGGCGGGTCGGATGGTACTTAAGCTCAACTCCCAAACCTTACTCACGCACTCGGATGTTGATGATTTTGAAGATTGGAGCTTTAGAGGCATGATCGCGCTCCAACCGAGTAGCGAGGGCCACGGACTTTCGATGTCTCTTGGTTCTTCGTGGGGCATTGCGAATCGAGATCTCGAAAGCGAATCGTTGAGGTCATTTAGTGCTGAACGGCTACCGAATCAGCGCGAGAGTCTTATGTCAACGTCTCCATGGATACATGCCGCAGTTCGTTACGACTTTAGCAAACCAGACGGGCTTGGTTTGTGGACTTCCTACCGAGGTACCGATCACGATAACAAATTCCGCGTTATGCGAGTGGGCTTACAGTTCCGATCGACACAAGGTTTCAATGCCGGACTGCAGATTGGAAGACAAGAAAGTATTCATCGATCACCTCATCACAGCATCGAGCTTCGGGGCACGTTGCGGTGGTGATTACTGGTTGACGGTGAATGTGTTGTAATCGGGAGAACGTCTTTGTTTCTTGTTCAGCGACTGAACCGAACTTGCACGGTGTTGTAATTCTGACAAGCCAGTAGAAGTAAATACGATTCCTCGAACTCTTTCAAAAACGATGACGAAAGAGTAGGAAGAGACACTAGCATGGTAAAGACAAAAGTCCTTTTTGCCTGTCGTGAATGTGGTGCTTCTTATCCTAAATGGCAGGGACAGTGTGCTACGTGTGGAGAGTGGAATTGCTTGGAAGAAGTCAGGGTTTCGCAAAAACAAAAGAAGTCAGGCGGAACGTCAGGAGCTGGTTTTTCCGGCAGTACAACTGAGATCACTCGACTAGCTGAAGTCAAGCTTGAATCGAGCCCAAGAATTCTCACCCGGATTCAGGAACTCGACCGTGTTTTAGGTGGCGGTTTAGTACCGGGATCAGTGGTACTTATAGGTGGCGAGCCCGGTGCTGGGAAGTCGACGTTGCTGATACAGATGGCAAGCGAGATAGCTCGCGACTTGGGGTGCGTCTACGTTAGTGGAGAAGAGTCTATTCAGCAGATCGCGAGTCGTGCTATACGTCTCGGGATTTCGGACCGTGAAGTTCAACTAGCTACACTTACGGATGTCGGACAAGTGATTGCCCTAGTGGAACGCACTAAACCTGCGGTCGTCGTTATTGACTCTATCCAAGTGATGTATTCGGATGAGATTGAAAGTGTCCCTGGGAGTGTCAGCCAGGTCCGAGAATGTGCGTCCCAGCTGACACAATTAGCAAAACAGACCGGCACGATCTTCGTACTTGTCGGACATGTGACCAAGGAAGGAAATCTCGCTGGTCCTAAAGTTCTGGAGCACATGATTGATTGTTTTGTGATGTTGGAAGCTCCGATTGGTAGTCGTTTTCGTACGCTGCGCGGTATTAAGAACCGGTTTGGTGCTGTGAACGAGCTTGGTGTGTTTGCCATGACAGACCGTGGGTTGCGAGAGGTCGCGAATCCCTCGGCGATTTTCTTAGAACGTACTACAGAACCAACGGCCGGTAGCGTGGTAACTGTTACTTGGGAGGGCACGCGCCCGCTTCTGGTTGAAATTCAGGCACTAGTAGACGACGTACAAGGGGGGTATCCTCGTCGAGTTTCGGTAGGTCTAGACACTCAACGATTGGCGATGCACTTAGCGATCATGCACCGGCACTGTGGAATCTCGTTAGCAGATCAAGACGTGTTCGCCAACGTCACTGGCGGTATCAAGGTGGCGGAGACCGCGGTAGACTTAGCGACTTTGATCGCAGTTTATTCCAGTTTCAGAAATCGCGCGCTACCTCACGATCTGGTTGTGTTTGGTGAATTAGGACTCACTGGTGAAATACGTCCAGTACCCAACGGGCAAGAACGTCTGCGCGAGGTACAAAAACACGGTTTTACGCGCGCGATAGTCCCACTAGCGAACAAAGCGAAGAAACCTTTCGCAGGAGTCGAAGTGTCTTACGTCCCTACGCTCAGCAGCGCACTGGATGTTCTAAACGACATTTTGATGGGTTAAGGTACAGACACTGAGCTAATGAATGCACGAAGACCACTTGTTCTATCGGTACTAGTTCTCTAGGAAACGTAGTTCGATACGGTGCCGGACACCGTAAACGCCTACTGGAATATCATTGATCGTAAAGGATGTATATCGGTAGAACCCTACCTCGTCGAGAATTCGCTGAGTGATTTTCTCGGTCAGCCGCGTACCTTGAACCTCAAAAATGTTGGGTTGTTCGACAAAGCCACGGTCGTTCACATCAAACTCGACGATAACGCTGCCGTCCTCTTGGTTGCCTGCTATATACAACCTGTGAGTCGGTTTTAGTGAGTGTCGATGCATTGGATACCTTGCTTGGGCACTTGATGGCTGTTCATCGAGTGTGCGACCGGAGCTCTTGTTGTCTTCTTCAGCCATCTCGTACATGATCCTGACATATCTATTTTTGACGGGTGTAGGATAACCATCTACATACTTTGGCAAGTACTTGAATTGCGCCACAGCAGTTAACGCTGATTCGTCGAATAAATTCGGTGGTTTCGCTGTTGACACCTTTGGATTGGCTACTGATCCTGTTTCGTCAATGTCAAATCGAACGACTACGTACCCCTCGATGCTATTCAACAATGCTTCCTTGGGATACTCGGGTTCAACTTTGGATAGAGGTTGGTAGTCTTGGTTGAGATTGAATTCAACTTTGTGCAGTACTCCTTCGTTCGGGGAGTTCGGCTCAAAACGAAATTCTGACACGGCAGCAATTGCGGTTTTCTCGAATACGCTAGCATCGGAATAAATCGCTTCGGGATTTTCTACTTCACCATCTTCGTTGATGTCAAATTCGACGACGACATGCCCTTGTAGTTGTTGGTCTTTGGCGGCAGCGGGAAATTCAGCTACGACTGCCTTGCTGGGTTCACTGTTCAAAGAAAACGTAAACTTGTGCATTATTTTTTGGTCAGGTTTGAAGTGCCTTGCAAATTTCATCTTGCTTGCCGCATCAAGGGCTGCAGCTTCAAAGAGACCAGCCGGTTCAGCGCCAACGACTTCTTGATCTCGGACATCACCCCACGCCGATACTCCAAACCGCACCACGACATAACCTTCAGGTCCTTGTTCCATCGCGGACTTTGGATACTTCACCCTTACGGGATTTTTTGGACTGGAATCGAGTGTAAAGAAAAAGTTTTTTGAGACGCCCTTAGTATGCTGAGGAGATCCGTCTGGTGGTTCGAAACGATGGTCTTTAATTGCTTGGAGTGCATAGAGTTCGAATTTTCCCGGTAATGAAGCGTTGTATATATAGGCGTTTTCGACATAGCCCTTATCGGTAATGTCGAACTTCACGGTGACCATGCCTTCCGGACTCTTTTCCCAAGCCTCGTTAGGATAAACTGGAATAGGGGCATCGATTTCTAGTGGGACATTGTCTGCTTCTTGAGCAAGGGCTATCGTTCCCATACGCGTAATAACACTACTAGTCAATACGATGGTCAGAACAACTAACGCGGTATATCGCTGGATCTTCATTGACTTACCAGTTCTGATGTCTCCTCCGGATGAGCAACTTCAAAAAATTATAAACCGTCTCTTATTCCTTGACGCGACCGTAGGACGCCCTAGAGTGATAAGAAGTGAGTTTAAAGTAGGAATTATACTAGGGGTGAAGGCATCAGTCTGTGGTTAGCGTTTCAGATCCAGTACTCCGCTAGTACTTGAATCTTGTAAGAATTTGCTACAGATTCTCGGCCTGAAATTCCTTTGTGACGACGCTGAGTGAACTCCCGACGACAAATGCTCGCTCGGCTCTAGTCGTCAACGAAAGTCAGTTCAATCCGGTGCTTAACCCCGTATACGGTTTTTGGTTGATTGTTCTCAATCCACGGCGCGTACCAAAAGAAGCTAACCTCGTCAAGAATGCGTTCCGTGATTTCATCCGGTAAGCTTGTGTCGATGACCTCCAGTATTTTTGGTCCTTCAACGTAGCCGCTGCCGTTCACATCGAATTGAACAATGACGCTGCCATCATCGTGATCCCCAATCAACTGTAATTGGTAGATTGGATCGAGTTTGATACTGCGCATGTGCTCGGGTCGCCTGTCTTCACCCGCTGATCGCCGCGCAGCAGACCGTCCTCTTCGACTCTGCGGCCGCCGTGCTTGACGTTGCTGTTGAACTTCCTCAGCTTGTTGTCGAGCGGCTTGGTTTTGTGATCCGAGTGTAAATCGAAGCCTGTTGCGCTCCCCCTGAACACGAACGGGTTTTCCGTCAACATACTTCGGCAAGTAAGTAAACTGCGCCGTAGCCGCTAGGGCGGCTTCATTGAAGACATCAGGCGGCTCTGCTTCGAGCACGGACAGATTATCGACGGATCCTCTTTCGTCGATATCGAACTTTACGATTACATGTCCTTCAGTTCTATTAAGAACTGCCTCTCGTGGGTATTTCGGTACCGCTTTGGTTAATGCGCGATGGTTCCTATTGAGGACGAACTCTACTTTGTGATGGATGTTCTTAGCAGGTTTATTGGGATCAAAAGTAAATTGAGACACTGCATCCAGAGCAGGTTGATCAAATAAGCTGTTACTGGAGTACACCACAAACTCTCTGTCAACAGTACCTTCAGAAGTGATGTCAAAATTCACGATTGCATGTCCCTGTATGCCGTCTTCTTTAGCTTGATCTGGATATTCGGGGATTACTAGATTGTTTGGTTCACTGTCCAATGAAAAAACAAACTTGTGATGTATTGTCTCGCGTTTTAAAAATCGATTCGAGTCAAAGTTGAACTGTCCTGCCGCCCCCAGAGCAGCGTCTTCAAACACTTCAGAGGGTACTGCGGCTGCCGTCGACAGGTTGCGCACTGCACCATTACGTTTAACAGCAAACCTAACGACGACGTATCCTTGGAAACCGAATTCTAAAGCAGAGTGCGGATACTTAGGAGAAACATAGTCTCGAGGATTTGAGTCTAGAGTGAAATTAACTGTCGTACTGAGTCCCTCTACGAGTTCACGAGGACGGCTCAAGTTTTCATATTGGTAGTCTTTCACCGCTTTAAGTGCGTAGAGGTCGAATATACCGGGGTAGGTGGAATGGGTGATACAAACGTTTTGCACTTTGCCACGTTTGTTTACGTCAAACGTAACTGTGACTCGGCCATCATGACCGCTGTGCCAGACTCCTTTAGGATAAGTCGCGTTCGGAGTAGCCACTTCTCTTAGCCGATCATCCTCGACTGCTGAGACGAAAATTGCGTGTGTGAGAAATGTCCCAATCATTGCGGTACAGATCGCGCCAATTAAGGTGCGTCGTTGATTGTGCTTTGTCTTAAACGCTCGCATCTACCCTCCACGAAATTTCTACTTAAAAATTTTAAGCTACTACCTTAAACTGACATCTCCTATAAAACAATCATGTGTCTGAGAAGACCATTTTTCTCGACATCTGTTCTCCAGTCGTCGTCTTGCACAACACTAAAATAGTCCCTTCATTAAAACATAGAAATTGCTATTCCACACATGTTCAATCAACAAAAACTGAGCGATCTTGATCCCGAAGTATGGAAGTCTATTATTGCTGAAGATCGTCGTCAAGAAGAACACATCGAACTGATTGCCTCAGAGAACTACGTGTCTCCGGCGGTGTTAGAGGCACAAGGTTGTGGAATGACAAATAAATATGCGGAAGGCTATCCCAGTAAGCGATATTACGGCGGTTGTGACTACGTAGACCAGGTCGAGGTATTAGCGATTGATCGAGCGAAAAAGCTCTTTGGTGCCGACTACGTGAATGTCCAGCCGCATTCGGGTAGTCAGGCCAATGCATCAGCTTACTTGGCCTTGATGGAACCAAATGATGTGGTGTTGGGAATGAGCCTGTCAGAGGGTGGCCATTTAACTCATGGCTCACCAGTAAACTTTTCGGGGCGAATCTATCGAGCGGTCCAATACGGGGTACGTCCTACAGACGGTTTAGTGGACTACGACGATATTTCAGCTATCGCGCATGAACACCAACCTAAACTCATTGTAGCTGGCTTTTCCGCTTACAGTCGCAAACTCGACTGGGCGAAATTTCGAGAGATAGCAGATTCTGTAGGTGCTTATCTATTGGTGGATATGGCTCACGTTGCCGGTTTAGTGGCCGCCGGTGTCTATCCCAATCCAATTCCACATGCGGATGTTGTAACGACCACGACGCACAAAACACTGGCTGGACCACGCGGTGGATTGATCTTGGCTCGAGCAAATCCAAACATCGAAAAACGACTCAATTCTGCTCTGTTTCCAGGCACTCAAGGTGGCCCCTTGATGCACATCATCGCCGCAAAAGCAGTGTGTTTTAAAGAAGCCGCAGCCCCGGAATTTCGAGACTATCAAATACAGGTTGTGGAAAACGCTAGGACGATGGCTCGCGGATTTGTCGAGCGCGGCTACAAGGTAGTGTCGGGTGGCACTGATAACCATCTGTTCTTGTTGGATCTGATCGACAAGGACATCACCGGAAAAGCTGCAGACGCAGCCTTGAATCGAGCGAACATCACGGTCAATAAGAACACCGTACCGGGCGATCCGCGTTCACCATTCGTGACCAGCGGTTTACGCATTGGCTCTGCAGCGGCGACCCGTCGCGGTTTTGGGACAGAGGAGTGTTCTACGCTAACTCAATGGATGTGCGATATTCTCGATGACATTTCCAACGACAATATGGTTGCGTCCGTTCGGATAAAAGTACGTGAGATGTGTCAAAAGCATCCAGTTTACACGCAGTGATTGTGCTGTCATAACACCGTTTACGGTCGAGTTTCGATCCAGGAATTCTGGCAATGCACCGGCCTACAGTTGACAAACTCTACACCCACGCCGCTATTCGGCTCGCTGCTAATGGACTCTATAGAGTAACGCGAAACAACCCTCGAGTGGGTTGTTTATTGGTCAAGAATGGAACGGTGATTGGGCGTGGTGCACATCTTCACGACGGCGGCGCTCATGCTGAAGTACAAGCACTTGCGACCGCCTCGGAGGACCCTTCGGGAGCCACTGCGTACGTTAGTTTAGAACCATGTTGTATTGAGGGGCGAACTCCGCCTTGCACGGCTGCGTTGATCTCAGCGGGAATCCACCGCGTTGTTGTTGGAGAACTCGATCCCAATCCTGAAGTGAACGGGTCTGGTGTCCGCGAGCTTCAGGAGGCATCGATATCGGTCACTGTGCTTGGGTTAGTTGAAGCTCGATCGTTGAATCCCGGTTTTCATAAACGGATGACACATGCAAGACCCTATGTCCGAGTGAAGTCAGGAATGTCGCTGGACGGACGCGTGGCCATGGAGTCTGGGGAGAGTCAATGGATCACAAGTTCGGATGCCCGTCAGGATGTCCAGCGTCTACGAGCGCGCAGCGGCGCGATTGTTACCGGCAAAAACACGATACTTAGCGACAATCCAAAACTGACCGTTCGCGACACTCGTTACGGGTCCTGCTCGCCCATGCGAGTGGTTTTGGACACTCAAGGTCAGACTCCGTCTGACGCCGAGTTGTTCAAGCATCCCGGTGAAGTTGTCCTTGTGTGCAACTCGACTGCGACGACGCCACCAAACTCCATCAAGTGGGAGCACGATAACGCTCAAGCCGACCTTGACAGCGTGCACGAACGATTAGCCAAAGTGGGAGTCAATGAAGTCTTGGTTGAGGCTGGTCCTACACTCACCTCTAGTTATTTGCAAACAGGCTTGTGGGATGAGTTTGTCTTTTATGTCGCGCCGAAAATACTTGGTTCGCGAGCTCGGCCCGTGGCGCAGTTACAAATTGACGCTCTATGTAACGCGATCAACGGTAAACTACACTCAATCGACACGATTGGAGAAGATCTTCGCATTGTGATCATCAACGCTGAGTCCTGTGTCTAACGCCGAGAAATTTTCACCGAAACAACGTCGACAAAGTCGTCGTGCCCTATTGCAGGCCCTCTATCAGTGGGATTTAGCTAGGACAGGGGAAGCTGATCTGCATCAATTCATGACGGATGAAGGATCTCTAGCCAAGGCCGATAAAAAGTACTTCACCCAGTGTTTGCAGGGAATATTACGTTCAGTGCAAGATCTCGATCGTACCTACGAACCATATCTCGACAGGTCATTCGATGACATAACCCCGGTGGAAAGAGCATGTTTACGCGCAGGCAGTTTTGAGTTGCTTGAACGCGAGGATGTTCCTACCACGGTAGTAATTAATGAGTGGGTCGAACTCGCGAAATTGTTTGGTGCACAAGATAGTTTTCGCTACATTAATGCTGTGCTAGATGCCGTGGCACGAAGCGCGCGGGAGTCCTCATGAATGAAGTAGAGCTCATTCATCTAATTCTCGATCGACTTGGAACTGCCGGACGCGACGCGCAACTTAAGATTGGACCTGGCGACGACGCTGCTGTGGTTGCATGGGAACCAGAGCAGGAAATGGTGGTGAGTACGGACGTATGTTTGGACGGAGTTCATGTTCCAAGAGATTGTCCCGGAGATTTAGTTGGATATCGAACCGTCGCAATGAGCGTTTCGGATATCGTCGCAATGGGTGCCGTGCCTCGATACTTAACTATTGCTTTAACTATCGACCAAGCGGACGTTGATTGGATAGCCGCGTTCGCAGATGGTGTTCGTGATGGGTGCACCGATGCCAACACTACCGTGATTGGCGGCAATCTCGCTAAAGGCGTCAAGCAGATTGCCGTAACTGCAATAGGGTCAGTACCTCGAGGTCAAGCCATACTACGTAATACCGCCGAACCAGAGGATGATATTTGGGTCACAGGTAAATTGGGCGCAACGTCACTTGCATTGCAGACTATGACCACATGGAGTCCACGAGGTTTGTCCGATCTGAAACGACTGACGAGCACAGATGTTATTGCCCGCTATTTGCTCCCACCGATAAGAACTCGATTTGTTGATTGCGTTCGTGAGTGTGCGAGTGCATGTACGGACATCAGCGATGGCTTAGGGTTTGAGTTAACACAGTTAGTCTCTGGTTCTTCATACGGGTATCGCGTCGAGAGTCGTGAAATACCCCTTTGGCCCAGTGCGGAACTAGAAGAAGTTTTAACACAGGACGACAGTTATGAAATACTGTTAACTTCAGCGAACGACAAGCGTGAGATGGTGTTAAACTATGCCCAAAGTTCAGACATCCCAATTTCCCTCATCGGAAAGGTACTGTCTACGTCGGATCGTATATTCATCCCCGATCATGATGTGATTTCTCGTACTACCGGGTATTCTCACTTTTAACAGAGATTTTTGTGCCAGAAAGTACACCCCCAATTGATTCGAACGCGGAGCGGTTAAGAACTCACGCGTTTAAAGACCCGTTGGTGGTAATAGCTACTGGTTTCGGAATCGGGTGGATTCCCTTCGCACCGGGAACTATAGCGTCTTTGGTGATGGCGCTAATCTTCTGGTTCTTCGTGCCGGTAGAACCAGAGACGAGGGTAATCCAGTTCGCAGTCATTTTTTTATTATTTATTGGCACTCGACTTACTCTAGGCTTTGTCGTTCGAAAGTACGGTGCAAAGGATGAATCTTGTATTGTTCTCGATGAGTTTCTTGGCATGGCCGTCGCGTTGTTTTTGGTGCCTCAAAAGTGGTGGCTTTACGTGATTGCAATTCTAATATTTAGAATTTTTGATATCGTAAAGCCGTGGCCGATTTCTTGGGTTGAGCAGAGAGCTCCAGGTGCATACGGAATTATTTTGGACGATGTGATCGCCGGCGCAGGAGCAGCAATAATCACCCATCTTATGGGGATCACAACGCATGGTTAGGAGAGTTTATGTCGAAGCAAGAAGAAAACACAGCAGTTGACTTTGAAAAAGACATCGCTGAATTGGAAGCACTAGTCTCGAAAATGGAGAGCGGGGAATTGACTCTAGAAGAGTCATTAAAAGCGTTTGAAAAGGGCGTTGGACTAGCACGGCGCTGCCAGCAATCACTCGCTGATGCCGAGGCGAGAGTATCGAAGTTGATGCAGGAAATGAATTTTGACTCCGAAGACTAGCGACTTCGTCTTCGTATCGCGGAAACTATGTACGATCTAGATCACATTCGGCATCTAGTCGAATTGGACTTAGAGGCGCGGTTACAACTTACTTCCGAGCATTCATCTGCTTTGGTGGAAGCGATGAAGTACTCGGTGTGTGGGACCGCGAAACGAGTGCGTGCGGTGCTAGTTTGTGCTGCATCCGTTGGTTTTGGTGCGGAAATCAACACCGCTCTACCGCCAGCCGCCGCCATTGAATTGATTCACGCGTATTCATTGGTGCATGATGATTTACCGGATATGGACGACTCCGATACGAGGCGGGGACAACCGAGTTGCCACAAACAATTTGGAAGTACGATCGCGATTCTCGCTGGTGACGCGCTTCAAACCTTAGCGTTCTCAACCATTCTGGACGCAGCAGAACTAACCGAACAACAGCGAACGGACTGCGCGGCCGTGCTAGCAAACGCAAGTGGTTGGCGGTATATGGTTGGCGGTCAGGCGATGGATATGGAGTTAATGCATCGTGCTATACACGACCTTGACCAACTGTTCACCATGCACGAGGGTAAGACTGGCGCACTGTTTCGTGCCGCACTTGAAATGGGTGCGATTGTTGCCGGCTTCTCGCGAGAGTCAGAGCAATTTGGAACGATGAGTGAAGCTGGTACCAAGATCGGCATCGCGTTTCAACTCACGGATGACTATCTAGATGCTACCGCAGAAAATGAACAACTCGGTAAACCAGCGGGTGCGGATTCACTTGCTGGGAAGAAGAATGCCGTCGCCTTCTTAGGTACAGAGGAGACCCGAAATAGAGCAATTCAGTATCTGAATGAAGCTGTTGAAATTCTCAAATCAGTAGATGCGGATATGACCTTAGTGCAAAGGCTTGCGGAGGAGTGTGTGCATCGGCAAAGCTGATGCTTAGTTAGAGACCCTCCTGGGACCATGTAGGGTCCCAACTAGTTGCGACTAAGTGCCATGTTGCCGATTCTTCATCGAACCGTATAAGTCCGAGTTCATGAAGTGTGTTTAACTCCCCAATGATTTTCCATATGCCCATTGGGTCGTTCTGTTCTCGCATATGTTGGACGAGATCACCTGGAAGCACTGCGGTAGCACTCTCATCGCTGACCGTTACGAAAGCATCGAAAATAGTCTTTGTGATTCGGAGTGCTTCGCCCATAGGGAGTGCCGGTTCGGTAGGTTTCAACTAGAAAGATGGGTATAATTTATAAATAGGAAGAAGTTTCTATTTTTCTACAGTCACATTCTGGGGGCGATCTGGATTCGACGACGGATACAAAGTCTCAGGTGCATGTCGAGTTTGTTGGATAGCTCGTAAAACGATCCTTCAATACAAACATAGTTGCCAACGACGACAACTACGCTCTAGCAGCTTAAAGCCGCTAGTTCTGTCTAACTGCTTGCTCATGGGAGGTTAGACGGAATCATACTTCGTGAGCTCGTGTTTCTTGCCGGTCCAAGCAAAGAACACTAAATCTCAGGACTCGCTTGCCGTAGCCTCGTCCAGTTGGGCTAACGACGAGTTAAATTTGAGAACTGGACTAAGCATGTAGATCCAAGGATCGAGTTCTGGCGGACGCGGGTTCAACTCCCGCCGCCTCCACCATCTCCATAAATGTTATTACGGTTTGCACGGACCGGAACCCATCGAATCGCATCTGCGTAGAGCCAGGGAGTGTCCTCGGAAGCGCTAATCACCCGGACGTTCACTTCTCCTTTTAATAGTTCGAATTCACCTACTTCATTCCACCCATAGATCGAGTTTTCGAAGCTCAAATCGCGTGTTTCTGTTGCTTCTGAGTGCTCGATTTCTAAGTGGAGGTCTCCTTGTCCACTACTGCGACGAAACCAGCCCGTATTCACAAAGTATTCCAGCTTCCACCGAGTTGTATCTGGTAACTCCGCGGAAAACGCGACGGGGTGGATTTCGGGAGCAAATCGGGTCACAGTGGCCGTACGGCGAAATTGCCCGTAGGAATCTTCGTCGGAGATACGTCCCCACACACCGCGACTCGTTCGATAGGCGTAATTGGCGCGCGCCGGTAAGCCATTGTCGTTATCCGCTTGAAGTCGTGGAATGCGAAACCAACCCATTGGACCAATCGACGAAGCACTGTTGAAAGCAGGTGGTTGTTCAATTGCAAAACCAGGATCTAAATCATCTACGATGATGCCGGGATTTGGCGGTCTCCAGTCTACCACTTCAAACATTGGTCGTGGATCGCGAGACTCGCCGTTGCTATCCAGTACCACGGACTCATCAAGACGGATTCCAAACTCGTTCCGATTTAATGATAGATTGGGATAAAGGTGAATGTAGTCAATTTCGTGGGTAGTCACCACATTCATTCGTACAGAGGACTTACCGTCGATCACTATAGTCGGCGTTCTTGGCCACTCTCGCCTTGAATCAGGTGGATATGCCGCCCAAAACACGCCGGTAGTTTCACTAGGGTTGAACACATAGAAGGACGACTCATACTGCGGCTTTCCTTCCTCGTCTTCAGCAAGTTCTCGACGGGTAATATCGGACACCAAATATCCCGGTAAATTACTGCTACTGAGCCACTCTCCAAAATAGGGATATAAATCCAATTCAGCAGCTTCCGCCTGACTTACCAACTCTTGCATCGTGAAGGACCGTCCTTGATAAGCACTCCTCAAGTTTCCAAGCCATGCTAAGATCGTGTCGTTATCGTTGGTCTGAACAAACACGCGTGCGATCATGCGATTTTTTGCAAGCATGAACTCGAGATCGCTCTGGTGCGAGTCGGTCGTGGGGAGGTCGAGTAATGACTTAGTCTCCATCGCTTCCCATACGGAGTGGCGATTCAAATATCGTTGCGCTAAGTTGCGTACCCAGCCGATCATGTCGCCACCACCGCCATCATCAATCGCCCATTCGACGGCCGGGAGAAACATTTGTGTGAAATCGGATATTTGGTAAGTGGCGTAGGGTGAAAACCACAAATCTGGAGCAGGGGAAACGCGAGAAATTACATTTTGAACGAGGTCGTTCAGCACGATAGCGTCGTCCCCGTGAGCGGTGGTGGCATGAGTCCAGAAAATCTTCGAGAAGCTAGCCCACAAATTATCGGTCCCTACAGCATCTCCAAAGTAATCTGCGAGAGCCCAATATTTACTGTTTTCCACCCATTCCTTATCGTCCACCCAGCGTTCGATCCGCTTAATGCGCGTATCGAAATGGGCTGTCGGGAAACCGCGCTCTTTCATGAGGAACATGCCGGGTAGCACCTGCACACTTTCGGTTTTAAAGCCGCCACTTAGAGTTCTAAGTCTGTTCGGGATTTCTACAAACGACAATTCGTTGAAAGGGTATCCTAGTCCTGCTTCCTCAAACGGAGTGAAGATCTCTTCTATCTCTTCGCGTACTCGCTCGTCGTCAAAATTGAACTTACCGAAATTCTTCTGATGGTCTTCATGAAGGTAAAGGTTGAATTGAATGTTTGCAATGGTCAAAGAGTGTTTCACAAAGTTCGTCCCAAACACTGCGATTTCCGATAAGGGAGTCTCCGGTCGCAATGCAAACGTCCCTATCTCATCATCACTCTGTGTAATGTCTGTACCAACCAATAACCAATTTGAAGCAGTTACCGAAAGTTTGATGTTGGTCTCGAAAAAGTCTATCCCAATGGACGCGGATCTCGCAAGATTTTGCGAGTTAGGAACCGGGTACCAATACATCCCTGGCATAAGTGCGACGTATGATTTCGAGAAGATCGAACCGTCCTTACCGAATAATTGCCCGGCGCGGCGTGGTACGTTGCGGTCAATGAAGTAATGAACTGGACTGTCTAAGTAAGCGAACAACGGATTTGGGAGACCGTGGGCTTCAATAGTCAGTTCGTGCAGATCATCTCGTTCTAAAGGTACTCCCGTGGGTACGATCAGTAGTCCATTGGAAAAGCTGTGATCAACCTCTTTTCCGTTTAAGGTAATTCGATCAATGGCAAAGCCCGGGTTAAGTGTGAAGGTCAGTTGCGGTATGTTGTGTTCATGTTTTACTCGAAACTCGTACCCAAGGTTGATCGACAACAGGCGACCCGGATTGATTGTGACTGAACCTTCAATCTTATCAATGTCAAGTTCGACGTTTTTGTCGTACTCAGCATGAATTCTTGACCATTCTTGTGGCTGGTAGTAAGCTGTTATCAGTTGATGAGAGAGAACACCAAAACCGACGACACTAAGCACGATCATGACTGCACCAAGTGGTAAGTTCACGATCCCCATGCGGGCGTCGCGTCGATCTAGTACAACAGCTGCAACAGTAATGAGCCCAAACGCACCGATAACCGTCAGTGCACGTAATCCGATGACTTCGCGGGCAGCAAAGTCTGGGACAAGATCAGAAATGTACGCAGTGAAATTCGAGGAAGGCGTAACTATATCAAGCCATGAGAAAGGAACT
This sequence comes from Gammaproteobacteria bacterium, assembly GCA_009837185.1. Taxonomy (GTDB): domain Bacteria; phylum Pseudomonadota; class Gammaproteobacteria; order Pseudomonadales; family Azotimanducaceae; genus Bin55. The sequence goes on along the minus strand of VXUA01000061.1, from coordinate 13,686 downwards.
AACAAACTACCGATGTAAAACGCCACTAACAGGCTCGAAGCGATTGCCACCGCAACAAATCCAGATCGTAGAGTGCAGGTAAGAGTGAGTGCGACACTGCTCCACAAGAATAGCGTCGGAAACGTATCTAGAACGAGAAGATTGAATACCGATACAGGCTCAAGGAAATCACCCCACGCAGAGCCAAGGTAGTGACTTAGAGCACCGAGTCCCTGGATCAGCGCAATGTTGCCAAGAACTACCAAGTACAGCAGAAAAGTTACGCCCAAGACACTTCCAAAAAGATACTCGATGTTCGTAAGTTGACGACTCTCCAAGACCGATTGGATGCGATTTCTATTGTGGAATTGCCTTAGGTCGAACGTCAGCAACACGGCAGCAAACTGAAATGCGAGGAACACTAGCGCATCGACATTGCCCAATAAATACTTGGGTTCAGCCAGACTGAAGGATGGAGAATAGGAAGCGTTTAGAGTTTGCCACACGCAGGACTGCAGGTAGCCGATCAACACGACCAGAGTAAGCAACGCGCTAGTAACCCAGAACCGTACTTGGGATCGGCAAATTCTAATTTGCGCGCCTGCGACCGCTAGAGTTCGAGTTATCGAGTTAAACACGATCCTGAGTCGAAGATTTCAAAAAGAGAGAATATAAGGTTAGAGCTTAAGTTGGAGGCTTTTGAGACACGTACTCACGATATCAAAAACGACGTTTAATTCCTACGAAAAATTGTCGTAAATCCGCCGGGAAATAGCGGTATCTAACAAACGCGAAATCTGCGCGATCAGCATAGTAGGTGTCGAAGATGTTGAGTATTCTACCAAAGAGCGACCATTGCCCACTGAGTTGAAAATCCATCCGAAAATTCACTACGTTGTGCCCGCCATACCGCGCGGTATTCGCAGCATTTAGGTAGTGTGAGCCGATGCGATTGATTTCTACTTCGCCCTTGCCAGCAGAGCCGATTTTTGCAGTCCAACGAGCGTGCGCGAGGACGTGGGGCGCGGTATCCATTTGATTTCCGGTGAAAATTACTTCACCTCGTGCAAGATTCCGAGTAAAGTCGTACTCATGGTTCGCGAAGGTACCTGCGACGGTAATCTGATGAGAGTCATTGACTTGCCACTGAATTTCGATCTCGAGCCCACTTGAGGCGGTCGCGCCATCACTTACATTCATACCATTGGCGTCTCTGAAGATGAGATTGGAGCTCGAATCAAAGTAGATTGAGACAACAACGTCGAGGGCGCGCCACGAAGAATTCCAGCCTAACTCAACAGATCGCGAACTTTCACTCTTCAGATCAGCCACGGTCTGGCCACTTTGAAGTCGATATAGCTCAGTTATTTGAGGTGGTCGATAGCCAATCGACGAGAGTACCCAAAATTGCGAACTATCCGTGCTCAGGAATTTGTAGCCGAGCCTAGCTGCAATACTTGTAAAACTGTCAGATCGGTCGCTTGGCCGGGTGTAAAGGCAGCCCCCGAAGCCACACATTGAACCATCGTCGCGGGTGTTCCCGTCCAAATGAAGATTGTCATACTGATATTGCGAGTGCTCTACGCGGAGGCTCTCTTCTACTTCATGCCGGTTGCCCCAGGTTCTGGTGGCACTCTGAAAAATCGCATAGGTTCCCCCAGTGACCACGAAGTCATAGTGAGTGCCGGTTGGTCGAGTCGCCTGTAAGAATGGTGATCCTACGGTTGGACGTTGTTGATGTTGTACCAGCGAAGCTTTGAACCATTCCAATTGTGCACCTAACTTAATGCTCAGAGCATTGAGTTGCGTCATCCCAAACAATATTGCGCCTGCACTCACTTGTTTGTTTTCCTCACGCGGTTGTCCCGGTAGAAAGTGCTGCAGGAAGTCCATTCGCGAGGCACGTGCGTAAGGGTATATGTAGAGATTTGTACCGATGTCAATTTGGCTGGACAAACGGAAGGAGTCTGCGTCGCGATAAGCTTCTGGATTAGGATTTGTCCTTCGGAAGTCGTGATCGTTGTATGACTGGTAGCCCAGTACATACCCGCCAGTTTCTTGTCTTAGCGATGTAATTGATAGCGTTTGGGTCGCATCCCAACTTCCGATCTTCGAAGTCCATCCAACATTGAATTTTTGTTGCGAGTACCCTGTGTCATTTCGAAATCCGTTCGTGTCTGTGGAATGAAATTTCGCTTGCACCTTTCCGTTGTACCAAGTCATGCGAACTTGACTATAGTCATGCGATCCTGCTTCCAGACTCATCGAATTAGTCTTCTCACCCCCAACGAAAGGGCGCACGTTAATCACGCCACGCATCGCATTCCCACCGTAAATAGCGCTCGCGGGACCACGTAGGACGGCAACACGATCAGCTTGTTCGATGTTCAGTTCAAACAAACCATTGACATTGCAAAAGCCAATAGGACGCACCGGAATGTTATCTTCTAGTAAAAGGTAGGATCCACACGCACCGGAACCAGCGAGGACTGCTGAACGAAGTCCTGTAAGGTGTTCCTGACCTGAATTCTTAACAACCCAAACTCCGGGAATCCGCACGAAAATTTCGTGTGGATGAAGAGGTCGCGTAAGCTCAAGATCTTGACTATCGACAGTCGTCAGAGTACCAAGGCTAGACCGAGTCGGTATATCTCGAGGATCACCTTTGACAACGACTTCTTCTTTCAATTCGACTGCATCGGAGGATTCATTTCCTTCCACCGCGGTGTAGAGAATAAGAAAAGAACAAGCAATGAGAGTCGCTTGCATACGCATGCGACCGGCCAACACAGAGACAGTCACAGCACTACGGGTCGATACTCGAAAAGATATAGGACTTGGTGTCCTACGATCGTTAATTTGCGTTAGTGTTGTTGGTGCTTGATATTAGGTCTCTTCGACTTTGTCGACCTTCAATTCCTCAAGAATTTTCGCCATGTCTTCGGCAGACGTATCTACTGATACATTGCGGTCTACCTTTAAGATCTTTCCATCCTTACCAATGTAAAAAGTGTGCCGTTTCGGGTACCCTTTGTTCGACAGTACACCGTAAGCTTTGGCGACGTCTTTCGTTTCATCGGACAAAATCGTGAAGTCTGCACCATACTTTTCTGCGAATGCTACATTGTCGTCTTTGGTGTCTACGCTGATCATAAAGTAATTCACTTTGAACTCACGAATGAGGTCGCCGTCCTTGGTAATGGATTTACACTGAGCTGTACATCCCGGTGTGTCTGCTTTCGGAAACCAAGCGAGTACAACGGGTCCCTCTTTCAACAAGTCTGACAATTTGTAGTCTTCGTCGTCTGTACCAGGTAGAGTAAAGTCTGGTGCTTCGTCGCCGGCGTTGAGCTCTACGGGTTCGACCTCTTCGGCTGACGTAATCAATGCTAGTAAAGGTGCGATGACAGCCACAGAAACGGTTCGCCAAAATTTCATTTTTTGTCTCCAGATTTACTTAGTTGTTCACACAAACTATTTTATGTTCGACCGCGTCGTCCGTCGCGAAGTTCACATCCTTGTCTGATAGCATCGAGATATTTTCTGACGACAGGTTCAAGGCCGTGATCAAGGGCATCAGCGATGAGCGCATGACCGATGGATACCTCTGCAACACTGACTGCTCGACAGAACTCCGTTACATTGTGTAAGTTCAAGTCGTGCCCTGCATTCACATCTAGGCCTAGTTCCTGTGCGGCGTCGGCGGCTTCGATGTATTTCGCGAGCCATTGTGCCGATTCGTCGCCATAGATTCCAGCGTTTGCGACGGCTGTTGCCCAAGGACCCGTAAAGAGTTCAATCCGATCTGCTTGAGTATGGTGTACGAGTTTGACGATCTCTGGATCCGCGTCAACAAAAATACTTACCCGACAACCGAGTTCGTGTAGCTCGGAAACAAAGTGCGATACTGTGTCCCTCTGATTGGAGTCGAGTAAATTCCATCCGTGATCAGACGTTAGTTGAGATGATTCATCGGGTACCAACGTGCACTGTGTTGGCCGAGTATCTCGTACCAACGTCATAAAACCTGGATAACCGTTTCTTTGTGATCCAGTCGTTGGGTTACCCTCAATGTTGTATTCAACATTGAGAGAACTAGTTATGGAACTAAGTTCGTAGACGTCGTCTGGTCGGATGTGCCGTTGATCTGGTCGAGGGTGTACGGTGATCCCGGCCGCACCTGCTTTGATGATCTTTGAGCTTGCCGCACCGACATTGGGTTCGTTGCCGTTACGGGCGTTTCGCAGCCACGCAATCTTGTTGACATTTACCGATAAAACTGTGTGCACTTACTCTGACTCGGGTAGATCTGCTTCCATTTCAATAACTTCGTTTTCGATTTTTTTACCCATGAACGGCATTACGATACGAATTACAGCGCTTCCGATCCAATGCCACACGATCCACGCGAACGCTACAAAAATAACCCACATTTGCTCGCTGAATACGTACGCAACGACGAGGTTGGTTATCCCGGCAAGAAGATAGGTGAGCGCGAATACAACACATACGCCACTCCAGAAAGACTCTACAAAAATCATCCATTTTCCTAGGATCCACTGAAGAACTTTTTTGCGACCTAGGGCGAGAGCGAGGAAGCAAACCGCGCTGATTGTCCACAAAATCACAGTCGGTCGCCACTTAATCGCGTCAGGGTGTTGAAACAACATGGCAACTAAGACTGTTGTCATCCCGACACCTAATGCGACCCACATTAGATTGGAAATTTTCCAGTTGAAGACCCGATGGATGATCAGGAATTGGACTGCTAATACAATGATGAAAAGAACTGCAGCCCAGTAGATGTCTTGATCGAAGAAAAAGAAGTAAGACACTAAAAAAGCGAGAGCAGCTATACAGTCAGTTATACCGTGAGCAAACATCAAAGCAATCCTACTTTAGACTCATCCGATTGTAGTCTCGACTCTGGGCATTCCCGAGTTCGTATTCACGAAGGGTACGGACGTAAAAAATCAATTGTGCTGGCAGACGTTCCGCAACATGTTGTCTTAATGAAGTCGAGCGATAAAGTTCGATGCTTTTACGGTGTCGATTCCCGCTCGTTAGTTTCTGCGTGATCGCGTCGTTGCTGTCTTGTTCAAAAATAGCCCCGCCGGTTCTGCGGTGTTCGACCCAGAACACTATTCCCAATAAGGCTCCCGAGAGCAGGGGCCACACGAACCAGGAAATAAATTTGTAAAACATCCAAGTCGGCTCGGAGAACGAGTAGGCGACCACGATATTGGTAGTGCCTGAAAGTAGAAACACGATCCCGAGAACTAGTGTTTGATAGTTCCAAAGTCGGTCTGAAAGTTGAACGTAATCTTCGAGAAGCCATTTAAGGATGTTTTTACGACCAAAAAAGTGAGTCGTTAAAAACGCGGCGCTCATCGCCCAGGAAATTGCTGTGGGCCTCCACTTGATAATGATCGGCATTTGAAACACGATCGTAATGGTTCCCGCAGTCATACCTACAACAAGTACGACCCACATTAGCTTAGAAATTTTTAATTTGAACAGGAAACAGATTATGAATTGCACGGCTAATGCAATCATGAAACATGCGGTAGCCCAGTAGATGTCTTGGTCGAAGACGAAAAAGTATGAAGCTATAAAAACTATGCCAGGTGCAATTTCAAGAATCTGGTACAAAGTTTCAATCCTCTTCAAATTTAGGTATGTTCATTCTAGTGGTAGCTCCTTGGAACTCACGTAGATTTCGACCGTCTGCCAACTAGCAGAACCTGGTCGTTATCCACTCCAACAACCATACACTTCCCACGATCTGCAACTTCGATACTTGCTCCCACGGAAACCGGATCTGTAGGTCGGTTTGTTCGAAAGAGTTGTCGTTTCACCTGACCAAGGTGTTCGGTCCTGGCGACGATTTCTTGACCTAGGTAACACCCCTTTGTGAAACTGACTGCTCCATGTTGTGTGAGATTGAGCATTTGTGGTAGAAACAGTCCGCTAGTGTTGTCTTGTATGATTGGGAATTCGTTCGTGACGGTGAGGTGTGTTAGTTGATTATCCGCGTTTGTAGCGGGCACTATCCCCCATCCAAACGGTGCTAATACGACCTTGCCTTCGGAAGCAGCAACCGCGAGACCTAGTTCAGTGGTTTCTTCGGAAAACTCGGACTTCGCAAATGCTATGTATCGTCCTAGGTGATTCTTGACTGTCTCAACTAGTGACTGATGGAACACGAACGAAACTTCTGTGGGAGTTCCGTAGCACCATCCGTTGGCGATGACTCGACCCTTAATTTCGGTGAGCGCTGTGGGTAGTCCTTCCCTCGGTTGAATCATGTCTAAGTCACAGGTGACGTAGCCTTGAAGAAACTTAGCGGCATCGATTCCGCTGATTGTCAGAGACGCAAGATATTGCATTAGATTTCTAGAATTTGATACTTTTGGAATAGTGTTGCATTGGGATACTTTCAAGTCGTGAACAATTCTGTCAAATCTGTACTCCATCAACAAGCACTGTGGCGTTCACGGCGAGGAATGCTCGAACTAGACCTCTTGTTTCGTCCGTTTGCGGAGGCATGTTTTGAAAAACTTTCCGGCGAATCTCAGCTTGTGTTTGTTGAACTGCTTGACCGTGATGACTTTGAACTACTGGATTTAACACGGCAACCTGCACAGATTCCTCGTTATACGATGCTCCTTCAAATGGTGTTGCAGTTTCGAAAAACCGGCGAGATTGCCGACGCATAACCATCTCTCTAAACGGCTAAAACACATCAAGCGGATCCATGCCCGGTCGGATAATACTGGGTGTTGCGTTAGGACTTGTTTCAGGATAGTCTTTGTTGAAATGTAGACCACGTGATTCTTCTCGCCATTGAGCAGCTTTTACTATGAGTTCCGCGACCAGAATTAAGTTTCTGAGTTCCAGCAAGTCACTGTTTACCTTAAACTTTGAGTAATACTCATGCACTTCGCGTTTCAGCATATCGATGCGGCGAGAAGCTCGTTCGAGTCGCTGGTTAGTCCGCACGATACCGACGAAATTCCACATAAATCCTCGTAATTCCCCCCAGTCTTGCGAAAGAACGACATCTTCATCAGATTCTGTGACCTGGCTTTCGTCCCACTTGGGAATAACGAAGTCCGTTTGTTTCAGAACGGTCCAATTCTTTTGAATGTGCTTCGCTGCAGCGTCGGCGAAAACAAAACATTCAAGTAATGAGTTGCTTGCTAATCGATTTGCTCCGTGCAATCCGGTACAAGCTGTCTCACCCACAGCATAGAGTCCCTCTATGTCGGTTAGTCCGTCGCGATCGACCAACACGCCGCCACACGTGTAGTGTGCGGCAGGGACAATTGGGATCGGTTCCCGCGTCATATCGATTCCAACACTCAATAATTTCTCATAGATTGTCGGGAACCGTTCTTGGACATGAGTAGCGGAGAGTTGGCTTACGTCCAGATACAACGAGGGTACTCCGAGACGTTTCATTTCAAAGTCAATCGCACGCGCAACGACGTCTCGCGAAGCCAGTTCTTCCCGTTCATCAAATCGATGCATAAACGTGTCGCCGTTCGGTAAGATCAACTTTCCGCCTTCACCTCGCACTGCTTCTGAAATCAAAAATGAGGTAGTGCTCGGATGATACAGGCAGGTAGGGTGAAACTGATTGAATTCCATGTTGGAAATGCGACAGCCGGCTCGCGCGGCGATTGCTATACCATCCCCGGTCGCTCCAGCTGGGTTGCTGGTGTATTTGTAGACTTTTGAAGCACCGCCCGTCGCGAGAACAACACATGGTATTGCTAACGTCTCCACGACTTGTCGCCCTCGGTCGTAAACGTACATTCCAAGTACTCTGTTTTCTTGTTTACCGAGTTTTTTATTGGTGATAAGATCGATAGCCACTCGGTTGACACGAACTTCGATGTTAGGGTGCTCACTGACATGGCGTACGAGAGTCGTAGCAATGGCCTGCCCAGTTTCATCGGCGACGTGAAGCACTCGGGGAAAACTGTGAGCACCTTCGCTGGCGAGTTGAAATCCTTCAGTGTCTCGATCGAAAGGCACGCCAAGTTTCACGAGACGCGCGACAACCTGATTGGCTTGACCTACTACCATACGTACGACCGCCGGGTCACACAAGCCAAAGCCCGTATTTAGAGTATCTTGAACGTGTGCATCCAGAGAGTCCCCTTTGTGAGTCACTGCCGCGACTCCGCCCTGAGCTTGTGTAGTGGAACCAGCTTGAAGATCTTTCTTGGTAATCACCAGAATCCTGTGCGTGTCGGCCAATTGAAGAGCAGTGGTGAGTCCAGCAGCTCCGGCTCCACAAATTAAGACATCTGCGTCAAAACTCATGTCAATCGACTAAATTTGGGACTGGGAACGCACTGAAACAAGTGTGTTTTTCTGAAATGTCCATGTGTAAGGGAACTTTTTACCGTTGCCACTAACAAACTGAGTATCAGCGAACTGTTTTTTAAGCACTCGTGTTGTTGAGGAATGTTATGCTCTACAATATTTAAAAAATTTTGACCAGTGGTCTGCTTGATTCTCGCGGTCAACGATTAAAGGAACATTCACTTGACAGTAAAGGAAGACACAGACGCCGTATTGGTGAAGCGAGTTCAAGCAAGCGACAACCGGGCGTTCGATTTGCTGTTCCATCGATATAAGCACCGGTTGCGCTCGGCAGTGAGTCGAATTTTAGATAACCGCGAAGACGTGGATGACGTAGTACAAGATGCTTTCGTTAAAGCATATCGAGCACTACCAAAATTTCGAGGGGACAGTCAGTTCTTTACTTGGCTGTATCGCATTGCAACCAATACTGCAAAGAATCACCTAGTCGCGAAAGCGCGCAAGCATACTAATACCGATATCGACATATATGAAGAGGCGTCTAGCAATGAATATACTCATCTTCAGGAAAATGAAAATCCAGAAAATCTGTTGGAATCCCGAGAGTTGGAACTTTTAATAAAGGATACTGTCCAAAATTTAGAACCAGAACTACGAAGTGCTATTACGTTAAGAGAACACGCGGGTCTAAGCTACGAACAGATCGCCCAGATCATGGACTGTCCGGTGGGAACGGTTCGATCACGAATATTTCGAGCACGGGCATCGGTGTCTGAGAAGATTCGCGAACGTGAAAACAGGTTCTAACAAGTAATGAACATTGAAATAACCTAGTGAAACGAAGGAGAATATCGGAAAGCACAATGATTTTTCGTATAAAATTAAGTGTTAACTTTTGGGTATCCCGAAGGGGCGACCCAACGAGTGATGAGAAATCTTGATGTCCGATTCTTTGAAAACATCCCTTTCTGCTTTTGTCGATGGAGAAGCTTCGACAGACGAATCCTCGCAACTGCTGCAACAGTTAGCGGAGGACGAAGAATTGCGAACAGAGTGGAAAAATTACCACTCGATCGCCGCTGTACTACGGAATGAAGATGTTTCTAATTTGCAGTCGCCTACGGATTGGGATGCCCTTGCCGAAGAACTTCCTGCTAACGGTGATGTGCTTCCTTTCCGATCTCGAAACCGGATCAAGAACATGTTGGTCCATGGAGGTATTGGTGCCGGTCTTGCGGCATGCATCATGGTCGCGTTGTTTTTCATGTTTGCAAAGGATACTTCCGAGTCGACCTCAAACGTAGCTAACACCAACACAACTGAGGACACTCTTTCTGACGCACTTGCGTCTAGAGACATCGCTCAGCAGCCATTCCCCTTTGACGGATCGTTTGAATCGAGTGGCCTCATGATACCTCCAGATATCCTTGAAGACCTTCACCAAATGATGCAAGATGCTTTGTTCGCTCACGACATTAGTCGCTCTGGTATAGAACAATCATTAATGCATGATGCGAACGTTTTGTCCAGGAACGTATCCGAAGAGTTATGACCGACTCAAAATACCGTTTCACACATCCCATTTGTTACTGCGTTGTTATTGCGGTTTGTGTGTTTGGAGTGCGTGGGGAAGAGCGTACTGCAACAGAGTGGGTTCAGGCAATGCACGAAGCACAATCGAAGCTTAGCTTTGAGGGAATCCTAGACTTTTGGAACGGTAGCGATATCATCTCGATCGAGTACAGTCAATATGTCATTGATGGGAAGGCTAAGGTCAAGGCTAAGCCCATTAAAGGACCAAAACGTGAGATTAATAGAACTGACGAAGGGCTGTCGATCAGTTTCTCTCCAGATGACGAACTTCGTGGATCCAGTAATGAACTAAGCGGCAATTCTCTTTCAAAACTGTTTACTGCAGATGTTGCGACTCTGAGCGAGTCCTACGACATCGTCGAACTTCCTGAAAGAATCATTGCAGATCGCACCGCGGTGGGAATTTCAATCATGCCCAAGCAAGCAGATCGGCACGGTTTTAAGGTATGGATTGACAAATCGACAGCGTTACTGCTCCGTAAGGAAATGTGCGATTGTGACGACGGGCGACAACTAAAAATGTTGCGGTTTACCGAAATTAGAGTTTTGGAAGGATTCGATCCAGAACTAGCGAACGCTGGCGATGCAGAAGAATCGGATCTTTCCGTAAGCATCGTGACTGAAGACGAATCGGATGCATCCAGCGTGCAAGCTGGTTGGGAATCTAGCTATATTCCAGAAGGCTTCAAGTTATCGGCAACTAAGACTAAGGATGGCGTATTATTTCACCGCAAATATTCGGACGGAATGAATAGTTTCACCGTTCAAATACGCCCACTACCGGGAAGCAAGAACGTGGACATTCAGTTAGAACAAATGGTTGGTCCGACAATTATTGCTTCACGCAATGCGATTGACTCCCGAGGACGTCCTCAGATCATCACCGTGGTCGGTGATTTACCTCGTAGAACGATTTGGAAAATCTCCGAAGGGGTTAAGTTCGAACGATAGCTCGTGTTACCACGATGATCGTAGCACGCGGTACTGTTGTTGCTGCCGAAAGCGATAGTTCAGTGATTCGATTCGAGTACACTACCTGCGCCGGTTGCACGAACCAGTGTCCTCAAACCAAACGCAACGAACTTGTGCATTCAGAACGGTTGACCATAGGGTCCACCATACTTCTAAACGTACCATCCTCCGGTCTTTCCATCGTGATGTTCCTTTTGTTGGGAGTGCCGTTGCTTGCATGTGCATTGAGTTTTGCTTTGACTCGATCAGTACTTTGGGCTTGCGTGTCGATGGCATTAGTTCTTCTTGTTAATATTGGAACATTTCGACATTTCAGACTAGCTGACTACCTGCTCCGTCCAACAATTCGTAGAATTTATCAGTTCAGCACTTTATGCGTGTCGGCGGATTACGTCGATCTAAACGTAAACAGGTAACCAGTTGACGACATTTCGGAGAAGTAAAGTATGACCGGTTGTGGAATTAAAAAGGCTAGCAAAGCCTTAGTACCACTGTTTCTTCTTACGTTGACTTTTTACGCGATCTCTTCTTTCGCCACTAGTGGTGTATTGATATTTAGTAGTTGGGACACCCAGGAAAAAGCGACAACTGACGCAGAGCGAATTTCTGGGCTTTTGGAACAGAAAGCGACGACGATGCAAGCTACGGTCAAGGATCGTAAAGTTTATCGCGTTATTGTTGCCGTGGAGACAGACGAAGATCGTTCTGCATTGGTGCAAACCGCTGAGGGGAAAGATTTAAAACCGTGGTTTCTGTCAACAGCAAGATTGGCCGAGACTGAAGAAGCTTCGGATGCACAGAATTCGACACCGGATACCGACGCTACAGGTGGGTCAACTTCCGGTGATCAAAAGGTTGTTTTAATTGTCGACAACCCAGATCCTGAAGAAGTACTTAATTACCTTGACCAAGCAACTATTGATTCTACGTTAGCTAAACTTGATGCAGTTAGGAAGCGTGCTCAAGAACTCATTCCAGACTTTGTACCACGAATGAAAGAGTTGCCGCCGGTTGACACCGTACCCAAGATGCCTCAAGCGGAACAAGACGAGGAAAGCGAGGAACAACCCGAAACTTCTTCTGCTACAGAACAGTAGAGAACGATTACCGCTTCAAATTTGCACGAAGTAGGCTAAAACCACACTTCGGCTTAGTTTCTTTCTTAAGAAATTTTGTAGGAACGAGTTAAAACTTCAAGAAAGTGCCCATTCGGGTCATAGAAGTAAAAACCACGACCTCCATCACGGGTATTAATTTCGTTTGGTCGATTCTTCGAGGGATCAGCCCAGTATTGCAACTTCTTGCTTTTAATTCGGGCGAAAATTTCATCGAACTCTTCTTCGCTCACCTTGAAAGCAAAGTGTCGCGACTGAATTGCATCCTTAGTATCGACAAAGTCAATAGATAGTTCGCCTACTTGCACAATTGCAAAGTGTCCCCAGGAAACCGGTTCTGGAAGATTCAAGATCTCGGCAAGAAATTGTGCAGTCTCTTCTTTATTGCGAGCACTGACTATAGTGTGATCGAGTGTGACAGCCATTCAATAACATCTCCTTAATTGGATTCAATCGTACACGAAAGAAATAACAGTCTTCAATATTTTCAGTGAATTCTGCAAATTGAGTTGTATGTACAAAAGTTTGCGTTCTTTTCCGGACCAATATTCGGTCGACAGAAGAATTCGTTTGACGAGGGAACAAGTTTCGGTCGGAATTGCCATCTGAGATCGAGAAATTTGACACACATGAAAGAAAAACTGCGGCTTATTGAAACAGTTCCTGATTGGAGCGACTCTATATTTGATACATGTTCGGAACTAGCCGAACTCTTGGAACAGAATTCGTACAACTTTGCGTTCACCATGCCCAGCACGCCTCACTGTTACACGCTGAAACGGTCGTGGCCTAGCGAAGAAGCGTTCGTCGAAGCCTTGCGGAAAATGAGGGCTGTCGAACGTGTTGAGGAGTTTTTTAGAGGATCCTGGTATCGACGGTTCAACGCCAACGGTTACAAATATTGGACCATGGGTGCTAACCTTGACCATGTCCTAATCAATAGGGCGACTCACGCCGCACAGTTCGATCCCTATACAGTGATTGCAGACTATTATGACCTTGGGTTTCATAAAAAACAGTCGGACGTCGAGCGAAGCAAACGGGTGTACGAGCTATTGCCGATTCAACCCGAAACGGAAATTTTGGACATCGGTTGCGGTACAGGTACCCTTGTCGACTTTCGTTTCAAGCACATCCGACCTGAGCAATACACCGGTGTTGACCCCAGTCGGGAGGATCCGATGCATTTCCAACAGTCGCACCGCCATGTAGATCAGATACGATTTGTCGCTTTTGCTCATCACCGCGTGAATGACTTTGTTCAGTTGCGGGTGCTTCGCTTCAATCAGATCGAGCCACGCGATATCAACGTCTTGCAACGTCCAGGTATCCTTGAACTCCGCCCCTGCAGCTTCACTCCCGATCGGAGCCGCGTAGTTCGCTTTGGAATTAAAGGGGGGATCTAGATAAATGAGGTCGATGGACTGTGAGTTCATTCCCCGCATGATCGGGAGATTGTCGCCCGTCCAGATGGTTCGGTTTGCTCAGTTCGCAGACATGAAACATTCCTTGTCCTAGCGCGTAGAGTTTACGCTTACTCGTACACTCCTAGTTCCAAAGCCACCTGCTCGAACTAATCTAGTGCTTGAAGCAGTAGCGAATTTATAAAGGACTGTAAAGAACGAATTCGATTCGTTTCTCAGAAGGATTTCTGTATACGTCCAATTCCAAAGCAACTGACCGAAATTTT
>VXUA01000058.1 GCA_009837185.1 Gammaproteobacteria bacterium | reverse complement strand
GAGTCCCAGATCCACGCCACATACGTGAGTAAGCTCTTGGATCGGTTTGGGTACCGACTTCCCATCATCGACCAGAATCGAGACGAAGTACTTGTGGGTTGGCGTCTTCTTCAACGTAACCGTTTTGATCGTCCCGCGAAACGATCGACTGAGTCGAATTTTGACGCGACCCAGTTTCGGAAGGTGAAGGTGACTTCCGGCCAAGAACGAACCCTGCGTATACGCCATCGACTGGTGTCCGTTGCGCCGCGACTTAAACCGGGGATGTCCGGCCCGTTTTTGAAAGAAATTTTGATAGGCGGCATCTAAGTTTTTGAGTCCTTCGTACAAGGACTGCGCGTTCGTCAGATACAACCAAGAATAGTCATCGTTGCGCTTTAGTTCCACCAGTTCGCGACACATGTCGAAGAATGATAAGTGCTTCTTTTTATCCTCACACCGTTGTTGTTGGAGTGCTAAGAAATAGTTGTAAACAAACCGCACTGACCCAAACTGCCGGCGCAACGTCTGTTGCTGGACATTCGTAGGGTAGACTCGATAGCAATACGTCAATAACATATACTATATTATAGTAATAGTTTCAAATTGAGCCACTACCCTCTGTTCAGTTACAAAACCACAGACGAAGCATTACGCGAAGTCGTCGATGTGGAGATGCACGAGACAATGGAGAACGTTTGAATCAAGCTTAGGAAGGAATCTAAATCGGGAGTCGCGTGTTGCGCGTTCAACGTTCAAACAGTGGACGGAAGTTTGGTTTCTTGAAGAGACTACATCAGCCTAAAAACACAACAAACTAGAGCACCCATCTTCGAATTGAAGTGGCGCGAGTTCTTAATGTTGCAACTGAACTGGGCTTAGATCTTCATCAATTCCCCGTATAAATTGTCCTTCAATCTGAGGCGACTGCATCGTTTCTGCCAACTCCGAGTGTTATGGGCGTTAATTGAGTAGAATGACTTCGTGAAACTGCGAACGATAAGCGTTTGCGTGACCGAGCACAATCGTTGAGCACAGAACAGACGAGAGAATCTCCATGAATACACAAAAATTTTCAAAGAAATTCATTACATTGGTAGCAGTGATTGTTGTCGCAATCTCTACGCATCTGGTCGTTGCTTCCGGATCAGTGGGTGGTGGCGGAGGTCCAAGCAAATTTGGACATGTGTACACCCAAGGCAAAGCAATATTCTTCAAGAAAATTGCTTGCGACAAAGGATGCCCTTTGACCCGCAAAGAAGTCACGTCCGATAAAGCTAAGGAGATTGTATCGGCGATTCGATCCCGAGACCAACTATCTAAATCCGAATCGGAAATGGACAAAGTAGTGTCGTTGCTCGAGGAGTCGGAAATGGACAAAGTAGAACACTACTTGGCACGTCGATTCAAAATAAAAGACTGAAAATTTCGACAAACACACAAGTTCCATTCGCACTTTTTTGTAGATCATCGAGGAGAAATAAATGACACGTTCCCGATTGAAAATGTGCACGCTGATTTGCGCACTACTTTTCTGTTCTTCCCTAGTCGCCGAAGGATCACCTTGGTTACCAGTACCACAAACAATTTCACTATCTGTTTCACGGGTTGTACAAGAAGCAGATCAGTTTTATAGGGGAGATACCCATGCCAATCTACCCTTCGGTGAATTCAACCAAACCACACTATGGTTCAGTGGCAAGTATGGCCTAAACGATAAGACTGCTATAGATGTGCAGTTGGGTACATCTGAAGTGGAGGCTGGACCACTTGGATCTTCAGACGGTACTCAGGACGCGACTGTGGGTATTACACGTTCGCTGTTGGATGAACTCGAAACCGGCAAATTCAGTGTGTCCATGCGGCTAGCAGGCACACTTGCAGGAGACTACGACACCGGCCAACCTCATTCGGTAGGTGATGGAGCGAACTCTATAACAGGTTCGATAAACGTAGGAAAATTTCTAACTCCTAATTTTGGAGTCGCCGGGGAATTTGGTCTTCGATTCTCAACCAACGACGTACCCTCGGAGTGGTTCTTGAGCGCAGGAACCAACTATATTGTCAGTCCATACGTAAGTGCTTACGCCCAGTATCAACTGAAACAGTCAAACGGTGATCTCGATATCGGAGGAACAGGATTTACACCTGTGGGATTTCCTGAGGTTCAAGAAAACTATTCTCGATTTCGGACTGGGATTAACCTACAGTATCAAAACTTTAGTTGGGACGTCAATGTTCATAGGACGCTAAATGGCCGGAACACGGCAGACTTTGACATCGTAAGCATGACCTTCACCTTGTTCGTCGACCTATTCCGTCCTTGATTTCTCCAACCTAAGTCCGAACACCAGATTTTTTGCTTCAGGAAACAGTGTTTAAAGGCATCAGAGTCGGAGTTGTGATCCCGGCACTAAATGAGGAGAAGTCAATCGGACTGGTTGTTCGCGATATCTGTTCTCAACGCAATGAAGACGGTACCCAAATCGTTGACGATTTAGTGGTGTGCGATAACGGATCCACTGATTCAACGGCGCGCGTTGCTACCGAGGCAGGTGCTACACTTGTATCGGATCGCAAAAAGGGCTACGGCCGTGCTTGTCTTACGGCAATTGATGCCATACGAAAACAGTCGCCTGGAATTGTCGTCTTTATGGACGGCGATCATGCATTTGATGCAAGTGACATTCCTACCATGCTGCATTCAATCGATCAAGGAGCAGATCTGGTTATTGGTTCACGGACGCTAGGGAATTGTGAACCTGGAGCATTGTCAGTTTCGCAACGAATCGGGAATAGAGTGGCAACAGCCTTAATTGGCCTATTGTGGGGAGCAACGATCACGGATTTGGGACCGTACAGAGCCATCAGGACAACCGCTCTTGATCGGTTATGCATGCAAGATGAAGCATTCGGATGGACAGTGGAAATGCAGGTCAAAGCAATAAAAATGGACATGCGCATCGTAGAAATTCCTGTGAATACAAGAGTACGTCTCGGATACTCAAAGATCAGTGGAACTTTTAAGGGTGTAATCTTGGCTGGTACAGCAATCCTTCTCAAGATTGTTCAGTTGCGAATTTTCAATCCTTCTACATCGAGTATCCACTATCGGTAAACGCTCGGGTTAGCACGTTGTCGGCGTAGGAAATTTAATATTGATTCATTCACGCATACTCGTAGCAGCCTTAGGACTTGGATTGACTTTCTTGGGTACGATTACCCTAGCGGCTCCAAAGTCCGAAGTAATTCCTTTCTGGGATTCCAGTGACGAGTCCAATACCACACAGATTGATCACTCTGAGTGGCAGCAGTTACTAGATGACTATCTTGAAGAACACTCGTCTGGCATTAATCGCTTCGATTACGGCGCACTCAAAGAGAATGAAGAAGACTTCGAGCTTCTCGTCGACTACCTCTTGCGCCTGTCCGACTTAGACCCACGATCTTTTGCCAAAGCTGAGCAATTGCCTTATTGGATAAATTTTTATAACGCATTAACTGTCTATATCGTAACTGAGCGATATCCTGTCAAATCCATCAAAGACATTAAAAGTGGCGTATTTGATTTTGGTCCTTGGAATTTAAAGCTTGCGACAATTCAGGATCAACCAATAACTCTCAACAATATTGAACACGGAATTCTACGACCGATATGGAAGGATAGTCGAATTCATTATGCCCTAAATTGCGCGAGTCTAGGATGCCCAAATTTGGCGACTACTGTCTATCGGTCTGACAACATCGAAGAATTATTAGAGGCCGGTGCTCGAGCTTACATTAATCACCCTCGTGGCGTAACGATTAAGAAAAATCGGTTGGTAGTTTCTAGTATCTATGACTGGTACCGAGACGAGTTTGAGGGAAACAATGAAGGAGTACTCGCTCACTTGCGTAAGTACGCGGATCCCAAATTGGCAGAACAACTCAAGAAATTCAAGAAGTTCAAGCACGAGTACGACTGGAAATTAAATGCGCCTTAGGTACGTGAACCACGGGTTTCAACAGCAGTTTCACATTCAACGTTACCGCCTGTGAGGTTGATCCAGTGGCACTATTGAAGCACATGTTTGATTCAAGTCCCGCTCTCATCGCGTCGGATTTTCCATCGATATTCCGAGAGTCCATTTCTACACTGCAAGTAAACCTTGGTTACAAGTGCAATCAAAGCTGCGTTCACTGTCATGTGGCTGCAAGTCCATACCGTACTGAAATGATGACCGCTAGCACGGCCGAAGAAATACTGGATGTTGTTGACCAACTACCAGTGACAACTCTTGATCTTACGGGTGGTGCTCCCGAATTGAACCCGAATTTTCGGACTATAGTAGTTCGAGCTCGCAGCAAAGGACTAAAAGTCATCAATCGCTGCAATCTCTCCATATTGTTCGAACCAGAACAAGAGAACTTAGCTGCTTTCTTGGCAACGGAAGGTGTAGTCATTGTCGCATCGTTACCTTGCTACCTAGAAGAAAACGTTGACCGGCAAAGGGGTAAAGGCGTCCATTCCTTGAGTATCAGCGCACTACAGCTGCTAAATGATCTGGGGTACGGCACTAGCCCGCACCTTGAACTGAATCTAGTTTTTAATCCAATTGGAGCAGTCTTGCCGCCCTCGCAAGAAGAACTCGAAGCAGTCTACAAGAAGGAACTTAAAGATCGATACAGCATTGAGTTCAACCGATTGTTCACCTTGACAAATATGCCAATTAATCGGTTTCGCTCAATCTTAAGCGCCCATGGAAAACTGGATGAATACATGACGTTACTTAAATCCAATTATCGGGAAGAAAATCTCTGCTCTGTGATGTGTCGAAATACACTTAGCGTGGATTGGCAGGGCTATCTCTACGACTGCGACTTTAACCAAATGCTGGGAATGGGAACGACATCGCAGGACGAACATTTGCATATTCGGGACTTGAAAGCCGGGTTTTCGTTGACGAAGACGCGCATTAACACCGCAGATCATTGCTACGGCTGCACCGCGGGCCAAGGTAGTAGTTGCGAAGGTGCTCTTGCCGAACACTCAAAGCAAGGAATTGACGTCTCTTAGCAGCAGCAAGACCATTTGTTGCAGGCTCGCTGAAAACTTCAAATTTCACTAAAGAACTCTCAGTTGGGAAGACCCGTAGAGCTTAACTCGGGTCGTAGCCCGTCTTTCTCGGCCGATGGGCAACTAATTACCGTAGGAGTCTTTACTCTTCTTGGTTACCTGTTCCTTGCCTTTTATTCTCGAGGAACCTTTGGAGAACCGAGTCTAGTCGGTTTTTATACGTGCATTGCCTTGGTTGGATTGCCAGCGGTCGGTCTATTTACTTTTGCAACACGGCAAGGTAGAGAGTTCTCGATAACGAACATACTGCTCTGGGCGACGCTATTTCGGTTGTGTGGATTGTTGGGAGTCCCGCTATTCGAAGATGACTATTTTCGATACTTTTGGGACGGATTCCGATTCGCTATGGACGGTACGCCATACGGGACAACACCTTTCGAATTCTTCGATGATCCTTCCGTTCCCCAATCTTTTCAACTAATACTTAACGGAATCAACTATCCCGATCTGTCAACTATATACGGTCCGACCACTGAAGTAGCTTTTCTCATCGCCTATTGGCTTTCTCCGGGCAAATTGATAGGTTTACAACTAATCCTGATTTTCATGGATGTTGCACTGATCTGGCTCATGAGAACTGAATGTTCAAGCCGTTTCCTATTTCTCTATGCTTTTTGTCCATTAGTAATCAAGGAAATTGCGTTCACCGCGCACCCTGAGACGATTGGGACATTGTGTTTCGTTGGAGCTGTCATGTGTCGTCGACGCAATGCCGAAGTGCCGTTGGGAGTCTTACTTGGGCTAGCGATTGGAGCAAGAGTGTTTGCGTGGATTCTGGTACCTTTTCTGTTACTGCGCACAGGATGGAAAGTGTGCGTGTCTTTAGCAGCTACACTCGGTTTGCTCTATATGCCCTTCCTATTGCAGGGTGCAACCGAATTTGAGGCACTTCGTACGTTCGCGCGCCACTGGGAATTCAATTCTTTTCTCTATGGAATGCTAAATCAATTTGCTGGCTCTGATCTGTCTAGGCTGGTCATGGGTATATTGTTTGCCTGCGGCACCACGCTATACTTCGTGAAGTACTACCAAAAGACTACATTCGAAATTCCTCGCGGAGATTTGCTTCTAGGCTGTTTGCTACTAATTTCACCAGTTATCAACCCTTGGTATGTTGTTTGGCTACTACCTTTTGCAATGATCTATCCATCGTTTTGGGCATGGACCAGTACGTATGCTGTGTTTTTGTCCTACATAACGGCACTGAATTTGGGGCTGTTAGATCAAGATCCGTTCAGTCAACCGCTTTGGTCGCGAATGTTGCAGTTTGCGCTCGTATCGGCGGCGATTTGTGTGGATCTACTCAGATGGAAGTCACGGTTGGAAACTGAATAGCCCAAACTTAACTCAGCGGATGTTCATTCAATCGTTGTATCAATCTTGAGATCGCTTCGTCGATTTGATCGTCCGAATAATTTGCTGAAAGTTTTCTTTGGATGCCTCGTCGTAATTCCGATAAAGTATTTCTGACAAACGGTGCTCCTTCGAAAAGCTTCCGATACGGCAAAATAACCGAGTTACCAAAATATTTAGAACGATCGTCTGGATTTACCTTTCTAACGTAATCTTGAAGAAAGAATGGTCTTGATTGTTGGTAACAATCAGATCCACTTCCTCTATATCACTGATTGGTATCGGACCGTTCACTGTCAGCGTTTCGTCATCATATATGCCATGACGCTCAATTTGCTTCTCAATGAGATCACAAAGTTGCTTTTTTAGTCGTTTCTGCATGTGTATAGTCTCCGTGATTGCTAAATTTCAATAAGATCAGTTGTAGTAGCGGTTCCCTTGAGTAATTTGTACAGTCTCATTTCCCCTAGTTTTTAATGTTCATCTCTTTTGAAATGGAAATTTGTTGAACTGATTTTCCTCTACGATTAATAAATTCTGCTTTGATGGCATCCGCTGACCAATCAATGGTCAGTAATCCAAAATTGTTGACCCTTACGTTTTTCTTCATCACTCGGTAGCGATTGATTTCTTTTCTCCCGTGTCCAGCTCCAGAGGTCATTGGACTGGACGTGAATTCATACAAGTCATACTTCAGGTCAGTGTACTCAGATCTCGGTAATTTCGAAGCTTCAGCAAGGTGTCGATCTCCACTCAAAATAATTGTGTAGGCACTTGCATTTGAAACCAACTGAAGTAAGCGATCGCGCTCCTTTGGCATCCCATCCCATCTTTCAGAATCATGATCAACAGGCAGGACTTGTATACTCGAAACTAGGATGTGTAGATCGGCCTGTTGTTGGAGCCGATCTTCCAACCACATCCATTGGTCATCTCCTAACATTGTTCCATCACTTTCCGTGGTTGGTACGATAGCCCCATAACTTTGTTCGTCGACCCGTAAGTCACGTTTCCAGGGCGTTCGAAAAAATCTGGTGTCAAGGAGAATAACTTGCATGGTTTTATCCCCGACCGCGTAGAAAACGCTACGATAAATGCCAGGGCTAAGTTTGACATCGATCGGAGTACCGTACCAGAAATTTAAAAACTGTGATTGAGCTAGCTTCTTAAGGGGAAAGGTCGAGTCACTGTCGTTCGTACCGTAGTCGTGGTCGTCCCAAATCGCCAAGATCTCTGTACTTGACTCTCGCAGACGTCGCAAACCCGGGGTCTTGGCTAAGCGATCATAGTAGATCTTCAAAGTGTCTAGCGTGGTATCCTGGTTCAAGTCTGAATGTTTGAAGTAGAGGTTATCTCCCATAAAAACCATGACGTCTGGTTTCTTCGAGTTCAGGGCTTTCCAAATAGGATGGTTTTGTTTTCTCTCGTCTATGCAGGAGCCGAAGGCAATTTGGGTGGTGTTTGTCGAAGGTAGCGATTTAACGGTATTTGACAAAGCAGCATGTGTTATGCCGAGATTGATAACACCGAGGGTAAGCACGAGAAAGAGACGCAGTGAATGTCGATTACTGACATGCGCGCTAAATTTGGGTACAAAGAACACCATATATACTATAGTATCATCGAGGGGTGAAAGCTATAAGCAATCGGATCCGTCTACTTGCTTTGGAGGGAAGCGAACTCTTGCTGCTTCTACGCGACCGATCCTGCTTGTTCTAGTTCGACTCTACAGATTGAGTAGATTTACCATACCGTTGTACTAGAACTTCTTCCAACACTGCTGGGGCTAAATCTTTTTGAATAATACATCCCTCGGTGTCGACGAGATACGCCTTAGGGATAGACCGCACACCGTATGCGACCGGGGTCTCATTGTCGAAACCTCCGATATCTGCCACGTTTAACCAAGGAAGGTCGTGTTCGCGGGATGCTTCTTCCCATTCTTCAAACGTATCGTCTATAGAGACGAGCACAATTTCGAATCCGTTTTCTTTGTAGGAGGCATAAAGTTCCCTCAACTCGGGAAAGGTGGCTATACAGGGGCCGCACCAAGAAGCCCAGAAGTCGATGTAAACCAAGTCTCTTGACATGAGAACGTCGTGCAGTTCGATCTCGTTGTTCTGTAAATCAGGCAGAGTGAAGAGAGGTGCCTTTTGACCAGGTACAAGTCGCAGATCAATCTCTGTGATTCTCTCAGTGTGAATGTAGCTGTTAAGCAAATCTCGACGCGGTTTAAGACGCCGCTCAAAAACATCTTCGTCAAGCTTTGACTCTAGTTCATCATAGACGGTAAAAGCATGCTTGAGATCGCCGAAGTGGTACTCGAACGCTCCCAGTTCCACGGCAAGGAGGATTACCCAAGGATCTCCAGTGTTTAAAGCGATTTCTTCCAACGTATCAATGCGAATTTGCCATGCTTCATCTTCTATGACGCGAAATTCTGGGGTCTTAAAGGCTTCTGCAGCACTTGGTCTTACGTTGGTGAGATCGACATGTTCGCATCCTTCAGCAGTGGGCACACCGACAGCGATGTCGGAGATCGCAGAGTCATCCGACACTGAGGGACTTTCATCGTCTTCTGAAGATTCTTCGTCCGCGACATCTTCATCTCGGTATTGCGTCTCTGTTTGTTGTGCTTGATACTCGGCAAGGAACTCTCGTCGCAATGATTCCGATCTGTCCATTTTGGCCTGGTATTCCTCGTTCTGCAGCCATGACTCAACGAGCAGAGTGTGCAGTCTGGAATTGGAAGTGGTCATCAAATCCGTAGATGAGCCGCGCTTCGACACTGTTATCGCAGATTTGGGTTCAACCACAGCTACTCCATAAATGTGGGTGAATTGATCGCCTATTCGCTCTACAGAAATGTCCACAACCGTAGGGTCTTCGGTGTCTGCTTCAAAATGAAATCTACCGTCGCGTATAAGAACTTCTCCAAACTCCTTGAAGTCCCATGCTCCTTCTTCGTCCCATATCGCGGTTGTGAGATCTATGATCGCAAGCTGATCACCGTCGACCAAGTCTTGGAGATCACCAGAAATCACGAACTTTGTCTCTGGATTCATAGCTTTATTGGAGACTCCGTACAGCAATAATCGATCAGGATCAGAGTCTGAAGAGTCGATCAATGCGAAAGAGACGTTGGACCCAGGTCCTATCAGTGCAGTAGTTGTCAATACGTTTTCGGAGTCAAGCTCTACAGCGATTTCTACTTCTGTGAGTTGTTCGATAATTCCTTGAAGCTCCACAGATGTATCTTCGAATTTACCCGAAGCCAACTCAACTGTGATCGTCTCACCATCCTCGTTTGTCACTTGATGCGTAATTGAGATTGAAGCGGTCGATAGGTCTACTTCGGTGCTTCGATCGGGTGTGGTGCCTAGGGGTAGATTTGTTGCTTCACCACTCTGTTGCTCCATGGAGTCCGATTGAATCTTTATCAAGTGCCCAGTTACGGTCCAGCTCTTAGGAGTTTCTGAACTACAAGAGATCAGAGCTGTTGCTATGGTTAACGACAATACACAGTTCAGTATCATTCTTATGGGTTCGTGGTCTCAGGTTGTTTCGACTCGATCACAACTTAGAAAAATCTAAGATAACAAGATCGAGAGGAAAGCATTTTAAGGTTCGAAGACTCTACAGTTCGGATTGAGAGCGGATTGTAGCACTTAGTCCCAGTATGAAGTGTCAGCCAAATTGAGGCAACTTCATTCGGAGTTTGTGGATTTGATCAACTACACGATGGGATAGTTTACACCATGCTTGGAACTGCACTAGCTAAAGTGTTTGCTCCTGTTTTAATGTTCACTGATTATCTTTTCAGGCGTCGCAAACGTCGTGGTCGAAAGAAGAAGAAAAAAATAGGGCAGAGCTAGTTGATTACATAAAGTCCTGTGTGGTCAAAACGCGCTTGTCAGTTTCGACTCAAACGTGTGCAAGGAAATAGATAACCACACAACGTGAACCTACACCAACCAAGTACTAATTATTCGTTAATCGACGAAGTGTCTGAGAGTACAGACCGGCGAGATACTACACGACCAAGTTCGAGGAATCGTAAATAGTCGGCACTTCCACACTCTTCACCAGTCTGTGATATTCATTCTACTCAATACCAATTCCGTTACGTACCATTCCTTTGCTCCTACGCCACAATCTGAACCCAGTTGAAATGAACAGCGGAATATGAACGACATTGATGCACTTCTAAATAAGTAGGTCGTCTTTGTGTCGTGCAACATTTCCCACGAAGTGGTGGAGGAAGGCGTAGGTCAATCCAATTGAAATATTTAAAGCGGTGCCGGATGCAAGACTTTCTCATATTTAGACAAGTCTATCTGCAAAAGACGTTGTCTTACTCGCTCGATATCGGAACAAATGTCACCATATTTACTATAGAAACATTGCATGGTGAACACTAGGAACTAGTCAGTCGTAACGACTATGACAGGCGAGGCAACTTTGTTTTACATCTATTGCATACGGAAGCCATTGTGGATAGGTAGATTCTGACTTGAAGATCTCCTGAAGAGTCACACCACCATAATTTCCCCAACGGCAAGGAAGGGCTAAAGTGCTCGATAAACGACTCTAAGAACTACTATGCTGGAATCACCCATACTAAAAGTCCATAGGAATCGTACAACCGAAGTGCTCAGTGTCGATAGCTCAGCGACAACTTTATCCGTCGTCCCTTCGGATTGTGGGTCATCCCGTCGTACGCGAATTCGACATTCGCAA
>VXUA01000071.1 GCA_009837185.1 Gammaproteobacteria bacterium | reverse complement strand
TAATAGCAGCCTCAAGGAAGCGTTGAAATTGTCATCAGTTGTCTAATCAGCTGGATAAGTCCCATTACTAATTGATACAGAAAATGATGGTATCTGACGCAAAAAATTCAATCCGAGCGAGCAATCCCTGGTTTCTAAATCACGGATTTATAGGCATTTTGCTAGTGTTTATCACTAGTACCGGCTGGACTCAAACAGAGAAATTGGAGTCGGTCCGACTCGATCCGGAGAAAGATCACGATCTAGTAGCGATACCTGCTCCTGAAGAAGCTTCGAAATCTACGTATGAACTCGACGACTTTGAAATTGAGATTGAAAGCAAAGACGACAAAGTGAAATATGAAGCGCGGGAGAAAGGTACACTCGATGAACCAATAGTTCATTGGGAGGTCGAGTCTGAAGAACAGGTGCATTTGGTATTTGATACCAAACAAAAGAAATTTCAGCGATTAACGAATAAGGTCAGAGTCGTCCTTCACGACTATTCCGAGTTAGATTCGTTGATTGAGGACACTGATGCTGAGAGTGGTAAAGCTTACCCCAAACTTGGTTATGCGGTATTGGAATTACCTACTGAAAAACATCCGGCGATGTTCATCAAGGAGGTAGAGAAAAGAGCTGAGGTTGATTCAGCCTTTGTGATAATTGAACGGCCACCAGAAGTACCACATTAAGTAGTCCTCCGGCGCCGACCGGCGTTACCGTGCTAGTCGAGATTAAATTTTCTTTGGAACCAAAACCAAAACTTGGTCACATCGTTGAATGATGTACCGTCTATATTACCAGTGTCGGCACTGAAGTTAGTGAATTTTCCTCCAATGCTCCAGCCTGAGAAGTACCTGCTTTCATCTGGCCAACTATAGGAAAGCATCGCTCCAAATTCGGTACCAAAGTCGTATCCACCTTCATCGGAAGAATAGGTGTTGAACTCTAACGTATATTTCACTTCCGACAACTTGCCGCTCGCGTTTATCGAAGTATTCGAAACACCCTCGGCAGGTGTGCTTAAAAAGCGATCTGCCCAACCTTGATGAATGTGTAAAGTCGCTAACGGGGTCTGAAACGCAGCACCGTTCCCCGAACTGAGAAGCTCGTTTTTAAATTTAAGGGTATGACCGTTCGTTTTTATCCCCGCGGAGAGCATACGATAGCTGGTATCGTCGAACATCTCTGTGTCAGGTTGTTGCCAAGCAAACTCACCGGAGTAGAGAAAATCGAAATCTGTATTCGTTGGCCAAGTACCATCTACCCGAAAACCAATCGTCTGGCTCGATAGTGTTGTGGCTTCATCAAAAGCAAGATCAAACATAAACAGATCAAGATCAATGTTCTCCTGTACTTTCACGTTGCTGGTGAGCATTAAGCCATCTAGTTCAAAATTGGCGCGGGTTGGATTTGGATTGTCCTCGCCGAAAATACGATTGACGTTCATGATGTAAGCACCGTGGAACTCGAACTTTTCGTTAAATGGATAGCGCAACGCAATTGCATCCATCGTCTGTTCGTTTTGCCGCCATGACACGGTACCGGCATAACGTTGCCAAGGGTAGGAACGGTGTGCTAGTTCCTGCCGGCCAAGCAATAGCTCCCACGGTTCATCAGCACCGATGTGTACATAGAGTTGATTGATTTCAGTACCGACGGGGTCTGCGATCACGGCATATTGTGACTTTCTATTTGCACCACCATCGTTGTATTCCTCGCCCAAGAACGCAGATATGTGCTCTACTTCTACTACGGGTCGAATCATGCCATCGCCAACGACCCATTTCAATGCAAGACGTCCCGTATAGGCGTTGGCATCGTCATTCACAGAATCTTCTGCTGTTTCGTACCGAAGTCTGAGCTCGGCACTAAGACCCTCACTAGGTGCTTCTGCGCCAACAGCGATTACCCAACCAAGAGCACAGATCAAAAGAATGATAGCGATTCGTTTTTGCATAGACTTCCTGCAGGTATTATCCGATAGTTTGATTGTGGTTTAGAACGCGCTTGAAACACTTTGAGGTCAGAGTACGCGGATCCTTAAAAGAGGGCCCAAAAACGGAGCTCAGACACAAAGATGAACTCAATCTATTCCGTCAGTCATTTTAAGCAAACGGACGATCGGGAAATTGTCAAGTCATAGAAGAGCATTATTGAAAATCGCAACTTCGACACCGTTATGTTGCGCCTGTTAGCTAGCTCGTCTGGGGATCGGGGACTCTATTTCTTGTCCTTGCCGATTAGATACTTGAGCATTTGGTCGGAGTTCAACTCACGGACTCTGTGTCTGTATTGTAGTATGACTCAAAGGTGTATGATCCCCTAAAGAGCCGAGAAAACCTTGATTTGTTGAGTCTATTTCATGGCGTCAACTGGCGGATGTAGAGGGAGTTCACAGAGACAGGAAATACTTGAAGTTCCTAATCACTTGTATTCCCAATGTATTCGAGACTAATCTAACTATGTTCCAGCAAACGGAGGACTGTCTTTTGATAGAACACTGTGTACTGATTTCAACGCGGATGCACCTTCGAACAACTAGGTAAAATGACATTCAGCGAATGCTAAATATATAATATAACGAACAATATATTGACATTTAGCGATATCATAAATGACATTCAGCCGGAATATGTGCGATTTATTGGATTAGGAAGCACCCGTGGTAACCGAACTGTTAGGAAAAGGTTATGTTCCTCGATTTCTTCTTTCGAGTCTCCTAAGTACTCTATCTTGGGCTCCGGTCGTGCTGCTAACTGGTCCAAGACAGAGCGGAAAAACGACACTTTGTAAAGCAATTCAAGCTAGCAATAGCCTTCCTCACAAGTATGAGTACATTTCATTTGACGACCAAGCCAATCGAGACTTTGCTCATGACGATCCGGTCGGTTTTGTTGAGCAACTACCGTCCTATGTGATACTTGATGAAGTGCAACTTGTGCCTGAAATTTATCGGCAACTCAAGGTAGCAGTAGACTCACATCGAGTACCGGGTCGGTTTTTGCTTACTGGGTCTGCACGCCTCTCTCTAATGAGTGAGCTCTCCGATTCACTCGCCGGACGCATGCAACTGGTTGAACTGTATCCTTTCTCGCAGAGTGAAATTCATCACTATTCATCCGAGCAATACAAACGACATACGGTTGGTGAAAGTGAAAATTTGAGAGTAACTTCAATACTCAATCAAATTTTTGATAACCGATTGATTGTTCGTGAAAGCACACAACAACCGAGATTAGTACGCGAACTCTCGAAGCGAATCGTTGAAGGTGGGTATCCAGAACCGAGGCTATTACCTACTCTTGATCGCCAGAAATGGTATCAAAACTACCTTAGAACAATCACCTCACGAGATGTGTATGAATTGACTTCAGCGCGCCACCTCGAAATCGTACCAAGACTTGCGGGAATAGCTGCGGCTCACACGGCACAACTGTTTAACCTCGCTGACTTGGGTGCGACGCTTGATTTAAGCCGAAATACGATTAGCGAGTATGTTTCGATTCTACAGAACCTATTTCTGTTTCAGTACGTGCCCTCGTGGTCCAGCAATGAGTTGAAACGATCGGTCAAAGCACCGAAATTACACTATTTAGACACTGGGTTTGCCTGCGCGCTGCTCAATCTTGATGAGGATAGTCTTTGGAAAGATCGTAAACGACTAGGACAAATGACCGAAACGTTTGTGTTTCAAGAATTGACAAAGCTTGCATCTTGGTACGAAAACAAGTTGACAATTTATCATTATCGCGATCGAGATAGACACGAAGTAGACTTTGTGATTGAAAAAAGCGGAAGCGGAATCGTCGCAATCGAGGTAAAAACACGCGCAACAGTGAAGGAGGCCGATTTCCGCGGTATCCATAAATTACGACAGAAATCGGAAAATTTCATTTCAGGTATCGTCCTGTACGATGGCGAGTGGGCTCGATCATTTGGAGAGAATCTCTACGCATTACCATTAGCTTCGTTGTGGTTAGGTGTGTAATACGATCGAGTCTAAGGAATCTTTGGACTCTTCAACGCTTTGGAAATGTTCAATGGGTATTCAAATCCGAGTTAGTACTCTGAGGACTGTCTAGCCGTGTAATTCTCCATTCAAAGAAGTTTCCGACCACAGATACAAAGAGAACTCACGAACATCCTCTCGCCGACTATTTACATCGTTACAGTCCGGACGGTTCTCTCATTCGCATGGCTTACTGCAAGACGGAGCTTTAGTAAATTAATTAAGAAATACTGTTCACCACACTTAGGAGCAAACCAACTCACACTCGCAACCTAAAAGTCTCGCTCCGAATAAACCGGTTCGTAGCAACCAATACGCCTGCCGATTTCAACGAAAACGATCTGAGTTAGTTAGGGCACACCCTCACGTAACTCAATATTTCAATGATCGACATTGGTAACAACGACAACAGTGCGATCCCAACTATCGATAAGATCGGAATGGCCAATACTGACCACATAACCACGTACTTATTACGCTCCCATCTTTCTTTGACAAACTCTTTGAACACTCTTTATTTAAGTAAATCTTTGCAACTCATAGTCGGCATTGTCTGACGACACGCTATTAACCATAGCAAAGGCCACGGCCTGGTTCGCACAGGAGACCAAACCAACTGTGAAGCGATCTACCGGTTCATGAGTGCGCACCGGGCCGAGTTCAGTCTTGCCGCCGTGTGTCGTGTCTTGCGCGTCTCCCGCAGTGGCTACTACGCGTGGTTGCGTCGTCCTTCAGTGTCTCGATGGCAACGTGCGGATGCCGGGTCGTGCAAATTTTACCTGATAAAAAAATTCCCACCTATTCACCGAGTTGGTTGTTGTATTTGGATGGGCAACCCGACTTTCTTTCACAATGGGCGCGATGCTCAGTGTAGCCCTCACGTTCCTAATCGTTCATCCTGGTCTATATTCGACCGTTAACGCCCATGTTGATCCAATAACTAATATCGGGTCAGCCGGTCCGGACGCGCTATTCATACAAGCTTATGCGTTATACCCAATGGCTAATTGCCATTTGCTTCATAACCATAGAGTACATGTTCGTTCTTTGGCGACTAGCATCAACGATCTAAAAAGGAATGACACGTATGGTGCAAGAAGGCTTCTTCAGGATTTAGATACTATGGCAATAACACAAGAAGATTGTATATCATTGTGTCCGCTACACGCAGGTAATTACCTGAACTGTTATATTCAGAAAAAGAACTTAAATGTCGCCGCGTTGGACTTAGCAGCTTTAGCCACTGGTGCTCCTTTTGTGATCCCAGTGGTTGGAGGGGTGGTGAGTGCGGTATTAGGCGTAGCATCAGCAGTTGTCGGAATAATATCTCTCTTTACGAGATGTAATTGGAAAAGGCCAGACAGTTCTATGTGTCCTGATGAACACGTGAAGATAGAAGCATTCTTAGATGAGCACGAGTAATCTATATGAGGAATTTAGCTAAAAACAGGATTAGGCATTTAACCCTGAGTTCGTTAGGTATAACGCTCGCGATACTAGCAATTTTTCTAGTATTATTAAGCCGAGGAGAGTTTCATAAGGAGCCTACCTGGGCTGAGCATGTGCTTTTATTCGTTGGTTTTGAATTTGAAACAGAAGAGACTTATGAATAAATGGGGAAAGATTATTACTTCAATTTCCACAATAACCGCGTTTGCCGTTGCGATGATAATGTTGGGTTTTACAGTTCACTTTTCTGCCATTGGTCACGCCTTACTGGAGATCATAGCAAATGAAGAAAATCTGGAATTTTCTCCACATACGATACATACCGCCCGCCAATTGGCTGACGGCACTCTACTAAGTGAACATTTCAGCCATACAGCTAGACATCTTTTTGGGGGATTCTAACCTCCATAATCGTGTATGCGATGTGTTTTCACACATCTAAAAAGAGATTTTTCTTTTTAACGGTCGCTGCCTTCACAGCTACTCTGGGTTGTTTTTTGAGTGGTTGGTTGATTATGTGTCTTTTGCTAATCTCTTTAATAGGAATTGGGATTATTACTATTTCACACTATTTAGAGCGTAAAGCGCAACCGAGTACAAGTTAGCGATTTAAACCTACATCAATACCCCGATTATCGGGGTATTTTTATGCCCGTCTACAGCTTTCTATCACGACTCCGAACAAACTGGTCGGATTAAGGGTGAAACGATCATGCATTTCTTCTATCAAGAACGTGCATGGGATACTAAAATGGAATAGTGATTTTTTTTTAAAGCGAATTGCTTGTGCACCTATCTTAATAATTCCCTAAATTTACTATTTATTCCTCAGATGACTTGGATTAACTACCTGTTCATAGGTATTCGTTTCTTGTTCTTTTGGGTGGTATATCACATAGGAATTTCAATAGTTCTTGGACTCATGGTAGGGTTTATATTCCTACTGCCCAGCCATCCTGACGTGGAACACTACCATACTCCAGAAGAATGGATAGAGGTAATGAATAACGGCTGGATTATCGCAGCTGGTTTTGTATCTTTAGTCGTTTCGGCTTTGTTATCCGGATGGCAGCAATTTCGGTACTTCAAGCGCAAAAAGGAGAGTAAATTACAAACTAGCTAGCGTATCGACTTAAATCTTCCAATGCCCCGTGTTAATCGGGGCATTTTAATATCCGAATACAACCCGTTCTCTGAGCTCACTAGAAGTTGTAAATAGTGTGTATAATCACAGTGAGATTTAATCTCGAAGGAGGTCATAATGTTCCCCCATTTAAGCGTAAATCCAAGCCCTTACCACCTGAAGTAAGAGAGGCAATGGAAGACCCGAATTTCAGAAACAGGTGCGGGATTTAATGCTCGCTTCGCAACAGACGAGTTGGAAAGAAAACATAGAAAAAGTGGAAAAATCCACTGAAGTTTCCTCAGTTTGATAGACAGTTCATTTTAGGATTTGCTGTAGAACCCTGTTCTAGAGCATATCTCCGTTCATACGCTACTGGAGATCGATAATCCAGTGCCGAATGAATTCGACGTAGATTGTAGAAGCCTTCCAAGTAGCTAAAGACTTCTCGGTTCGCCTCCGCACGAGTGCGAACACGGTGTCGCGGTTGTCGATCGATCAGCTCGGTCTCCAACGTCGCAAACAAACTTTCCGCCATCGCGTTGTCATAGCAATCGCCGACGGATCCCATGGACACTTTCACGTTCGCCGCGGCACAAGCTTGTCGAAACTTGAGCGACACGTACAGTGAACCGTGACCCGAGTGATGAATGACGTGCGTGGGACGTCGAGTTCGGATCACCATCTGCAACGCACGCACCATCAACTCGGCATCCTGCCGAGCAGACAGGGACCACCCGACGACGCGACGGGAAAAAACATCTTGAATCGCAGCCAAATAGACCGGGCCTTCCGCGGTGGGGATGTACGTCGCATCCGCCACCCAAAGTTGATTCGGCCGCTCGGCATGAAAGCTCCGACGGACTTGATCCGGTGGCACAGCCCTCGTTCTAGTCCGCTTCGGCCTACCCTTACGACGACGGCGACAGATGCCTCGGAGTCCCTGTTGCAACATCAACCGCGCCACTCGACGACGACTGATCCGAACCCCTTGTGCGTGTAACGTCGCATGAATCCGCGGGGTGCCGTACACCCCGCGGGAAGCGGTATGAATCGCCTTGATCTGTGTCATTAATGCTTGATCGGCGTCGGACCGTGGCGACGGTAACCGATCTCGCCAAGCATAGTGGCCACTCCGGGAGACGCGAAACTGGCGACACAATGCACTGATCGTAAATTCGGCCTGGTGCACGTCTATGAACTCGAAGACCCGCGTCGGGTCTTGGTCGTCTCCGTCGCGAACCAGGCCGTGACCTTTGCTAAGATGTTTCGCCCACATCCGCCGGCAAGCCTACGCCTTCGGTTGCGACCTAGTACCCAAATCCGAATTAGTAACTGCTTAACCAAAGTTTTTCCTTATGTTCCATAGAAGCCACACCACTCGGTCATTTAGCGAGTGCACGTACACAGCGGAAACATGTGTAGAATGCGAACGTGATCTTGCTCGGTGGAGGCCTCTACACACAATGGTGTCGAGCGTACCCGAATACGAAGCTTGGTCCGTCGCGCATTCGCCCTGTACACTGGTAGCATGATGCGGTGTTCGCTCACCGCGATCGGGACTCCGAATGAAAGAATGAACGTATTGCGAGCGCGACCCGAGCCCGATCACTACATGGTGGTTCATTTTTTAACCATGAAATTGGTAGTGGCTATGTATGGCCCAGCGGAACACGTATGTATACCCGGTGAACTCCATACTGTTTCGAGAAAAGGCCGTTGTGGACGACATCTTTAGGCTTTAACGATAGCTCTCGTGTTCCTCGTTTATGTTTCTTGAAAGGTGTCCATCAAACTGAGGCAACTCCATTTTGCCGGAATGTTCTCTAGCAATATTGCGATTTGGTGTAAGTTTCGAAAAGTAACGGACTCGGTATAGTCAAAATTAGAAATTCGGTGGGTGGGTCGCAACCGATCAAGCGTCTTACGTTCTGTCGCAACGCGAATCCTATTTCTCAATAGGTGCTAGAGTCCTAAAAATGGAATCGAAGGCATCGGCATCGATTCTAATTGTTCCAGTCCTTCCTCTAAATCTTCCATGTCTTCTTCGGAAACGTACTCCTTCAATGACTCTATTTCTTCATCGCTGTAGGAACTACTCAATTGATCCATAATTATTGCTTGTACGGCGACCTGGGAACGAGCTTCTTCGTGGGGTATGGCATCAAGTGTTGCAAATACGTCCATTTCGGGTTCGTTTCCAGTGAGCCCAGACAACATGGACCCGGATAAAGACATCGTACCAACAGTTGTGTAGTAATTCAATTGATTTTCCTCAGACAATTCTTTTCCAAGCTCAATAGCTTCAGTGATCCTACCTTGCATAGCTAAACCACCACCAACGCCCGTATAAGCAGTTTTTTGGGACGCTCCTGCACGAACTTTAGGAAGCAGTTCTAAAGCTCTGTCGACGTTCGTGTAAGACAATGTTGCAAGGACGCTCGCTTCAAGTCCTACACCATCTTCATTCAGCGGAAGCTCGAGGGCTATGTTAAACGCTTTCTCGGGGTCCTTAGTCGCTATGGAGGTTAACATCGTACTGGTTACTTGAGACCTGATAGATTCCGTATTCGGGTTGGTCTGTGCCCAATTCAGTGCGGCCTCGGGGTCTTTTTCAGCCCAAGAGAACGCAATGCTCATGGCTGCTTGACCCTTTTTCGCATCGCTTTCAATATCGTCAAACAGAAACAATGCATCGTCTATAGAGTCTCGAGACAGGTGAGAAATTCCACTAACACGAGCCGCGTCTTGAATCTCTGAAGGAAGTTGTGGAATTACATCTACCAACCCTTGTACATCGTGTCGTACCCAAGAGCTAAACACGTTTTCGACGTATTGGTTTCTTTGTGAAGTTGAATCGATGGTTAGTACTTTATTCAACGCATCCATAGGGCTGTCCTCAGCCCACTCGTTCAGTATCGAATACATATAGGGGTTATAACTCATACCGAACAAGCCGCCACCACCGGAATCGAATTGTAATGCATAGTCAAACGCTGCTTCAGGATTGTCTTCGGCGGCAATTCTCAAGCCATATCGAGTAATGCTTTCTTTGAAGTCTTCGTCTTCAATAGCTTCGGTTACCGTATCTAAAACTAGGACGCCTTCTTCTTTTATCCAAGCATTGACAATATTGTTTATTCTCGATCTGTTGTCTTGGGTTAGCATGTTCGGGTCTGCAGAGAGTGTTGCCCACGCCTCTGCTGGATTTTCTGCTTCCTCTTCTCGAAAGTTCCGATCTACAAGGTTTTGTACGTAGTTTGTGTCCCCAAGACGATTTGCTATTGTTCTCAGCTCATCGATGGGAAGAGATTGATTTAAGTCCAGAATACCTCGGTTAGCCGAATACTGAACATTGTCAGCCAGAGTTGAGACAAAATCTATTGCACGGTCGAGATCAATACTCGCCCAATCACGCGCGAGAGTGTAGGCAAGGGTAGTTTGTTGCTCGGATTCAAGATTATGAAATAAAGAACCAGCTACTTCGTCGTTTACATGGACAAGTCGAGACAATATTGTTCTACGGATACTGGCTGGCAACCAAGAATCATCCGACTCACTGTATTCATAGGTCAATGACTCGTTAAAAAGATCGACTAGCTGCTCTTCTTCGGACTGAGAAACCAAGGAATACAAAGCTGCAAATCTATCGAATGTTCGTGAATAGTTGTTGAGAATTTCTTCCAATGAAGCACCCTCGTATGAACCTGTCGATTGACTCCCTTGACGCGGTAGCTGGGTACTATCCTCGACACTCTCAGCGATCGTCGAAGTGTCGTCTTCTGAAACAACTGTTGGATCAGCTTCTCCCAACGGTAGAGTGTAGTAGAGGACTATCAGTACGATTGCCGCTAATCCAGCACCGAGTAGGAATACGATGATGTCTCGTACTGATCGATTTGAGGTTGCACTTGTGTTCATCGATGCATCTCCTGTGAATTGATGATGTGAATTTGTGGAGGTTTTTGTTTTTGAGACTTGCTACGTGTTAGCTATTTTTGTCATGTGTTGGTATGGAACGATAAGGGTAAACTGGTACCGAATTTGAAACTTCGCAAAAGCGAAGTATGATCGCTTCAGTTGTGTTTTCGGTACTCCGAACCGCTCAAGTCAATTAATGACGGCAGATTGATTTGGCGGCGTCACCGATAAAACTCCATCGATAGTGATTCCAATTACCTCTCGTGAATATTAGGCTCAGCACATGGTTAATGACAATTATATACTGAGGTCAATACTTACACAGATCTGAAATAGGGTTGCTAAACGGTATGATCACTGATTAGACTAACCTCAGTAATATGCATCGAGTCTCTGTCTCGACACTTGAGTCGTACCTATCGGACAAAATTGTTGTAACACGGATAGCCTTTCTAGAGCACACGAGCTATTAAAACATCGTCCAAAAAGCTTATAATACACCGTATATTTAAAACATGCATTTAAATTTACGGTGTATATTCACAGACAATGCATTGAACAGATCAATGTCGCGGTACAACGACAAGCAGCGGTCGTTCTCCTAGGTGCGCGTCAGGTAGGCAAAACCACACTAGCACTCCGCTTCGCAAAAAGTTGTGATCACCAATACCTAGACCTCGAAAATCCAGAAGACCGACAGAGCTTAGAACATCCCTTGTTCTTTCTACGTCAATTTGAAAAGAAGCTTGTTGTAATTGACGAAGTTCACCGCGTGCCAGAGTTGTTTTCAGTACTACGCGTACTGATTGATGAAGGGCGTAGGAAGGGTATACGTTCCGGGAGATTTCTCATATTGGGATCCACATCTGTTGAATTGCTCAAACAAAGTAGCGAAACTTTGGCTGGGCGGATCGAATTTGTCAACCTAAACCCGCTGAGTGTTGCAGAGGTTGGAGTAAATCAAATTAATAAACTTTGGTTGTCTGGAGGTTTTCCTTTAAGTTTTCTAGCTGATGACGAAGAGGACAGCCATGCGTGGCGAAAGAATTTCATCCGTACGTACATCGAAAGGGACGTACTACAGTTTAATCCCCGCGTACCCACAGAATTGCTCACTCGTCTATGGACTATGCTAGCGCACAATCAAGGCACCATGCTCAATTCTTCTCGGCTTGCTACTTCGCTAGAAGTGACGTCGCCAACCGTTAATAAACATGTTGGATTTCTAGCGGATATGCTAGTTGTTCGAAGATTGAACCCTTTTCGTGCAAATCTTGGAAAACGCTTAGTAAAGACTCCAAAAGTCTACATCAGAGACTCAGGTTTACTTCATTCCTTGCTCAATCTACGGTCATTTGAAGAATTACTCCGGCACCCGGTTTGCGGATTCAGTTGGGAGGGGTTTGTTATCGAACAGATTTGTGGTGTGATCGAAGGTCGC
The DNA here is from genome assembly GCA_009837185.1 of Gammaproteobacteria bacterium. Taxonomy (GTDB): domain Bacteria; phylum Pseudomonadota; class Gammaproteobacteria; order Pseudomonadales; family Azotimanducaceae; genus Bin55. Next base: position 142,993 of record VXUA01000071.1, on the reverse strand, counting down.
GCTACGCCGTTGTTTTATCGGACGGCAGACGAAGCTGAAATTGACTTAGTGCTTGAATGGCATCGAACGGGTGAACTTTGGGCTATTGAGATTAAACGATCGATGTCGCGTCCTCCGTCTAGAGGCTTCTATTCCGCTATCGATTTGTTAAACGCCCGAAGAAGATTTGTAGTATGTATGCAACAGCGCGCTTTTATGATGCACAAAAACGTCGAAGTGCTTAGTCTTTCCGAATTTCTTAAGATCGCGGCGGCCGAGTGATGACTAGTATCAATCAAGTTGGTAAGCACCTTTGAATTTCTTGGATCGGTCCTTGCAGTATCAGGTCAAGTCCTCAGGTGTTTTGCTCCCTGTTCATCGAGAATAGAGATTAATTAAAGCGAACTAGGACGGGTAGAGTAACAGTGTTTTCGCTATGCCGGTGTTTCAAATCGCAGGATGAATCGAATGCTAGCCAACTCTCGTGAGTTTGAATCATTACATTCCTCGTTAGACCGATGGGTACAGCAGGATCTTATTCCTTCGGCTGCATCCGTGGTGTTCGATGGATCAACAGTTGTCGATGAATATTTCACTGGTCATCAAGATCGCGAGACGGAGAAACCAATCGGTGGAGACTCGATTTACCGGTTATTCTCAAATACCAAGCTAATAACATCTGTCGCAGCAATGATTCTCCATGAAGGGGGAGCATTCAAACTAGACGACGAAGCTGCGCAATACATCCCCAAACTCGCTGATTTCTGCGTGCTCAAAGAAGATGCGACCGATGTCCATGACACAGAACAGTTAGAGTCTCAAATTACTGTACGGCAACTTATGTCGCATACCGCGGGATTCTCATATGGGATCTTCATGGACACCCCAATTGACCCACTTTTTCGTGCTAAGCGCGTACTGCACCCGGGTAACGATTTAGAGGGGCTCGTCGATGCGCTTGCGACAATCCCATTGTTGTATCAACCCGGTCATAAATTTCACTATAGCATAGCGACAGACGTACTCGGGCGATTGATTGAAATTTGGTCTGGACAGTCGTTCGGCGAATTCCTAGCGTCTCGAATTTTTAAGCCGCTTGGGATGACCAATACCAGCTTTTATTTATCCGAACACCAACGTGACCGACTTTGCGTTCTATATGACGGTGCGGATCCAGAGAATCCCTACCGTCCTGGACTATCTATAGCCGCGGAACTTGCGGGAGATTACTTTCGTCCTCGTGCATTGGAATCTGGTGGGGGAGGGTTGCTCGGAACCCTATCCGACTACCAGAAGTTCTGGCAAATGTTGATCGATGATGGTACTTACAAAGGAGTTCGGTTGTTGCAAAGTGAAACCCTCGCGCTCATGCGGACGAACCAATTACCACCGGGTAATGTGGTGGAATTTCGACAATGGGAGATGCCGAATACCGTCTTTGGGCTTGGGTTTGCGCTCAAACAAAAACCAGCCGTTAGAGAACCTCCGGAAGCAATTGATGAGTACTACTGGGGAGGGATTGCTGGAACATATTCTTGGATCGCGCCTCGGGCAAATGTCGGCGTGCTGTTGTTTACACAGAGACTACCGGGTTATTGGCTACCTTTCTTTCACGAGCACAAGCAGGCAATCTATGGGATGATTCGAACTCGTGCTCGCTAAATTGACAGGACGGAGTATGAATCGGAGCGACACAATATTTATAGTCTTTACAATGCAAGAGATGTTCCTGAAAACAGGGCTATCTCGACAGTTGAGGACCTGAACAAGACCAACCATAAATTTCGATCTAATACGTGGATACTTTTTTTCAGTTACTACTAAGTGGCATCGCTCAGGGATGTGTTTACGGACTTGTCGCAATCGGGTTTGTGCTAATTTACAAAGCGACCGAGATGGTGAACTTCGCGCAAGGAGACATCATGATGTTGGGCGCGTTTATCACAATCACGTTGATCAATCATTTGGATTGGAATTATTTCCTTGCGGTAGTAACTGCTATCGGAGCAATGGGGCTCTTTGGACTAGCGTTGGAACGAGTTTTACTACGGCGTATGATTGGCGAGTCGCCTTTCGCTGTTCTTATGGTCACCATTGGTCTAGGCTTTGTATTGAGGTCTGTTGCGGGCATGATTTGGGGGCACGATTCACAGAGTATCCTCACGCCGTACACTGATCTACCGCCGCTAAGGTTTGGCGAGGTGGTCTTTCCCGTTGCAGATGTTGTCGTTGTTGGAGCAACGGTTGTTTTGTGCGGTTTAACGTTTTTGTTCTTTAGATACACACGTTTCGGCGTCGCGATGCAGGCAACCTCTCAGAATCAGCTTGCAGCTTCCTACGTTGGTATTTCTGTCAAGCGCGTTGTAGGAGTAAGTTGGGCACTTGCTGCGGCATTCGCAGCGATCGCTGGCATCTTGTTGCTACCTCTGAAATCGGCTTACCCGCATGTGGGTTTAGTTTTGGGAATAAAGGCATTTGCCGCCGCTATCGTCGGCGGATTCGGTAGTCTTCCAGGGGCGATGATTGGTGGTTTAGCGATCGGTCTCGTCGAAATTTTCACGAAATATTGGATCGACGATATAGTCCAATTCAGCGTCAGTGAAACAAGTGTCTACATCTTGCTGCTGCTTATGTTGATCGTACGCCCCAGCGGCATCTTTACGTCGATGCAGAGAAAGAAAGTCTGATGCGTTTTGTTCTCAAGACCGATTACCATCGAGATTCGGATCTGTTCAGAGATAGAGTGCAGTTTAGCTGGTACGCGGCGTTGTTCATTTTCGTACTGTGCTTACCTATTGTTTCGGGCACCTATGTAGAGTCTCAACTCACAACGGTATTCATGTGGAGTATTGCCGGTGCTGGTTTGATGATTCTTGTAGGTTACACCGGCTTAATCAGTTTGGGGCACGCTGCATTCTTGAGTGTCGGAGCCTATACCCATGCCATCATGCTAGATTTGGGCGTACCGTTCTTTGTATCGATTCCCCTGGCTATGGTCTTGTGTAGTGCGTTGGGTGTTGTCGTAAGTATTGCAGCATTACGAATGACGGGAATCTACCTTGCGATCGCGACATTAGCGTTTGCAATGATTGTTGAGAAAATTGTTAAGAATTGGAGTGCGGTCACGGGAGGGAACGCGGGGTTCAAAGTGGCACCTCCCGAGCTTTTTGGTTGGGAACTCAATTCGACAGCATACTACTATTTCTGCTTGCTTGTTCTTACTCTCGTCATGCTTTGTGTTTCAAATTTACTTCGAGCACCTACAGGTCGAGCATTCATAGCAGTTCGCGATTCAGAGATATCTGCACAAGCAATGGGAATCAACCTGTTGAAGACTAAGGCACTAGCATTCGCCATATCTGCCGCCCTCACCGGTCTTGCTGGTACTTTACTCGCCTATCAATGGCATTACCTCTTTCCTGACTCGTTTTCCATGCTTACTTCGATTCAATTGCTCATGCTGGTAATCATCGGTGGTCTGGGTTCGATGTCAGGAGTTGTTTTTGGAGCGATTTTTATAACCCTTCTGCCTGATGGGATCGCCACAGTACGAGAGTGGCTTCCCGACTCAATCGGTAACTTACCAGGTCTCGAACCACTCACTTTTGGCTTATTGCTCATCTTGGTCTTAATCTTTGAACCGCTCGGAATTAATGGCAGATGGCAAAAAATGAGATTGTTTTTTAGTCAGTTTCCACTGTATCGAAATAAAACTCTTAAACGGCAGAAGTCGTTCTTACGTACGGAACGGGTGCACTAGGAACAATGTTTGAAGTCGTACGGTTATCGAAACACTTTGGCGGGGTAACTGCCGTACACGAAGTATCTTTTTCGGTCAATGAGGGCGAGATTTTTAGCATCATGGGTCCGAATGGAGCTGGGAAGACTACTGTGCTAAATTTAATTAGTCGGTTTTACGATGTCGATGAAGGAACGATACAGTTCGCGGGCGAAGACATCACCCACGCACCTCCGCACGAAATAGCGAGAAAGGGAATCGCCCGTACATTTCAAAACATTGAGCTTTTCGAACGAGAAACAGTTTTACAGAACCTACTGATTGCTCAATACATTCACCGAAAGACAAACATTTTTTCCGATCTTCTATTTTTACCGCGCGTCCGGCGGCAGGAAGCACAATCAAGAAGATTTTTAGAGGACATTATTGACTTACTACATTTACAACGGTATCGCGAGCAACAAATTCATTCGTTACCGTTTGGAGTTCGTAAACTCGTTGAGTTGGCTCGAGCACTATGCCTCAAACCAAAGCTACTCTTGTTGGATGAACCTTCATCGGGGTTAAATCCTGAAGAAACTGAAGATCTCTCATTTTGGATCGAAGACATCAATAAGGAACTTGGAGTTACGATTGTTATGGTCGAACACGACATGAACTTGATCGGGCAGGTTTCGAATAGGGTTCTAGTGCTAGCAAGTGGGCGGTCGATCGCTTTGGGGACACCAGTTGAAGTCAAGGATCATCCTGACGTTATTAGCGCATACTTAGGAACATGATCGCGGCGGAACCGTTACTAGAGGTTCACAACATCGAGACATATTACGGGTTAATTGCCGGTGTTCGAGGAGTCTCACTCGAAGTCCCCGAGGGCTCAATAGTGACGATATTAGGTGCTAACGGAGCAGGAAAGACGACAGTACTAAAAACGATCTGTGGTGCGATGGTCCCCAATAAAGGGAGTGTTCGATTCGCTGGTCAAGACATCGCCGGGCGCGACCCTGATCGAATTACTCGTTTAGGAATTGCCCATGTGCCTGAAGGACGAGAAGTGTTTCCGTTTCTTACGACCGAAGAAAATTTGAAAATGGGTGCATTTACCTGTAATAGTTCAACTGTCAAAACGGAAATTTATCGAATTTATGAGTACTTTCCTATGTTGAAAGAGCATAGAAAACTCGCGGCCGGATACTTGTCTGGAGGACAACAGCAAATGTTAGCCGTTGGTCGAGCTCTAATGCTTCGACCAAAGTTAATGCTCCTTGACGAACCTTCTCTTGGTTTGTCTCCTAAATTAGTGCATTCCATATCAGAGGTCATTGAGTCCATTAACCAAGATCAAGGAGTAACCGTATTATTAGTCGAACAGAATGCTCAAATGGCACTCAACATTGCTGACTATGGCTACATTCTGGATAACGGTCGTGTAGTCATGGAAGATTCCACTACTCGACTATCAAAAACCGCCGATGTACAAGAATTTTATTTGGGAAAAAAAGCTATCAGCGTTCGTGGTAAACGTCGATGGAAACAACGTAAAACATGGCGATGAGTACTGACCGAACTTTCGATTCCTTTGACTCTGTCGGCGCGGTTTTTCAACATCGGATTGATTCGTTTCCAGAGAACGTTTGCATTCGAGAGAAAGATTTCGGTATTTGGAACGAATACACCTGGGCTGATTGGGGAGAGTATGCCCAATTAATTGGATATGGATTACATGCATTGGGTTTGCAGCGCGGAGACATCGTTTCGATTGCCTCAGAAATCAACAAAGAGTGGTTGTTTGCAGATCTAGCAACGATTTGTATCGGAGGGATTTGTAGTGGCGTGTATCCAACCGATGCCTCGAATCAGGTCGAGTACTTGATCAATGACAGCGGTACAAAGTTCTATTTCGCTGAGGACGAAGAGCAACTGGATAAGGTTCTAACTGTTCGAGAACGGACACCATCTTTAGAGAAAATCATCGTGTTCGACATGGAAGGACTTCAGGAACTGAATGATTCAATGTGTTTATCAGTCGATGAACTGTATGAGTTGGGTAGAGCACATCGCGAAAAGAATCCAGATCTCTGGGCTCAGGAGCTCGATAAAGCTGACTCAGAAGACACAATGATTCTTACCTACACCTCGGGTACTACAGGTCCTCCGAAGGGAGCGATGATAACTCACCAAAATGTGCTCTTCATGATGTCGTGTACGCAGGATTGTTTTCGTGTTAACGACTCGGATCGTATTTTGGGATTTCTCCCGCTCGCACATGTTGCTGGGCGCATGTTGTATACGTTCTTGGTGATTGAGTCGAGGGCAATCGTTCACCTAGTTGAAAGTTTAGAAACGGTCGCGCAGGATACTGCGGAGATCGAACCCACCGTACACTTCGCGGTACCACGAGTTTGGGAGAAGCAGTATTCATCAGTCTCAATCATGATTAAAGAAGCTACGCCGTTGGGTCGCTGGGCTTACGGTATTGCAATGCTGGTGGGCGCGAAACGTACCGATTATCAAAAGCATGCTCAAACCGTACCGTTTCATCTTGAATTTCTCTTCCGATTGCTTGATCTGTTGGTATTGGGTAATGTCAAACGTCTGCTGGGAATTAGTAAGAGTCGTTGGTTGGCCACTGCAGCAGCACCAATCTCGCCCGATTTGATTGAATGGTATTGGGCGCTTGGAAATCCAATGTACGAACTCTACGGTCAAACTGAATGTACAGGGATCGCGACTTGTAATCTTGAAGGCGACCATCGGATTGGCAGTGTTGGTAAAGCCGCCAACGGTGTTCAAATTGAACTATCGGAGCGCAATGAAATTTTGATCCAAAGCCCAGGGGTAATCAAAGGTTATTGGAATCTACCGGAAAAAACCGCGGACTCGATTCGACAAGGATGGCTATACTCGGGAGATATCGGCCGCATAGATTCAGAAGGCTTCGTGTATGTCGTTGACAGGATTAACGACATCATAATCACTGCTGGTGGTAAAAACATAACCCCTAGTGAAATTGAAAACCAATTGAAGTTTTCACCTTATATCACTGATGCTATTGTTGTTGGAGATAGACGTCCGTACTTAACCTGTTTGATTATGATCGATCAGGATAACGTTGCGCTACACGCTCAGGAGTACTCGATTCCTTTTACTAACTATACTAGTTTGTGTCGAACGTCTGAGGTCGTTGAACTGATCGGTGGAGAGATCGAGCGCGTAAATTCAAAATTTGCGCAAGCCGAGACCATTAAGAAGTTTCGTCTGATTGATCAGCTCCTGAGTCCTGAGGATGAAGAGGTGACACCGACCCAAAAACTCAAACGTAAGGTTGTAAATGAAAAGTATGCTTTTTTGATAGAAGAAATGTATGCGTGAAGGTAGTATGTTTATGAAGTCTTTGTTCAAGTTTTTAAGTTATAGTGTTGTGTGTTTCTTGTTGTTCGTGTCGGGATGTTCAAGGGAATCTGATTCTGAGTCGGAAACGGGTGTCGTATTGGACACGACTGGAGTTTCAGATGACGAGATTGTGTTTGGAATACATACTGACCTTTCCGGTCCGATTGCACGTTATGGCGCGGAGTCTGTAAACGGTATTCGAATGCGTTTTGATGAAGAGAATGAACTCGGAGGCGTCCACGGTAGATATCTAAAGCTTATCGCCGAAGACCACCAATATAAACCGCAGGAATCGATTCGAGCCACGAACAAACTCATTCATAGAGACAATATTTTTGCCATGATGTTAGCTCTGGGCACTCCGAATAATCTCAGTGTGATGGACGAACTGTTTGCTGCAGGGGTACCGAATTTGTTTCCTCTGACGGGATCCGTTCGCATGGCGGAACCATTCAACAAACTTATGTTTACTCAGCGCGGAATCTACTACGACGAAATTCGCGCAGCAGTCAAACACTTTGTGGAGGAGGAAGGTTTTACCGCGCCTTGTGTGACCTATATTGACAACGACTATGGACAGGAAGTTTATAACGCAGTGCTCGATCAAACCAAGGAAATGGAAATCGAAATTGTTGCATACGCCGCTCATGAGCGAACGGAAACTGAGTTCACGGCAACGGTGTTGCGATTTAAAGAAGCCGGTTGCGACTTTGTATTAATGGGCACCGTGGAGGGAGACACTCTCGGAATTTTGGACGCAGCTCGAAAAATGGAATGGACAGAAGTTGCATGGGTTGGTAGCAATGCCGCGGGCGGTAACTCCGTCGCGGAACATCCGAGTGGTGCGGGAGAAGGAATGTACACTCTTAGTCATATGATCAGAATTTACCCCGACACCGAAGAAAACGAAGATTCGATTCGATGGTTTGAGAGTTTCCAAGAACGTTTTAATGCGATTCCTGACGTTGCAGCAATGGAAGGATATCGAGGAGCTGATCTTGTTGTCAAGGCGTTGGATATTGCAGGTCCCGATGTCACTCGCGAGAATTTCATTGAAGCCTTAGAGTCAATCAACGACTACACGGATCCTTGGGGGTACAAACTGAGTTTTAGCCCTGAGAATCATAATGGGCTCAAAGTCACAGGTCTGTCACAAGTCCAGAACGGTCGCTGGATTCAGCTTGAACAAACTATTTCTTTAGAGCGTTAGGGCTAGCGAGACTCGCTTCTGCGACAATATTCCAGGAGCCGATCCAAGATTTGAGCTGTTTGACGAACCATCTTCCACGTTTCGCTAGGCAAAAATTTCGAAATTCTTGGAACGTGTACGTGCCCTAACGGAAAAGACTTATTCATCTGCAATTGCAATAACCGAGTACGGTAAGCGATTTCATTTGAGAGAAAGCCACCACCGGATCCCCGAATACAAACTTCCCCTTCAAGTTCTTTCAATGACTGAGGTTCGAATTCACCTCGACTCTTCGTTGCGACCTTACGATTGTCAAGTGTCTTCCAAGGTCCTCGAATATCGGTAAAAATTTCAGTGGGTAGAGTAAACTCAAGAAATTCTGGGCTTTTCGTTAGACATGGAGGATTTCGTCCGGCTCTCACAGGAGAGTAATCAAGATTGTCGAGTGCTCGGGATGATCGTTGTCGGCCAACGAATCGTTCAAGTTCAAAATCATCGCGTCCCATACTCAAAGTGAGCACGAAAAGAGGATCGTTTTCAAAGCGAGGTTTGAGGATTTGCTCGACAATGCCTTTATTGAAATCTCGATATCGTACGGGAAGAATAAAGACATCGACGGGAACAGAGTTTTGGTATATTTCTGCTAGAGTCAACGCTATACTCGCAGAAGGATTACTCTGTTCAATATTTGTATTCAGAAGAAATGGGTCAAATGCCGTGAGTATGACCCTTGGCTCGGTGATGGGAGCCGTTCGGGCAGTTTTGTTCGAGTAGTGTCGCGACGTTCCTTCGTGTATTGAGCATAAATCATTCTTTGCAGCTCGCGGTATCAGCCCTCGGTTGCACCAGTTAAAGAGATATTGAGTAAGTAGTCGTCCCCAGTAGATGGGACGGTCATCGACCACCCTATCGTGCGAACACTCCTTGATGAAGGTGGGGATGAGTGTTTCCGCGTTCTGAATCATTATTTGATCGAGGGGAAACTGGTCGTGTACACTTCTGAATCCCACTTGAGCAAGATGCGTACCACCTGCAAATTCAGTGATTTGCTTCCAGATTCTTGGAGCTTTTTGGTTGAGAAAGTGCAACCTGCGTTGCTCGACGTCTCCATAGGATTGATGTGGGCTATCCTTGTCGAGACATTCCCACAGATCCATCATCACCGTCATTCGTGCTTGTCGCTTTCATAGCCGGACAAGCATTAACGCTAAATCCTAGCCAGGCATTAGTCTATTAGGCTGATTCGCGTTCTAGCCACGCTTGGATACGGTCCCAAGCTTCAGTTAGTACAGGGATCGGTTGAGTTAAACTCATTCTCACATATCTACGAGTAACCTCCCCCGATGGAGTGCCAGGAACAACAGAAACACCCGTCCCGTCAAGTAATCGGCGCGCAAACTGGTCGCTCGGTTCGTGCACGTCGATCATGACAAACATACCCGCCTCGGGAGACACTGCAGAAAATTGCGGAATCTCCGCAATGCGGTTCATAGTGTAATCTCTACGAGCTCGGTACTCATTTCGCATACGTTCCACCGCATGTGCATCATGTAGTAAAGCTAATTTAGCGGCGTCTTGAATAAAGGGACAACCACTGAAAAACGTACTGAGCGCTATTTCTCTCAAATGTCTAGCAAAATCCTCGGAGCTCAGAGTCCAACCAACCCTCCAGCCACTCATAGCGTGAGACTTTGATAAACTGTCGATTACGACTACATTCTCAAAATTTGGTACAAGATTAGCTAGCGAGGTGTGTTTTTTCTCGTAATACATCACTGAATAAACTTCATCAGAAATTAACCAAAGATTTCTGTGGCGACACTCTTCGAAAAGGTGAATGAGCGAACTCGAAGGTACGATGTTGCCCATCGGATTGGATGGAGTATTGACTAGAACTCCTACTGTTCGTTCATCGATTAAATCCAATGCTCGGTCAACATCGTAGCGAAAGTAGGGTGCTGGTGTTGCCGCCGCGCGCAATTCAATACCTAAGTACACAAACGTTGATTCATATCCCAAGTAGGTAGGCTGACAGGTTACGATATTGTCGCCAGGATTCGCGATCGCGCTTAGCGTAGCGTGAATAGCTGATGTTGCGCCATTAAAGATCGAAAACTGTCGAGGTTCAATCCGTTTACCTGTTACGCGACTCTCAAGTTCTGCTAATGCGCTCCGTAGGGACATCTCACCTGCCGAATCGGAATAGTGTGTTCGTTCTTTTTTGAGTGCGTCGATCACACCTTCGATGATGTAGCTTGGCGTGGGAAAGTCCGGATCGCCAATCGAGAGCGGAATGATGGCTTCTCCCGCTTGTTTGCGTTTCATCGCTTCGATATGAACGCTCCAAGCAGAAGTATCGATCGCATCTAACCGTCGAACCGCATCACTCGACGACAATACCTTTCGCGTATGAACCGGTGTGCGAGTCGCAGTGGTCTTTTCAGTCATGGAAGACAATACATGTACTCCTCGAATTTCAATACCGATTGATTTCTCATTATAGTCTTTTGACTTGAGCTAATTTGTGCGCTTCTCTGTTCAAAGAGAACGTACAAATTACATTCGTTTACTCACAAACGGATTGCCTATAACGTAGTATCGGTAGGGTAATTCGAGACCCTCCGATAAGCCTATTCGTGCCGATCGACAAATATCAAATTGTCTTTGCTCCTCGTAGTCGCAAAGAAACAATGTGCCTTGTGTGAGATCCATCGCGTTGTGTTGGATCTTGACTCCCAGCGCAGCCGTTAACTTCCCTGGACCGTTACCCAATTGAATTGTTGTTTTTGCTCGAGGTCGGCGTTGTTGCATTGTCTTGATCCCGTGAATGGGTTCAATAGCTCGTAGCAACACGCACCCTGCGGTACCCTCTGGGTCGGATACGATGTTCATGCAGTGATACATACCATAGATGAGGTAAACATAAGCGAAGCCTGGGGGTCCCCATTGAATTGCAGTTCGGGGTGTTTTACCTCGTGCAGCATGAGACGCGGGATCGTTTGCCGAGAGGTATGCTTCAGTTTCGACGATCAATCCTGAGGTGTACTCGCCATCGATATGACTAACCAACAAACATCCAATCAATTTGCTTGCCAGTTCTAAAGCAGGTTGCTCGTAGAATTCCCGCGGGAGCGAATTACTCAATCGGTATTATTGACCGCGCACAAACTATCGATGTGGCATGCGAAACGCGATAAAACATTAGGTTTTTCTTTAGGTCCAAAAGATTGGACACACCTGGACTCACAACTATCAACGTTTCTTGAAATTGGTTAAATTGTCTCTATTCGAAAACTGCCGAAGTCTCACTTTGACGGGAGTAGGTTGTTCATCCTGCACATTAGCAACTCGCAGAACACTTGGCGGACTAGAGACGTAATCGAAAATTTCCTTGAAAATTTCTCTTTCACCGACTCCGGTGGACACACAGTCATAGAACTTAGTGCCTAGGTTCATACCAAAAATTGTCGAGGCGGTATATTCTCCTTGGATTTGAAGGTCTATTCTTACTTTAGTCACACCTTTGCTCGACTCTGTCACAGAAACGATCGTTGTCGTGCGTCGGTTTCGCTGTACGTATCCTTTCGGACAATCTGCGTACTTGTCGTTGATGCGAGAAGACCGAACTGTCTTTCTTGCGTGAATGACCCCACCGTCCCGATCCACCCTAGTGATAGGAATTTTCTGGCCTGAGAAATAGTGTATCGCGCCGTTCCAAACCAATTCTTTTGGTGCTTCAATCGTGAAAGTTCGCTGGATAAATCTTAGTTCCGATACACTCGCACAATCACCCAATCCCACGAAGCCTAACAAACTAACTCCTAAAACGAATTGGTACTTCAAGAATTGTTTCATTGTCATTGTCTCATATGCGGGTTCTGATTTCCTATGCTCACAGCGACCAGTGCTTGTACTCGACCTTTCGTGTTCGATGCTCTAGATCAATTATTTTTGAGTCGACTTGCGTGAGAAGGTTCTAAACTTTCCAAAAAAATTAACATTTCTCTTTGTGTTAGCGTGACCAAGTGAAAATTGTATGGCTGTAATTAAAGAAGAACATCTCGTTCAGAGCGTCGCAGACGCCTTGCAGTACGTTTCCTATTACCATCCTCCCGATTTTATCCGGGCTATGGTATCCGCGTGGGAACGCGAAGAAGGACCTGCTGCCAAAGATGCTATCCGCCAAGTGTTGGTCAACTCACGAATGTGTTATTTGGGTAAACGACCTATTTGTCAAGATACCGGAATCGTTATCGTGTTCTTAGAAGTAGGTATGCATGTCCAATGGGACACGGACCGCAGCATTGACGATATGGTAAATGAAGGTGTTCGCCGCGCGTATTTGAACTCCGAGAATCCTCTCAGAGGTTCGGTCCTTACGGATCCTGATGGAGCAAGGAAAAACACCAAGGACAACACGCCAGCGGTTATTCACACCAAAATCGTTCCTGGAGATAAAGTGGTCGTAGAAGTGTCTGCAAAGGGCGGAGGAAGCGAACACAAAGCAAGGTTTACTGTTCTTGAATCTTCGTCTTCGGTGGTGGATTGGATTCTTAAAGTTGTGCCAGAAATGGGTTCTGGGTGGTGTCCCCCAGGGATGCTAGGAATCGGAATCGGAGGAAGTCCAGAGAAAGCTATGTTGTTAGCAAAAGAAAGTCTGAGGGAACCAATTGACATACAGGACTTAATTGAGAGAGGGCCATCAAATCGAGCAGAAGAACTTCGCCTTGAACTCTATGCTCGTGTAAATGCACTAGGCATCGGAGCTCAAGGATTGGGTGGACTCACGACGGTATTAGATGTGAAAGTTCGCGATTACCCAACCCACGCAGCAAACAAACCGGTGGCGGTGATACCGAACTGCATTGCGACAAGACATGTACAGTTTGAACTTGATGGATCAGGCGTTGCCCAATTTACACCACCAGACTTTTCTTTATGGCCCGATTTAGATTACGAAGCCGAGGCGAACGCGCGCCGAGTAAATTTAGACACTCTGACAAAAGAGTCCGTTGGAGATTGGCAAGTTGGAGAGGTTGTGTTGATTTCCGGCAAAATTCTTACAGGACGTGATGCGGCGCACATCCGCCTTTGCGAATTATTGGACCGGGGTCAATCTTTACCTGTAGACCTTAAGGGTCGATTTTTGTATTACGTTGGACCCGTTGACAGCGTGCGGGATGAAGTCATTGGGCCCGCGGGACCGACGACCGCGACGAGAATGGACAAGTTCACAGATCAAATTTTGGGCACAGGTTTGCTCGGTATGATCGGTAAAGCGGAACGTAGTACCAAGACTTGCCAAGATATCGCGAAGCACGGAGCAGTCTACCTCATCGCTGTCGGTGGAGCGGCATACCTTATTTCTAAGTCGATAATTGCAGCAAGACGGATCGCTTTTGAAGAGCTAGGCATGGAAGCGATTCACGAGTTTGAAGTTCGTGATATGCCTGTTATGGTCGCTGTTGATTCTCTGGGAAATTCGGTGCACGAACTAGGGCCACGTAGTTGGCAAAGAGAGTCGAAGTCTGACATTCGAATAACCCACTTATAGTGGTTGTACAAGTTGTGAGACAAACTTCCGGAGATATATCTGCCTTGTGTGAATCCAACTACCTATAGTTTTCAACAAGTGACAAAGCCTCTCATCGACTACAAGAAGAAAATCTCACTTTGTTATTTGATCAAATCGTGTCAGACTAAAAAAGGTTGGCTTCAGATAGCCTTGACAAAACTTCTCGCTTGTACCCGTGGACACTAGGTTCTGCACACCACCACTTTCTGAGTCGTTTGAACACTGGACGATACTCTTCGGGGATGTCCAATACTCTCGCCACTGCTTCGTCAATTTGAACTCGTACAGGATCAACACAAGCGAGACATGCTGGAAGCAATGGTTGCGCGGCGAGACTTCGATACTCTTCTGCTGCACGTTGAAGTGATCCCTTGTTGAGCTTTGCTAAGTTTGGGCACGGGACTTTTTTAATCGCTTTTATTTGAGTTGTAGATCGACCTCCCTGAGTCCGCTGTCCTTGAGACCAATGTGAGATCAGTCCTAGAATCGAATTTCCCCACAACGCAAACGCAAATTTCACATTGTCTTCTGTTGTAATCAACGATGTCCAAGCTCTACCGCCATACACGCTGTGCCTCGTGGTCGCACATAACAAAGACTGAGATGTCCAGCGCATACCTCTCTGGTAGTGTAGGGTACTCACTTTGTCTCGCATTCGTTCAAATGCATCATTGTCGTGTACTATACCCTTGTGCGTAGCTTCGATCGTTAGAGTTTGCTGTAACCTAGAGTTTGAGTGCCACAACAATCGATTAGAACCCTCTACTTCAGAACGTCTTGCGATAGGGTAAATTTCCAATGCACCTTGAGGTTGACAACCGATTAAGTGTCCTATTAGATGATGGGTTGGTCCGACTTGAAACAAATCTTCGATGGTCGTCATTTCAATTGATAATTGGTGGTGTGTTTTTCGTTGGACGTCAAGTAATTGACTCGACTTTGTTAAAGCCCTAACAGTTTGGGCTAAATCAATATGCAGTGCCCCAACATTACTCCAAGGCTCTCCTGATTCTGGCTGAAATTTTGAAATATAACCAGCTTCTTCGTCGCCTAATAAAAACGGAGTCCCATCCTGTCGAAATTGGTTGAGAGTAGCTTGTACGACTCGGCCGAGTTCGAATGCTTGACCTTGAAGAACAGGAGCGGCAGCTAAATTTACGCAGTACAAATCTGCCGGTGTGTTGGTTGTTGATGAGGGGCTTCTCTTCGTGGCTAGAAGTAGCATCTCCGACATGTGGGTATCAGCGCTAAATGCCTCACGGTCATTCTGTCCCGCGCGCGCAATCACAACGATGTCTTCAAATTCGTTTACTATCATTTCCCTTGTTTGTGTCCAACTCTCCGAAAATGCAGCTGAGAGAGGCAGTACGAAGCCAATTCTTCCACCTGGCCGTGCGATTCTTCGCGCCAGACATAGAAAACTAGCAGCCATTCCTGCAGTCTTTATAGCAGGTTCTCGTCTGATTAGTTGTTCCCACCGAGCTTGACATAGATTCCGCTCTTTTTTGGATAGTCCCACAACGTCGAAAGTACTCTGTCCGCCACGGGTTCTACTGTAGGGCGGATTCATAATAACGTAATCGAACGAATCTTTCTTGACAACAATCGATTGTTGAATTGCTCCCGCACCACTGCGCGTCGACCCGAGATTTGCAAAGAGATCATCTAAGGACTCTTGATCAAGAAATTCGAGTGATCCCGTAGATAAACCTACTTTGTTCGATTGAGGTTCTCCGACACTGACCCAACCAATGTTTGTATCACCGTAAGGTTCGTTGGGTCCAAGCATCGCCATGCTGCTGTTGGTTAAGTGTGATGCTATCGGACTGATGTCTGCCGCAGTCAGACCACATTCCATAAAGGCCTTGTGAAGAGACTTTAAGTCAGAATTTTGGCGAGCGTGTTTTTCGTGAAGTGCCGAAACACGACGATATGCTGCACGTACTAGGGTCCCCGTACCACAAGCCAAATCAGCAATTGATACATGTTTGAATAACTGAGGATCAGACCAATCATTTCGGTCGTCTTCTCGAATCAGAAGACACGCCAGAAATTCTGCAGTGGGAGGGGTAGTGTAAAAAGCCGCTGCAGTTTTGCGATCTTCGCTGATTTTAGGAAAGATTTCTGCACCAATATTGATTTGTTCCCCGAGCTGTGCGGAATAAATTTCGTCTACAGCCCGTTGCAGTAATTTGAACGCTTCAACTGTAGATTGACCACTTACTTCACCTGATCGCTCAAGCACTTCAACCGCCGGCTCGAAAATTGAGCGCCAGTTTATATCTGCAATCTTCTTCCAAGCATCGATGATCTTGAATTTCACAGGTTTAGCCTGTACTCTAGGTAGATCACGAAACTGATTCCGTAAGTGGCCCTGTACCATCATCGCATCTAGCCACAATATTGAAATCACACGAAACGCATTGAAAGTAGTGTGTTGGAACACCTGACCCGTGACATAATCACAATCTTGTTGTGAGAGTGCTTGCTTTAAAGTGGCCGCTGCACGATTAATGTAATCTGCGACTTGATACGCTGTGTATTCAATTTTTTCTCGCGTTGCGGCTGTCCTTCGAATCAAATTCACTAAGTCCGAAGTGGATCCAACAAGGTAACCTTGTGCTGGTAGTCGTTTAACCACATCTTCGTCAATCTGCAGCACGGCATAGGCCAGTGAGTCTTCAACGCGCAGTCTGAGTTTGAACTCTTCGTCAGGGAGGTATTCGTAGTCTTTTGGGAAAGCTAATGACAATACCGTGGACACATCCAAATCTCGATCTTTAAGCCTTCGAATTGCATCACGGTCTCCGTCTCCGCCAAAGGAGCATTCGACGATTACAGGCGGCATAGTTTTGTCATCTATTAATATATCAGGACGCTTACGACTTTTCCCGAAGTGGCCACTACGTTCCACTTTTACAAAGTCCCGAAACTTTCTCCAAGTTTCATTCGAATAAATCATCGATTCCGCTAAATAGACATTTGCGGTTTGTTCGTGGATTTTTGTTCCACTCTGTACTCGATTTTTTGAGATACTCATATGAACTTGTGTTTCTAAACGGTTCGTGAATGATTCAACTATATATGTTTTATTGTACAGTTTTCTTTACATTCTTCTTATATAATTCAACTTTTCGTAAATCCTGTTGTTCAAATCGGAGACGCAGGAACCTCAGAGGTGAACGCAACGAATTGCCTGGGTTCTATTTTGTATCGTCCTCTAAAGAGATGTCATTCTTGTGTTACAGGGCACTCGACATGTTAGTATACGGTTTGAACGAGCTCTTTCGTTTTTTATTTGACATATATTGATGACAGAGTCAAAAAGTTCTCTTGAAGATAAAGTTCATGGACTTCGTATCGACAGATCGTCGTCTACGGGAAAGTCTTCACGTCCTTGGCTTGTGTTTCTAGTCATCGCGGTGATTGCTGGACCTTCACTATTCGCTGGCTATTGGTTCTTTCTCTCTGGTCGTGGTGTTGTGGAAGTAGAAGCTGTAGTGGTTCGAATTGCAACTCCTCAGGCTTTGGAGAGTACCGTACTAGAAGGGACTGGATACGTTGTGGCACGCCGACAAACAACTGTTAGTTCAAAGACTACCGGGAGGGTGGCTACGGTCTATGTTGAAGAAGGCATGTTGGTTGAAAACAATCAACTATTGGCGACTCTAGATGACAGTCGCCAGCAAACCACTCTCGAACTCGCGCTAGCCCAAGTGGAAGAAATCCGTGCCTCGATTGACGAAATTGACGTCAGAATCAAACAGTCTCAACTAGACCTTGAAAGGGTTAATCAACTTGTTGTCGAAGCTATGGTAAGCCAAGACGAAGTCGATCAAACTCGGTTAAGACTTGATGGCTTCGTAGCACAAAAACAGAGACTTGAGAAGAGTGTTGACGTCGCTCAAAAAAACGTGACTCTACGAGAACAAGAACTCGAAGACACTAACATTCGCGCTCCCTTTAAAGGCGTCGTGATTGCAAAAGCTGCTCAACCGGGAGAAATGATTTCGCCGGTATCCGCAGGTGGCGGTTTCACCCGAACTGGTATTTGTACTATCGTCGACATGGATTCGATCGAAGTGCAAGTAGACGTTAACGAAAAGTACATCAATCGAGTGTCTCCGGGTCAACCAGCAACTGTTACACTCGTTTCTTATCCAGAAACTCAGCTTCCAGCACAAGTGATTGCTATCATTCCCACGGCTGACCGCGCCAGATCGACGGTTCGAGTCCGCATCGCGTTTCTAGAACGCGATTCTCGAGTTTTACCGGATATGGCAGTCAAAGTGTCTTTTTTTGAAGAAGGAACAACTCTTGTATCAAACGAAGATACACCTTTGGGAGCGGACGTTCCACAAACTGCGGTCGTAGTTGAAGATGGACAACACTACGTCTGGTTGATCGAACAGGACACTATTCATCGAAAGAGTGTAGAAGTCTTGACTCGAACTCCTACAGGTTTAACTCGATTGGTTAACGACTTTGAACGAGGCGCGAGAGTGGTGCGCAACCTATCTGAACTCGACTTCTCGAAGTTTGAAAGTGGCATGCGAGTGAAGATCGCAAATTAATTTGGAGCAAAGTTAAATGGCGTTGGTCAATTTAGAGAGTGTGTGGAAGTCTTACAAGAAAGGTCGAGATCGCGTCGAAGTACTAAATGACATCTCATTCAGAGTTAACTCCCGCGATTTCGTTGCATTAATGGGACCGTCCGGTAGCGGCAAGACAACCATGCTCAATCTTATTGGAGGCTTGGATCGTCCTACCAGCGGAGTAGTCACCGTTAATGATTTAGTCTTGAATAATCTTTCGTCAGGGAAACTTGCGCGTTGGCGATCGGAAAGTATTGGGTTCGTATTTCAGTTTTACAACCTACTTCCCGTATTTAATGCAAGACAGAACGTCGAACTTCCACTACTGCTGACGAAACTCGGTCGCAAGCAAAGGAAGAAGAACGCTGCACTGGCACTAGACATTGTAGGTTTGAGTGATCGTGCGAGACACACGCCTGCTCGCTTGTCTGGAGGGCAACAACAGCGTGTAGCCATAGCCCGAGCGATTGTAGCGGATCCGAAGATACTCGTATGTGATGAACCAACTGGTGATTTAGATCGATCAACCGCCACAGAAATACTGCGGTTGCTTCAAATATTGAATCAGGAACACGACAAAACCATCATCATGGTGACTCATGATCCCAAGGCGGCCGAGTACGCGAAACGAACAATGCTGTTGGATAAGGGTAAGTTGGTTAGTCGTTTAATTCAACCTGACGTCGAAGCAGAGGTTGAGGCATGACGATTTTCGGTTTTTTAATAAAGAGCATGTTTCGTCGAAAATTGCTGGTCACTCTAAGCATGCTATCTCTGACGACAGCGTTCTTACTATTCATTCTTCTCCGTTCGGTAGCGGTGTTATTCAGCGGAGACGTCATTGATGTACCTGATGTACGCATGCAGACAAACTCAAAATATGCGATGATTTTTCCTCTACCTCACCGCTACGGTGAGGAAATTGCAGCCGTAGAAGGGGTGCTCGCTGTCACTTTTGCATCTTGGTTTGGCGGCACGTTTAGAGAAGGAGATACAAGTGCCATGACTTTTGCCGTGGACCCATCTACTTACTTTGAGGTGCACGAAAATTACCAAATCTCAACTGAACATCTGGAAGCATTTCTAGGATTACGGACAGCTGCCGTTGCACCGGAAGCTATTATGTATAGATATGACTTAGAAGTCGGAGAAAAGGTACCTGTGACTAGTTCAATTTATCCGAACACGAATGGCGAACCATGGACTTTCGACCTGGTTGGGACGTATCGCTCAGAAAACGAGTCAGAAGCAGCCTTTTTGCCGTTCTTGTTTCACTATGAGTATCTCAAAGAAGCGAGCGGAGAATCTGATGTCGGATGGTATACGTTTACTATTGAGGATCCAGACAAGGCTACTGAAATTGCGCAGATTGTCGATTCAAAGTTTGAAAACACTGCAGACAAAACCAAGACCATGACCGAGTCGCAAGCGTTTAGGAATATGATGGAACAGTTCGGTGACATTAGTTTGATGATGAATGGAATTATCGGTGCGGTTTTCTTTACTATGCTGTTATTAACCGCCAACACGATGATTCACAGTTATCGTCAACGCATTCCTGATTTAGCTGTCTTAAAGACATTGGGTTTTTCTGACGGTAAAGTAGCCCGTTATATGATCTTTGAGAGTTTGCTATTTTGTACGTCAAGTGCTGCCGTTGGAATCGGGATTGCTGTCGCAACCCTTGCTCTGATCGGCCCCTATCTCCCCTCTGGTTTTGTTCTAATAGTTACGTGGAACACGCTATTTTGGGGAACTTGTATCGCAGTTGGTTTGGGTCTTTTCATTGGACTTGTACCGGCGTTTAGTGCAAATCGCTTAGTCATCGTAGACGCCCTACATGCACGATAACAACTTTCAAATAAGTACGAGTTTAAATCTACCGTGTTAGCACAAATATTCGCAGTTACTCGATTGAACATCTTGAATATCCCTTCAAGGTGGAGTTCATCGCTCGTGGTTGTGATTGGAATTGGTGGAGTCGTAGCGGTCTTAGTCGCGTTGTTATCGATGGCGACTGGGCTAACTTCCGTTTTTACAAGCTCAACTGATCCCTATCGTGGAGTCGCAGTGCGAAGCGGTGCGACAGGAGAACTCTCTAGTAATTTGGGCCTAGATGAAGCAAATATTGTTTCCACGTTGGACGGTGTAGAACTCGCTGCTGCAGAGCTTTTTGTTATTGCAGATATTCCGAAAAAAGCGACGAACACCGCCGCGAACGTAGTGGTGAGAGGTGTGTCAGAGGACTCATACAACATTCGACCTGAGTTAGAACTGGTTGAGGGACGCCGCACAGAACCCGGTAAGAATGAGATCATCGTGGGAACTAAAGCTCAAGAGGAATTCATCGGATTGAACTTGGGCGACATAGTAGAGTTGAGGGAGTTTACATGGACCGTGGTCGGAACGTTTGAAGCAGACGGTAGTTCCATTGAATCTGAAATTTGGGGGGATTTATCAAACGTGCAGTCTGAATTTCGATACGAAGGTGGAATAACTTCAATTCGATTACGACTAACTAGCCCGAGTTTGATCAAGGGTCTAGCTGAGAGCATAAAAGAAGATCCTCGTCTCCAAGTCGATCTTCATTCGGAACAAGACTGGTACAAAAAGAGTTTACAGGACAATACGCGACTGATTAAGATTTTCGCTCTGATTGTTGGAATCATCATGAGTGTTGGGGCAGTATTTGCTGCATTGAACACGATGTATACGGCTGTGGCATCGCGTACTTATGAGATTGCGACGCTCCGCGCGATTGGTTTTGGTGGAGGTCCAGTCGTTATTTCGGTCCTTGTCGAATCTTTAATCTTGGCTATTTTCGGTGGTGGCTTAGGAGCTCTGATCGCTTATTTAGCGTTCAACGGCTTTACTGTTTCTACACTAGATTCGACAGCTTTTTCTCAGATAGTGTTTGACTTCAACGTTTCCCCTTTTCTAATTTCGCTTGGTATTGTCGTAAGCGTCGGGCTTGGTATGATTGGAGGCTTTTTTCCCGCAATTCGGGCAGCGTTATTGCCGGTAACTGCCGCTTTAAGAGGCGAATAAGAGCTAAAACTAACCGTGCCGGCGATCCCGTTACAACAAATTCAAGAAGCACATGAGCGAATTCGAGATCACGTCCTTTACACGCCGCTACTCCGATCGGAGATCCTTTCCAGACTGACAGGCGTAGACCTCACGCTTAAATACGAAAATCAGCAGTTTACTGCAGCGTTTAAAGAACGCGGCGCTGTAAACAAATTGCTTCTCTTGTCACACGACGAGAGAATTCGAGGGGTGGTTGCCGCGTCGGCAGGGAATCACGCTCAGGGCATTGCTCGACACGCTGGTTTGCTACGCATTCCGATAAGAATAGTGATGCCAAAATACACTCCGAATAACAAAGTAGAAAATACCAAAGCACTTGGGGCAGAAGTTGACTTAGTCGGAGACCGATTCGATGAATCGATGCAATTTGCTCGAGAACTCGCGGCTTCTTCAGGACGTACTCTAGTTCATCCATTTGACGACTTAGACGTGATCGCAGGTCAAGGTACCTTAGGCATTGAGATTCTAGAACAAGACCCAAGTATCGAAACAGTCATTGTGCCGATCGGGGGCGGAGGACTGATTTGCGGCGTCGTCTCTGCCGTGAAACAGATCAAACCAGATGTGCGCGTTTTAGGCGTACAGGTGGATACTTTCAATACCGCGTATGCTATGTTCTACGATTTTCCACCAACCGAAAAGCGCACCGCGATGACGATTGCTGAAGGAATGGCTGTGAAACGTCCGGGAGAGATTACTGGACCGATGATGAAAGAACTTCTCGATGACATCGTGGAAGTGGCCGAAGAAGAAATTGAACGCGCGATCTTTACACTACTTGAGGTGAAAAAAACGGTAGTTGAAGGCGCGGGTGCAGCACCATTAGCAGCTTTGTTTCGACACGCTCATCTAACGAAAGGAAGGACCGCGCTTCTGGTTACTGGAGGTAACATCGAAATGATGGTTCTTGCAAACGTCATCGAGCGAGGATTGGTACGATCCAAACGCTTAATTCGCTTGCGCGCATTGGTTGCGGACGTTCCAGGATCGCTTGCTAAACTTACGCAACACCTAGGAACGCTTGATAGCAACATAGTTGATATAACACATCAACGGAAACTTCATACCAGTACTCTCGGAGCTCAACCAATCGATGTACTGATTCATTTGTGTGGTGAAGAACAAGCTGAACATGTTGTCGAACAACTGCGCGCTGAGGGTTATGAGGTAGACGTCTTGGTCAATTGAAGTGTTTTTCAATTAATTTCTCAGCACTACTAGTCGGTCGTCAATTCAGGCATATTTTCGAAACTGGATAAGCACTCGGAATTTGCCAACGCCGACGTGTTACCCACGTCTTGCCCGTGAATCACATCTCGAACCGAGAGTTCAGCAATTTTTCCTGATCTAGTACGAGGTATCTCTGGTACGGCGATAATCTTAGCAGGTACATGACGTGGCGATACGTTTGCACGTAGTCGCTGCTTGATCCGGGCACACAGATCTTCTCCAAATTTGATGTTCGGAGCTAATACGACAAAGAGAATCACGCGCACGTCGTCATTCCAGTCCTGACCGACGCACAGTGCTTCAGTAATCTCCGACATAGCCTCGACCTGACCGTAAATTTCTGCCGTGCCGATCCGGACACCGCCGGGATTTAACACTGCATCGCTTCTTCCGTGAATGATCAGTCCACCGGTCATTTTGTTGATCTCAGCGAAATCGCCGTGTGCCCAGACGTTGGAAAATTTGTCGAAATATGCTGCACGATATTTTTCGTCTTCAGGGTCGTTCCAAAAACCGATTGGTTTGCTCGGAAAAGTTTTTGTACAGACTAGTTCTCCGCGCGCCGAGCGAACTGAGTTTCCTAGTTCGTCAAACACGTCCACAGCCATGCCAAGTCCCGGTCCTTGGAGTTCGCCGCGGTTTACGGGTAGCCACGGAACACCCAGAGCGAAACAAGAAATTAGATCTGTACCGCCAGAAATTGATGCTATCTGTATATCGTCTTTAATGTCCCGATGGACATAGTCAAAAGACTCGGGTGCAAGTGGTGATCCGGTAGATTGCATCGATATGAGACTGGTCAAATCCTGCTCCGTTTTGGGCTTAACGTTTGATTTTTCCAATGCTGAGAAGTACTTCGCACTCGCGCCAAACACGCTGATTCTCTCATTTTCAATCATTTGGATGAGAGTGTTTGGATTTGGCCAAAACGCGGAACCTTCATATAACACGATTGTGCTTCCACTTGCGAGCGCTGAAACAAGCCAGTTCCACATCATCCAACCACAAGTAGTGAAAAAAAAGATTGTCGATTCGTCTCCGAGGTTAACGTGTAACTGATGTTCCTTGAGGTGTTGAATCAACGTCCCTCCTGCACCGTGAACGATACACTTTGGTTTTCCGGTCGTCCCAGACGAGTACATCACATACAACGGTTGATTGAAAGAGAACCGTTGAAAATCCCAAGCGTTCTCATCTCGTAGAAAAATGGAATCGAAGTCGTCCTTTTGGCGCGACAAGAAATTTAGCGTAATGACACGTTTTATGCTTTCGATGTGCTGCTCCAACAAACGTACATTCTGGCTTACGTTAAACCGTTTCCCGTTGTAGGTATATCCGTCGCAGGCGATCAGCACTTTCGGCGTGATTTGACTGAATCGGTCAAATGCACCCTGAAAACCAAAATCAGGTGAACAGGAGGACCAAACCGCACCTATGCTTGCAGTGCCAAGCATAGCAATGACCGTTTCCGCAACATTCGGTAGGTATGCTGCGACTCTATCTCCTGCCTCGACTCCGATCTCGGTAAGCTCACTAGCAAATTGCGCGACTTTCCGACTTAGCTCACTGAAGGTCAACTCCGTTCTCACGCCCAGCTCGGTCACCGACACGATCGCTACGTCATCGTCATTTCCCTGAAGTAAATTTTCTGTGAAGTTCAATTGAGCCTTGGGAAACCAAGTACTCGTCAAAAAATTGTCTTCGTTTACTAAGATTGGTTCCCCTCTGTTTCCCGAGACATTGGCAAACTCCCAAATGTTGCGCCAAAACTCCGCCTTATTGTTGATTGACCAATCATGGAGGTGAAAATAATTTGGAGGCTCAAAACCAAACGAATTCGCAAATCTCGTGAGATTACAAGAATTTATCAATTCTTGCGAGGGGTGCCAGAGTTGTTTCTTCGGCATCAGGTTAGATTCGATTTTGGCATGTAGCGCGTTATGGGATGCACGTCGACCAACATCATTTATCGGAGGTCAATACGTGCGAATTGTAATACTACGGAACTGTTTAGTGTGTGGTCGGTTTCTCGCTTGCGAATTTCGCGCTCAATGACTACGGAGGGCAGATTTGTCTTGAAACTAGTTTTTCGTACAATTGCTACGCTCATTTCAACTTAGGAATCCACTTACGTGGTGAAGAATTTGTACCAACCAAAACTAATTATTACTACTTGTTCCGTAATGCTTTTGGCCAATGTTGTGCTGAACGCTAAAGATTCGGTGCTAGACACGATGGGGACGGAACTTGATCGATCTTTTCAAGCTCTTCAAGAACAAGACGAGCCACCTTATTTTTTGAGTTATGAAATAACTCAAGATGAAGTCGTTTCCATCAACGGTGCTTTCGGCCAAGTTACCGGGACGGAAAAGTCTGTTAATCGCGTCCTTGACGTCGATATACGGGTGGGAGACTACTTTGTTGACAACACGCACCCGGTGAATGCTCCCTTCGGTGGACTTGGAGACATATTCGACTTAGCGCTTCCCTCGATCATTCCTGTCGATGATCCGGCCGCACTACGTACGGTACTTTGGTTACATACTGACAAAAAGTACAAGCAAGCCGTTACCCAGCTCACCAACGTGCAATCAATATTACAAGCACAGGTCGAAAAAGACGACCAATCAGGCGATTTTTCGCAAACTCCCACAGAGACCTACGCGGAAGAAACGAAAGATCTTATAGTGGATGAAGATTTGCTGAAACGAAAGATTAGACTCTATACCCAATTCTTTTCCGATGTGGCTCACATTCGTAGCAATAGTGCGACGATTTCTACTGACATTGAGACTCGTTGGTTTGTAAATTCGGAAGGAACTAGGATTAAGGTTTCACATCCCTACTTTCGTTTGATCATTTCAGCCTCTACGAAAGCTGATGATGGCATGGTGCTGGGCAAATCGCTGACGTTTGAAGGAACTTCGCAGGAGTCGCTTCTCCAGGACACACAAATTGTGACCGAAGTACAACAACTGATAGCAGACTTGAAAGCTCTACGTGAAGCTCCTTTAGCCGAACCGTACACAGGACCGGCAATTTTGTATGGAAGGGCAACCGGAGTATTTTTCCATGAAGTACTTGGGCATCGATTGGAAGGTCACAGACTGAAAGACGATGATGATGGTCAAACGTTCCTTAAGGCAGTGAATACTCAGATACTACCAGAATCTATTTCAGTTGTTTTCGATCCAACGGTCGAACAATTCGGCGATGTTCCGCTTCTTGGAACATATAAGTATGACAACCAAGGAGTAAAAGGAAGACGAGTAGTAATCGTCGACCGCGGTGTGCTTAAAGGGTTTCTAATGTCTCGACGACCTCTTGAAGGCTTTCCCACTTCTAACGGGCACGGGCGAAAGAACGCTGGATATTTAGCGATTGCTCGCCAGTCGAATATGTTTGTTGAAGTGGAAAATCCAGTTTCTTATGAAACATTGAAGACAATGCTCATAGAGCGAGTGACCCAAGAAGATAAACCATATGGGTTGATTTTTCACGATATTCAAGGCGGATTTACTACCACTGGGAGAACCATACCAAACTCGTTTAATGTTACGCCGGTATTGGTTTACAAGATATACCCAGATGGGAAGACAGAAGTCATCCGGGGGGCCGATTTAATCGGTACTCCATTGACGACCTTTAGTCGAGTGGAACAGGGAGCAGACGATTACGCGGTGTTCAACGGCATGTGTGGTGCTGAATCTGGTTGGGTACCAGTATCTACGGTAGCTCCATCTCTCTTAGTGTCTCAAATAGAAGTACAAAAATCTAGTACTTCTAGGGACATTCCTCCGATCCTGCCGTCCCCGGTACGACCGCCCGCGGACCGAAGCATTCATACTCACTAAGAACGGACTACATAGATAAATGAATTACGTGCAAAAATTGTTCCTATTTGTCTTACTTGCTTTAACTATTTCCTTACAAGGACAAGCAAACAAGGACACGGATGATGTTTTAATTAATGCTCTAAAGGACGAAATGGATCGTTCGTTAACAGAGCTGCAGATTGATGAAGAACCACCACCGTATTTCCTGTCCTATACCGTGAATGAGGTGTCGATGAGTGTCGTGCAATCCATTCTTGGGGGTTCAGCAGATTCGAACCACTCTACGAATCGAAATTTGTCCGTCAATGTAAGGGTGGGCGATCGACAACTCGATAACACCAATTTTGAAGGAAGTGGCGGTGGTATGTTTGGGTTGGGTGGTCTCTTGGGTGGCCTAATGGGAGGCGGCTCCTTCCCCCTGACCGATTCTTACGATGAATTGCGGCGTGTAATTTGGATGAGTACCGACGCAGCTTATAAAGAAGCTGTTAGTTCGTTGGCAGCAAAGAAAACAGCACTTGAGCAACAGCCAGGTTTAGAACGCGCGAACGATTTCAACGAGGAAGAACCTTTTGAGTACGTTTCCGAGCAGGAACTTGCTGCGATTGACATTGACCGAGTGAAGGCGTTCGCTAATGAACTGTCTGCGGTTCTGAAGGGTCACCCCGAACTTCAAGAGACGTCCACGACTGTTAGTTATGTGACAAATAAGCGGACCTATATCGACTCTGACGGCAATTTTCATCGCCTAGAGTCTTCGTTATGTTCAGTACGCACACAAGCAAGCGCCCAGGCCGACGACGGTGCCCTGGTCAATGATTATTTGACAGCCTATGGAAACAACTGTGAGGACCTATATAACGAAGTAGAGGAACTCAAGCAACGTC
Source organism: Gammaproteobacteria bacterium (assembly GCA_009837185.1). Classification (GTDB taxonomy): domain Bacteria; phylum Pseudomonadota; class Gammaproteobacteria; order Pseudomonadales; family Azotimanducaceae; genus Bin55. The sequence continues at coordinate 115,483 of VXUA01000071.1, read as the reverse complement.
ATGAAGAGCTTATCGCATCGATCCTTGAATTCAAGAACGCGGAGCACGTGAGAGCTTACACTGGTCCTGTTTTGATAACCGATGAAGCGACTGCTGATTTCTTTTCACAGGTACTTGGTTCTCGAGCGGGTGCTGTTCCACTCCCCGTGTCAGAATTCGGCGGTATGGGTGGTATGATGGGACAGCTACAAAATCCGTTCATGGACAAAATCGACACTAGAGTTTTACCCAGATTTCTTAGCGTTGTCAATGATCCCACCATTCGGGAACACGAAGGTGTTTCCTTAATGGGCAGTTATGTGGTTGATAGCGAGGGAATGCCTGCGCGCCGCACCGAACTGATCAAGGACGGTAGATTGCTTACGTTACTTACGACGCGCGCGCCGACCAAAGAATTAAACAAAAGTACTGGCAGTAATCGGACCGGTACTCCACTACCAGGAAATTTATTTGTTTCGTCCAGCGAGGGAATGACCGAAGAAGAACTCAAGGAAGAATTACTCGTCCTTGTCGAAGATAATGCTCTTGACTATGGAATTGTGATCAAGAGATTTAGCGATATAGGATCGGTAGCATTGGGCTCAGGCATGGACGGTATTATGGCAGTTACCCAAGCCATGATGGGCGGAGGTATTCCATTGTTACCAACATTGCACGCATACAAAGTAGATATGGACGGTAACGAGGTACCGATTCGCCCGATAACGGTTACTTCGTTTTCCGATAGTCAATTGAAAGACATTGTAGCCGTGTCGGACACGAGACGTGCTTACAACGTTTCTACGCCGTTCTCCGCATCAACGTTGATGTCTGCGATGTTAGGATCGCTAGGGGGACTGGGCGGAGCGTTCGGATCGCCAGGGTTTCTTGGTGTCGTCGCTCCCGATGTGTTACTTGAAGAACTGTCATTTCAAGGTGGTGGAACGGGTCATCCGAGATTACCGATCGTTGCACACCCTGCGAGTGAATAACTGTTATCCGTGGAAGAAATTTAAATTTCAATTCAACTTTAAAACTTTAGGAGAGATTGAATATGAAACGAATGATGATTTGTGTTGTGTTTTTGCTAGCTTGGTCTGGTCTGAGTTTTGCAGATGAACACGACTCAGAACGCATTTTGGGGAACATGCAAGATGAATTAATGCGAAATTTCGACGTTCTCCAAGACGAAGATAAACCACCTTTCTATATGAGCTACGAGATTGTTGAGGACGATGTTGTTCAGGTGAGTGGTTCTTACGGAGAAACTTTGCGCGATGCCGATTTCTTAAATCGAGTGTTGACAATTGATTTGCGCGTGGGATCTCCTGAACTCGACAATACCCGAGTTGATAGGACTCCACAACGCGTAAATTTTGGTGCAATTTCCGTTGACGCGGAGCAACCTCTAAAAGTTGCGCTTTGGAACGCGACGAACGATAGCTTTCGTAGCGCTCTTTCACAACTCACTCGAGTGGAAAGTGAAGTTCAAGCCTCAGTCGAGGAAGAAGACAAAACCGGCGACTTTACTTCGATGCCAACAGCGGACTACCGCGGGAGGTCTGTGCGTCTAGCCGATGTTGGAGAGAGCTTTCGTGAGAAAGTAAAACGATACGGTCTGCCGTTTAAATATGAGGAACACATTCAGTCTAATAGCGTTTTAATCATCGGAGAGGTCGAGACTCGTTGGTATGTAAATTCTGAAGGGACCAAGATTGCTACATCAGAAGCTTACTATAGAATCAGCATTTCTGCGACCGCAAAAGCCGAGGACGGCATGGAATTGCGTCGGTACGTTTCTTACGAGGCTTTGTCTCCGGAAGGTTTTCCCGATGATGACAAAGTAATGACCGATGTTCGCGCAATGATCGAAGAATTGGACGCGTTGCGAAATGCCCCAATTGTAGAACCATACACGGGACCTGCAATTTTGGGTGCTAGGGCCGCAGGAGTTTTCTTCCATGAAATTCTTGGACATCGATTGGAGGGACACCGCCTCAAATCGGTCACCGACGGTCAAACTTTTAAAGCTAAACTTGGCGAACGAATTCTTCCGGAAAATTTCACGATGTACTTCGATCCGAATATTCGCGAACACCGCGGTTTAACTTTATGGGGTTTTTATGACTACGATAATCAAGGAGTAAAGGGCCAGAAAGTCACCGTAATTGAAAATGGTGTGTTAAAAGGCTTTTTGATGTCGCGGCAACCAATGGAAGGATTCTTGGAGTCGAACGGACACGGTCGCCGTCAAAGTATAAGTGGTTATGGATCAGTGTCTCGACAATCGAATCTAATTCTTGAAGTCGAAAACCCAGTGAGCGCTGAAGAGTTGAAAGAGATGCTACTGGATCGCGTACGCGATCAAGGGCGCGAGTTCGGCTTATATTTTGGAGATATTCAAGGAGGATTTGCAATTACCGGACGATCCATGCCTAATGCGTATAACGTGCAGCCGTTGATTGTCTATCGGTTGTTCGCAGACGGTAGGCAAGAGCTTGTCCGCGGTGTCGATCTGATTGGCACACCTCTAACGACAATGAGTCGAATCGAAGCCGGAGCCTCTGATTATGATACGTTCAACGGTTATTGCGGAGCGGAATCTGGACGAATACCAGTGTCTGCTGTATCGCCGTCAATTTTGATCTCGCAGGTTGAAGTTCAGAAGACAATGACGTCGCGAGATAAACCACCGATACTGCCAACCCCAGTAGAACGGGATGACGATGAAGTGTCGTTCAATCAACAAAGAAACAATCTAAGCGAGTAATTTATGAAAATTTTTCAACGCATCACTATAGCAACGACTGTCTTCTTTGTTTTATTTACATGGGGCCAAGAACAGAGTGAAGACATTCTAGTACAAGCACTAAAAGATGAGATGCAACGCACCCTTGCTGAACTCAAAGATGAAGAAGAAAACTCAGGTGAAATTTACTTCGTTTCGTACCGTGTCGTAGACACTCGATTCGTCTCCAAAAACTACGAATTGGGTGGTACTGTAGCTTCAACACGAGGAGGTAATCGTACATTAGAGGTGGATCTCCGAGTTGGTTCATACGAAGTCGATCAATCAAATTTCATGGGTCGCGGCGTTAGCAATAGGCCGTTCTCAGCCGATCTCCCGATTGAAGATGATTACGATGAAATACGACGTATCGCTTGGCGCCTCACCGATTCAGTTTTCAAAAGCCGGATAAACGCTTATGCCCAGAAACAGACGGCATTAGCCAATCAAAGTTCAACCGAAGAACGAGACCCCGATTTCACTAAAGAAGAAGCTTTTGAGTATAGGTCTGATACAAAGTTTGACGATGAACAGTTAGCATCGTTCGCCGCGACCGGAAAGGATTTGTCCGCACTCTTCAAAGGCGCAGCAGACATCTATTCGTCGAGAGTCACTACAACCGCGTCGAATCGCCGTACCGTATTTCTGAATTCGGAAGGAAGCTTCGTAGATTTTGAGGAACAGAAGTGCCAGATTCTGACCACTGCTTCGACTCAGAACGAAAATGGTCAGGAGTTAAGAGATTTTCGTGCTCATATTGCAATCGACTGTTCAGAGCTTCCAGATACGGAAACCATGATAAGCGATGTACGAGGCATGATTTCAAGTCTGCAGACTATGCGTTTAGCTAGCGAGCTTGACGAGGTTTACTTCGGTCCAATCATGTTTGAAGGTCAAGCAGCAGCACAATTTATGAAAACCTACCTTATATCAAAGCTTTCAACAAGTCGACCTCCGCTCACAGCCAATCCTGGCCAGTTTCGTCCTGATCGGAATTCTTTTATGGATAGGATAGGTGCACGTATAGCATCTCGTCAGATAAACGTAGTTAATGATCCGACTATGACAGAGTACGATGGGCGTCGGTTAATTGGCAGTTATCCTGTCGATTTAGAAGGAGTACCGCCACAACGCACGCTCTTAGTAGAACAAGGCCGATTACAGACCATGTTGACCACTAGAACACCAGTGGACGATTTTCGCAAAAGCAATGGTTCAACTCGATGGTTCGGTTTTGGTGGCGGAACAGGCATCCCTGGGAACGTCCTGATTGAACCAGAAGATGGATTGTCCGCGGAGGACATGAAGGAAGAATTGTGGCAATTGCTAGTTGACTTCAACGTTGATTTTGGTGTTGTTGTGCGTCAGATTTCGTCACCGAACGCAATCACTGGTAGTACACGAGGACTGGCGAGTGTTATGGAAGCTTACAAAGTCTACCCGGATGGTCGGGAAGAAATGCTCGCTCCTGTTGAAATACTCGACATTACCGATCGAACTCTCCGTGATATCGTGGCGGTTTCTGAGGAAGTAACTCAATTTGATACAACACACTACAGTGGGACAGGAACGAACTCAATCCCTGTGTCAATTGTCGCGCCTTCTTTCATTATTGAAGAGCTCGGCGTACGAAAAGTTCAAGGATCTGGATCGCTTCCCCCAGTAGTGCCACATCCATACTCTGAGGCACCTTCAATAGAAGAGTCGAAGAGGTAGAAAGTTTAGGCGAACTTCTTAATACCAGCGCGCTGTTAACTGCTACTACGTGGCAGTGCGCTATTCAGCATTCTCTCTCGTGTAGATCTGAGAGGATCCACTAGTGGGGTAGAGATGAAACAGACTGAGTAGTTTGAGAGGTACTTACCCTTAAACGCTAATCTCGGTGTTTACATGACTCGGAGTCGAATTGCGGTATCCGATTTAGAACAGGTCCTACTCGTCTCTCAGATCGATATTTGGTCCAAGCGTTCCCTTAGTTTTGGTAGCTTCGGATAAAGCTTTGCGTGAATGGATTCGACAGAGGCGATCGCGCTGATCTTGCACTTTCGTTGGATCAAGTTACTTAGATTCAAGTAGACTTATTGTGCACGGTTTGAAAGCTTGAATTTTCTATCGATAATTGCTTCTCAGCCGTAGCGCGCATATAGCCGAAATAACCAAGTTCTAGTGATGAGAATATTGTTGGAGTGTGCGTACTCAACGAAGGAAGCGCCAATGCGCAATCGTATAATGCAATAACAAGCTAATTCCATAAAATTTCATACACCTTCGATTATTGTTGAGAATCCATTCAAGGACTACATGAAGAAAGTTATTTCGGTTCGAGATTTGTGTCGGACATTCCATGTTGGGGACATAGACGTCCATGCATTGGATCATGTTAATCTTGACATTCACGAAGGTGAATTCATCGCTGTAATGGGACCATCCGGAAGTGGCAAGTCTACTTTAATGAACATTTTGGGATGCTTAGACACCCCGACATCGGGTAGCTACGAGTTGTTGGAACACAAAGTATCGGAAATGGACGACAATCAGTTGTCAGATATCCGTAACCAGTACCTCGGCTTCGTGTTTCAAAGTTTTCATTTACTACCGCGCCTTACCGCTTGGGATAACGTGTTATTGCCCATGCGCTACGCCCGTTCGTCGAGGGCGAACGCGAGTGAAACGATTAAGCATGCTCACGAGGTCGTTAAAGAGTTAGGTATGGACGATAGAATGAAGCACAATCCAAACCAACTTTCTGGTGGTCAGCGGCAACGAGTCGCGATCGCGAGGGCATTGGTCACTCGTCCTTCTCTCGTACTGGCAGATGAGCCAACGGGAAATTTAGACTCAAAAACTTCGGCGAATATTTTGTCACTGTTTGATGCCTTGAACGAGCAAAATCAGACTATTTTGATTGTTACCCATGAAGATGAAGTAGCAAAGCATGCTACTCGAGTCATACAGATGCGGGATGGTAAAATCGAAGGCGAAATCGAAAATACCAAGTATGGTATCGCATAGCTTAGTACATCATTGGAGTTGTAGAAGAAAACGAATGCTGAAACTAATTTTCGATAGACGAATGAGTAGTTGTTTTTGTTGTTTATTAGTGTTGAGCGTGTTCATGCTTAGTGCTACCACATGGGCTGAAACAATTCTCATTACAGGTGAAATCGAGGACGGAAACGCCCAAACGGTACAAATGCCTCGTCTACCCGGTTCCTATTCACGTACGATCGCATGGATGGCTCCTGAGGGCGAAGAGGTAAACCCCGGTGATGAAATCATCAGACTTGATCCCGGCGACCTTGAGTCCCAACTTGAGCAAGCGGAAGTGAATATTGAATCCCAAATTACGTCGGCAGAGTCTCAAGAAGCGGCACATGAATTACGGATTTTCGACGCGATTACAAGTCTAATTCGTTCTGAGTCTTCGTTAGAAAATGCGCGCTTAGACGCGATGGTGCCAAAGGATACTGTACCGGAACTTACGCACGACCGTAATCGGTTAGCATTGGCAAATTCAATTCACTCGTTAGAGCGAACAATTAGGAGTCTTGAAGAAGCCTATGCCGCGCGAGACAGAGATCGGCCGATGGCAGAACGGGACTTGTTGCATGCACAAAACGAAAAAGAACGCATCGAAAATGCACTAGAACATACTAATTTCTATGCAGAACAAACTGGGTTAGTTATTTACGCGGCGAACCCGAGAACCGGCTTGAAGATTTTTCCCGGTGAGAGTTACGGTTCTGGAACGACGCTGCTAATTGTTGCGAGTCGGGAAGACTTGCGGTTTAGATTTTGGGTGCATGAAGCTGATATCCGAAAGATTGCTCTAAACGACGAAGTTATCGTATCGCCCGATGCTGCTGGGGACGTGAAGGTCAAAGCAAAAGTAACTTGGATGTCCAATCAAGCAGCTAGTCGAAGTGACTGGAGTTCAGCTGGATACTACGAAATATTAACCGAACCATTAGAACCGATACCCGATGTATATATACCGGGTATGTCAGTTTTGGGAGTAATTAAAAATGAAGAAGCCTCTGATCAAGTTGAATAAATCTACTCGCACGATAGCGTTGCTAGCTGTGCTGGCCACACTCATTGTTGTGAGTGTACAAGCAGCGGAGTGGAGAGACATTCAAAAGCAAAAAGAATTTGTTGTGACTGTAAGTGCCACCGGTGTTGTCGATTCGGAGGATGTTGAATCGATCGGTGCTCCTCCCACAGCTCGTTGGCGGTCTCGGCTCGAATCAATTGTACCGGAAGGAAAACGGGTACGTAAAGGTGAAGTTGTAGTCCAATTTGAAGTCTCACGAACTGATGAACGTATTCGCGAACTGGAAGGTGAACTCAACGTACACGCCGGTGATGTTGGTGTCGATAAAGAACAAAAAGAGCAACAAATGCGTCAAGAAGCCCTTGATATGTCGAATCTCAAAGCCGACGTTGATAAAGCTGTGCGCTTGGCAGAAGTTCCAGCAGGGATCGTTCCGGGTATAGAGTATCAAAAACTCGTGGAGCGACGTCGCTTAGCCGAAACACTTTATGAGCGCGCGCTATATCGAAAACAGCTCAGCGATAGAGACAAAGTCGCGGCGGAAGAAAACAAAAAAAGGCAAATCGCGCGTGCTGAACTCCGACTAGCCGAAGCGAAACGAGCGTTGGATACTTTTACAATCCGCGCTCCAAAGGCCGGAATTGCGGTCATTGGAACTGGTTGGAACGGCGAAAAACTCACCGCAGGTTCTAATGCTAGTGGGGGAATTCAAATACTAAGAATTGTCAACGACGAGAAGGTGCTGATTCGGGCGACTATACCGGAAAATTTAGCCACCGTGCTCAGTGTAGGCCAAAGAGCAGTAATTGTTACCGAAACTACAGGTACAGCCGAACTATCGGGTCTTGTACATTCTGTGGGAAATACAGTCCGCCGCAGATCTCCGAAATCCCTAGAAATGGTACGAGATTTCACCGTGAAACTCGACGAAGATTACTCAGACATCCTACGCATCGGAGTGTCTGTAGAAGTCAAAGTTGAAATTGCAACATTCAACGACGTGCTGGTAGTTCCTAAAGCGGCGCTTGTGTATAAAGAGGGCAAACCTGGCGTTGTCACGCCAAGATTTTCGTTAGGTGGATTTGTGCTATCGGATAAGTGGAGCGTGGTTAGATTAGGGAAGGCCAGTCAAGATCACTTTATCGTTGAAGAAGGACTTGAAGAGGGGCAACGAGTAAGACTATGAAAACATTGAAATTTTTAGCAGGAACACTCGCATTTGTTGTATTACTAGGTGGTGTTGGATGTTCTTTTGACACGAGCGAGTACTCAAAAGTAATAATCGAACCGCGGGATCATAGATTCTTCGTTCGTGCTCACGGAGAAATCATTTCAACTGAATCGGATGCTGTGCAATTGGGAGGAAACGTTCGTGGTGAGTTCACTATAGCTTGGATGATCCCGGAATACTCCGAGGTAAAAGCCGGCGACGTTGTGGTTCGCTTTGATAATGCAGACATGGTGCAAGTACGAGATCGTAGCTTATTGCAACTTGAGCGACAACAGACTTCGATTGACAACTTCATTAACTCAAGCTTTGGGGAACGAATTCAGCTGGGACACGAAGATATTCGGGTTGATGGCGAAATAGATATTGCGGCGATCTATACCTTGCTTGACGACGACATGTTTAGTCAAAATGAACTAATAGAGCAGGTAGGAAACTTAGAGTATTTAAGACAGTTAGGTGAGTTCATTCAATGGCAGATTGAGACTCACGACCAACGTCACGATGCCGAAATCATTCGACTTGAAGCGAATCTTCAAAACACTGAACAACAGTTCGACTCGCAACAAGAGATACTCGACAACATGGAAATTAAGAGTCCTTCGGATGGAACGTTTATATACGGATCTTCTTGGTGGGGAGAAAAATACGCGCCTGGGAAGACTGTGTGGGGAAGGTCCCAGGTAGGTCAGATTCCAGTGCGGGGGATGATCCAAGCGAAACTTTACGTCTTAGAAGTTGATGCTGTCGGAGTCGAAGTTGGACAAAACGTTGTGATGCGCATGCACAGTGCATTAGATCAACAAATAACGGGCAAGATCGTTGACATTTCTCATATCGCAGCCCCGCTAGACAACGTAGATCCAACGAAGTATTTCACCTTGAGCGTGGATATTGATGCCATTGATGCTGACTTAATGCGAGTCGGTAGCACTATCGATGCGGAGATCATCACAGGTGAGTTAAAAGGTGCATATTTAGTACCTCAACAAGCTGTGTTTATTGACAAAGATCAAGCTTTTGTATATGTCATTAACAATAAAGGCGACATTAATCAGCGCGACGTGACTCTTGGCCACAAAAGTCCAACATTGATTGAAGTCGTTGATGGACTAGAGTCGGGAGACGCGGTGAGTTTGGTCGCACCAGAAGAAACGCCCTCTACCTAACTCCATCTACAGTCCTTTGTAAACATTCCATATTAGACGGGTGATCAAACCTTAGTGAAAATACTTTCGACAATGTGGCCGGATTTTCGGTTAGCTGTTGGTCAATTAGCACACAGACCGCTACGAACCTTTTTGACACTACTTGGGATGATCTTTGGAGTAGGCGCGGTGATATCCATGCTTGCCGTCAGTGAGGGTGGCTTGAAACAGTCGATGAAAATGATTCAAGGATTGGGAGTCGAGAACATAATTGTCAAAGATAAAAACTTTAGTTCTGAAGAACTTTTGGAGGTGCGTAAGCATAGTCCTGGACTCTCGGTAGACGATGCCAGAGCGGTAAAAGAGACTCTGAAGTTCGTGGACAAGTGGGCCGGTATAAAAAACATGAGGGTTTGGACGCTCTTTTCGCACGAGGATGAGGGCGGTAGCATAAATTCTGAGGTTTGGGCGGTCAGTAGTGACTTTTTTGCACTATCAAGTCTCGGAATCGAGGTTGGTGACCTGTTCACTGAAGAGGACAATCAAGAATTTGCGACCAAGGCAGTTTTAGGCGAAACCACGGCGCGGCGACTGTTTCCTAACGGAGATGCTGTAGGGAAACCAGTGAAGGTTAACTTTACTTGGTTTGAGGTAATAGGGGTATTACAAGACCAAAAGATTCCGGGAGAAGAAATTCAAGGTGTAAAGGTTGGAGGTGATTCGGATCGAGTCTACATCCCGTTAAACACTGGTTTGAATCGGCTGAAGGTAGAGGAAATGGCCTCTGAACTTTCAGAAGTTAAATTCAAAATAAAAGATGAATCCCTAGTATCCGCAGAGGCGGCTATTCGGCTAAATATACAGCGACGACATGGCGCTCAAGACGATTTCCTCGTCACCGTACCAAATGATATCCTCGCGCAACAACGACAAACTAATCGAATATTTAATATTGTGATGACGTCGGTTGCAATTATCTCTTTGTTAGTGGGAGGAATTGGAATTATGAACATCATGCTTGCTAGCGTTTTGGAGCGAAAGTCAGAAATCGGTTTGTTACGAGCAGTCGGTGCGACCAAATCCGACGTAGTGCGTCAATTTTTGATTGAGACGACAGTCATTGCGTTTATCGGAGCATTATTTGGAATTGTCGCAGGAGTAGTACTCGCGATTTTGATCACGTTCTTCGCAAAATGGCCAGTCGCTTGGAATTATTTTGGAATCTCTGTTGCAGTAGTAGTTTGTATGGCCATCGCGGTAGCGTTTGGCGTATATCCAGCAGTGTCAGCCGCTAAGCTCGATCCGGTAGCTGCGTTACAGTCAGAATAAGTTCTTCAACTAATTGTCCCGACTAGCTACGACAAGTTAGTACACCTAAACCACGAGATTCTTAAGGTAGACCGCTGACCTGTGCGGTGATGGTTCGCGTCTTCCACCAGTTTAGTACGATGGCGGAGAGGGAGGGATTCGAACCCTCGATGAGTTATCCCCATACGCGCTTTCCAAGCGCGCTCCTTCGGCCTCTCGGACACCTCTCCTTAATAACCTTCGGGTGAACGTAAGGGCGGCGAATTAGCCAATCGAATCTTCGGCACCCGATTCAACTGTTACCGTTGCTCCCTTCCGGGCCTGGCGGGGTTCACAATCTATCGCCGCGAAGGGACCGGCTAATTGCCATTCAATCAGACAACCACGTTGTCCAGACTAACTGAAAATTATAGAAATGCGTCGAATCTCCTACATCACGACTGTACGACAAGGTAATTTCAATAGACAGACAGTTTCTTAGCCTTTCTTATTGGAACCGTCAGGTTCGTTAGTTGAGATACTGTACTTACGTACTGTATTTCGAACTTGGTTGTACGTCAATCCCAACAGTTCAGCAGTCTTGCGTTGATTAAACTTCGCTTTTTCGAGGGCAGTCCGTACTATCGAGGCTTCAAATTCCTCAACCCGTTTTCGAATGTTGACGGGAAACTCCATCTCTTTGGTATTCGAATTAGTCGAGTTTGTCGGTTGGGCACTGTTTTGAAGTCTGAAGGGTGAGTCAAAGGGGTCTAGGATGATTTCCTCAACCAAATCTGTCGGATTATTTCGATACACAGCCCTCTCAACAACATTTTTCAACTCCCGAACATTTCCAGGCCAGTGGTGTTCCATGAGGATCTTTGTTGCCGAGTCGGAAAATCCGGGAAACAATTCACGCTTGAGTTCGTTTGCCATATTCACAGCAAAGTGTTCAGCCAGCAACAGTATATCTTCAGCACGCTCGCGCAAAGGTGGGAGAGTAATCACGTCAAACGCGAGCCGATCGAGCAGGTCGATGCGAAATTTACCTTCTTGCGCGAGCGTAGGTAAGTCCTCATTTGTCGCTGCGACGATTCGAACATCAGTCTCAATCGTATTACTCCCTCCTACGCGTTCAAACTCACCATATTCGATGACTCTCAAAATTTTTTCTTGGACGCGTTGTGATGTTGTCGCGAGCTCATCAAGAAACAGAGTGCCCGAACTGGCTCGCTCAAACCGCCCTAGGTGCCGACGGGTCGCACCAGTAAAAGCTCCAGCTTCGTGTCCGAACAATTCAGTTTCTAGCAGTGTTTCGGTTAACGTCGCACAATTGAGTTGTAAGTAGACTGAATCCCAGCGGGGCGACAGGTAATGAAGGCGCGCGGCAAAGAGCTCTTTCCCTGTTCCCCGTTCACCTACTATTAATGCCGGCTTGGTCAGTTCAGCAATGTTAGAGATTTCTTCTAAAGCTCTCAGGAATGCAGGAGATTGACCAACCAGTGTCGGTGCTTGTTCTACCATGTTCAAAAAAACCAATATTCGCGAAAATTCACCAACATATCATAACTACACTGTTAGAATGCACGGTTTATCTTCGATCTTCAAAATTAATTTTTCATCAATCAAACACGTGGCACGATAGTTGCTTAACAAAGAGCAGTATAACTCTTCATTACACAGGAGACAGAAAATTATGGGTATTTTTTCCCGTGTCAGTGACATCGTAAACTCTAACATTAATTCAATGTTAGACAAAGCTGAAGACCCGTCGAAGATGGTTCGTATGATCATCCAAGAGATGGAAGCAACTTTGGTCGAGGTGAGAACGACAGCCGCTCGGGGTATTGCCGACAAAAAAGAGATGTTGCGAAAACGTGATGTTTTTGCACAAGAGGTCGATGAGTGGACGCGCAAAGCGGAGACAGCAATACGTAAAGATCGTGAAGACCTGGCTCGAGCAGCGTTGGCTGAGTCAGAAAAAGCCAAAGAAATGGTAGTCGCGATCGACAACGATCTCGACACGATAGAGTCCATGCTGATAAAGATGAACGATGACATCACTACACTCACGCAAAAACTCAAGGACGCAAAAATTAAACAGTCGTCATTATTGGTTCGAGGAAGTACCGCACGCGCGAGATTGAATGTTCGCAGGCAACTGACCGAACGGAATGTCGACGAAGCAATGATTCGTTTCGAGCAATTTGAACGAAAGATCGATGATCTTGAAGGCGCTGTAGAATCTTACGATATGGGACAACGCAATCTTTCTGATGAGATTCGAGAACTTGAAGCCGATGAGAAAGTTGACGAAGCACTCGAAAGACTCAAACGCTCGATAAGCGACAAATCATCTTAGGTCATCGAATATAAGGATTCATCATGTACGCAGATAGTTTCTTCGGTGTGATATTCAGTTTCGGCCTCGTTTGTGCGATTCTTTTCATAGTAATATGCATACCACTATGGTTGATCCTACACTATTCTCGTTCTAAACGTGCGCACCGAATACTGGCTCGAGAGGATCGTGAAGAGCTTCAGCGGTTGGAAGATCACGCTGAAGAGCTTTCTGAACGAGTCGATACCCTAGAAAAGATTTTGGATCACAGTGCTCCAAGGTGGCGGCGAACACAAACGGAGAGAGAATGAAGAGCAGACACATAAGCATGTTGTCATCAACTTCGACTACGACCTTAACTAAGCTCTCAAGCTAACACACGATGAACAACAGAAAGACCTATAGCAAAGCCAAAGAAGAATTTGAAGAACGGCCCATTCGAAGACTGTACCGTGACCCGGAACATGGACCGTTATTTGGTGTCTGTACTGGCATCGCCGACTACCTTGGTATTGAACCGTGGATTGTTCGCGCTCTAACTGTTGTTGGTGTGGTCTGTATAGCTTGGATTGTTATACCTGCCTATATTGTTGCGATTTTTGTGATGGATAAGAAACCGTACGATGAGGAAGAAATGACTCCGGTTCACGGCCGATATCGTCGATCACGCCGACGTTATTCCCGAACGAGTAAAGGCTATACGCGCACCGTTGACGAATTCAGCGACTCAGCCGCGAAGAGTAGTATGATCTTTCGCATGGGAATGGTTAAAAGAGACATCGCTCAAATGGAGAAAAAACTTTCTCGTATGGAACACTATATTACGTCCGGCCGATACCGTCTTGATGAAGAGTTTCGCGCGTTAGATTCGTAGAGTTAAGCGTTAGCTCCACACTTAATACCCGTAAGAATATTTCTGGTTTGACGAGTGGACTGTATCTCAAAGGCACAGGGTCTGCAACAATTTTCCATTAAACAAAAAGTCGAAACTCTCGAAATCCTCAAAAAATTTAACTGACTAAGCGCGATTCTCAGCCCAAAAGGAAATCCACTAAGGGACTGTACTCGAGGAGTGCTTAGATGATCAATCTACTCATCGTGTAAAACCTTTAGCTTAGCTGGTTCGTCGGTGAAGACTCCAGCGACACCTGCATCTCGCAATTGCCTCGCGCGCGACACGTCATTTACGGTGTAGACATTAATCCTAAATCCGTTTTCAAGAGCTAGGCTGAGTTGCTTTGCTTTTAGGAATTTGTTGGAGACGTTTAGTGTTTTCACATCGAGTTGTCGGGCTTCCTCCATCAATTTACCGGTTAATCGAATACCAAGCAATGCGACTTCGGTGTTGGTGTAGGTACCAAATTTCCTAGTGAAGTGGACGAGTTCGTGTTTATCGAATGACGAAACCATAAATCTATGCGTTGGGTAGTGGGGTAATAACTGAGCGACTGCTTTACCTGTGCGTTGACCTTTCAATTCAACATTGATTAGGATGCTTGCGGGAACGGTCTCAATGACTTCCACAAGAGTAGGTATGGTCGCGCCTTCGCCAAAATCTAGTTTACGAAGTGCCTCAAAGGAAAACTCATGGAGTACACCTGTACCATTACTCGTTCGATCAACTGACACATCGTGTATGACGACCAAGTGTCGGTCAACCTTGTGTACGTCTAACTCAATTCCGTCGACTCTTTCCTCGATCGCCCGTGAAAACGACGGAATCGTGTTCTCAGAAGCTTGAGCTGGTGCTCCACGATGACCAATAATGTAGAACGGTTGTGTCATTCCTTCATCTTACAGTCTTCGAGTTAACTTAGAATTTTGATGATGGCTTACGTAGTACTAGCGAGGAAATATCGTCCTCGAGATTTTCGCGAGGTACGGGGACAAGATCATACGGTAAGAGCTCTTGTCAATGCGTTAGATTTTGATCGATTGCATCATGCTTATTTGTTTTCTGGCACCCGTGGCGTTGGTAAGACGACTCTGGCGCGGATATTTGCTAATTGTCTTAACTGCGAGGAAAAAATTTCGTCAACACCTTGTGGTGATTGTATCGCGTGCGAGGGCTTTCAAAGTGGGAACTACCCTGACATGTATGAAGTCGATGCGGCGTCCAGAACTGGCGTTGACGATATGCGCAAACTGCTAGAAAATGTCCACTATTCACCCAATGTTGGCAGGTTTAAAGTGTACCTCATTGACGAAGTCCACATGTTGTCGACAGCTAGCTTCAATGCGTTGTTAAAGACCCTAGAAGAACCACCAAACCACGTGAAGTTCATTTTCGCGACAACCGATCCGAAGAAAGTTCCACTAACCGTCCTCTCTCGTTGTCTTCAGTTTCATCTGCGCAACATCGAACCCACGGTAATAAAAAAACAACTCGAGACTATTCTCACTCACGAAGACATACAGTTTGATGAAGCTTCATTACAGTTGTTAGCTCGATCAGCTCAGGGGAGCATGCGAGATGCGCTGTCGTTGACTGACCAAGCTGTATCTCATGGAGGTGGAAGCATCGCAATCGATAGCGTCGCTGAGATGTTGGGAACGGTACGGACAGACGAGGTCTTGGAGATTTTGAATATGCTCGTTAAGGGCGATCGCTGTGCGACCTTGGCATTTGTTAACCAGTTGTCTAGACAGGCAGTCAGCTTTGCCGACTTACTTGAGAATCTGCAACGCACCATACACGAGCTTGCCTTAGCACAGATTACTGGACAGGCCGACACGGAACAGTTACAACCGTTTGTCGGAAAATTTTCCGCTGAGTGGCTTCAAGTAGCTTACCAAATCTTAGTGGTTGGCATGCGCGATTTGAAGTACGCCCCAGACCATAAGATCGGTTTTGAAATGACGCTTGTTCGCTTGTTGGACTTTGAACCGGCTACAAGCAACTCTGCAGAACCATCATCCTTAAAGAATAAACATACTACAGCAGTGGTAGATAGTAGGGACAGTAAAAAAGAAAAAACCGAGCTAGGTTCTAACGACTCGAAGCAAGCGTCCAAACCTGAAAACGTAGATTCGGAAACCATCCAAACGAATTTGAAGCCGGTTCAATCAACCAGAACGCCAAATTTAGGCGACGATACCCAACAAAAGTCACAGGTCTCAGTCGATAACAATGTAGATCGAGAGATCGCACTAAAAAATCCGATTGTCTCGTCGCTGATTGAAAATTTTGATGCGCACATAGTCGACATCAAACGCTCTTAGCGAATGGGTCAATCTCGAGCATAGTGGTTCGTTTTATACGTAGAGATTGGCAATCTATCAGGTAGATGTTTAGTCCCCTCATAGCGCGACTGGTTCAAGCTCTGCAGATATTACCTGGAGTTGGACCGAAGACGGCAACGAGAATAGCGCTATTTCTAGTACACAAAGATAGAACCGCCGGACAGGAACTGGCTGATGCACTTCATGATGCCGTGTCGAACGTTAAGGAGTGCACCCGTTGTCGTAATGTATCAGAAGAACCGGTTTGTGCTTTGTGTGCGAATCCTAAACGAGACACATCGTTGATTTGCGTCGTCGAGACTCCAGGAGACGCGTACGCAATTGAGAGTTCTGGTAGTTTTTCCGGACGTTACTTTGTCCTTCACGGTCATCTGTCCCCCATTGATGGTATCGGACCAAATGACCTTGGGCTATCAACGTTGTACGAAAGAGTGCTAGCAGATTCAGTTAGTGAATTGATCGTCGCGACAGGTACGTCCGCCGAAGGGGAGGCTACTGCTCACTATATCGCCAGCATGTTCGATAAAAATAACCTTAAAGTCACTCGAATCGCGCATGGAGTCCCAGCAGGTGGTGAACTTTCCTACACCGACGTGAACACAATCAATCATGCATTACGTGGCCGAATCCCGATTGAAGACTGAAGAATCAGTTATTGAGAAACAGAAAGACTTAGATCAAGTTGTATCTGAACTCGATGATGTCATTGGGATGGATACAGAATTTCACCGTCGACGAACATTTTTTCCAAGACCATGTGTCCTTCAATTATCGACTTCTACTGGTGCGTTCATCGTGGACTTACTCGCACCGCTAGATCTAACTGAGCTGGAGTCTGCACTCTTTTCAGAAGATCGGATAAAAGTGACTCACTCGCCGCGAGAAGACTTAGAACTTCTTCATCTCATTTTTGGGGCAGAGTTGCCCAATCTCGTTGATGTTCAGCTTGCCCACGCTTTTCTGTCCACCGACGCGGCATTGAACTACTCGTCTCTAGTAGAACGCTACCTTGACCATCCCTTAGAACAAAATAAAAAGATGACGCAGAGTGATTGGCGGAAAAGACCTCTTACGCCGACACAGGTCAAGTACGCCTACGACGATGTTCGATTTCTCCTGTCGCTTTGGGATCAAATTCGATCTCTACTCAAGAAAAAGGGTCGACTCTCTTGGTTCTTGGAAGAAATGCAACACTATTTCCGATCAGTGTATGAATTTTCCCTATCGGATTTAGCCGCAATTCCAGCTCAGATTGACTGGAATGCGATGGAATTAACAATTTATTTTGGTTTACTTGAGTGGCGCGAACGAACTGCGCGGTCACGCAATCGTCCTCGAGAACGAGTATTGACACAAAAAGAGATCAAAATAGCTGTTGAGCATCACGCTGAAGATATTGATTTTTTTCAGAAACACTTTCACGGGTTCGGTAAGGGGCTGCATCGCTTGATTTCGAGAATCAAAAAAGGAAACTCCAACTGCAACGATATGCACTATAGTCTTGAGTACAAGCAAACAACCCGCAAAAGGGAGTTGTTTCATCGTACTAAAGAACCGATCAAACAACTTGTGGCCCAAAAATCTGAGTCAATACAGTTAGCATTGGAGACCCTCGGCCGTAGTACCCAAATCAGCAATTGGATTTCTCACTATGACGAACATCACAAATTTCCACCATCCTTCGGAGCTTGGCGAGAAGAAGTAATTGGCACCGAGCTTCGAGAGATTTTGAACTCGTAGATGGGAAAGAGCGTGGCAGCAACTGAACCATTTTGGCAAACCAAGAAGTTAGCTGAATTGAATGAGGAAGAGTGGGAGAGTCTGTGTGATGGATGCGCACAGTGTTGCCAGTTGAAGTTTAAAGTGGCAGGCAGCTCAAAATTCGTCATGACCCCTGTTGTCTGTAAACTACTCGACACGGACACGTGTCGCTGTCTTTCTTATGAAGATCGACACAGCTTAGTTCCTGACTGCGTTGACATCTCACCAGACAATGTGGATTCACTTTATTGGTTGCCCGATACATGTGCGTATCGGTTAATCGCTAATGGTGAGTCATTGTTTGACTGGCATCCATTGATCGCTGGAGACTCTCAGAAGATGAGAGACTTGGGCATTTCGGTAGCGAATCGCACCATATCTGAACGAGACATTCATCCTGATGATCTTGCAACGCAGGTTATTAAATGGGTCGAAAATTCTGATGAGTAGCCGTACTTAATGGACTATGTCGTATAACCTAGCCTGGTTAGTGGCAGTGGTTGCCACTGGGGTTTTAGCGTGGTTAGTATATCTTGTACTGAGGAAAGTTAAACTACTCGCTTATTTCATGATTTCGGTGGGGAGCTTTTGGGCACTATGGCCGTGGGAATTTGAAGATGGTTTTTTCGCCCCTCTGTTTGTGGTATTTTTCTACCAAACGTTTCTTGAAGTTGACCAAGATCCAGCAGGTGCAACTGCATTCGGCTTATTAGGAACTCTTTGTATTGGACTGGTGTTCTTGGCTATTTTGTTACTACGCAAGGCTGCAAGTTCGAAAAAGAAATCGGTCTAGTTTAGAACTTTAGACTGACTACGGCTTGTATTTAATGTGCTTCGTTTGGGTTACCATTTGGATTTCCGATGCGACGTCCTAGGATCGAAGAACTTTCAGTTGATCTTTTACTCGCGCGGGATACTCCTGTCCTGCAGCGAGCGCGTCGGCGTGGCGGACCGAATCAAAAAACTCTTTCTCAATTGACAGAGAGTGTTCGTGAGTTAGCTCGCCGAAAGAAGTTGGTACCACGATTCGACTATCAATCTGACCTTCCAATTTGTTCGGTTTTGCCAGAAATCGTCGGAGCATTAAAGAAGCATCAAGTCATACTAGTTGCCGGCCAGACCGGATCGGGTAAGACTACGCAACTTCCGTTAGCATGTTTAGAAGCTGGTCTTGGTACCCGCGGCATGATTTGTCACACACAACCACGTCGGTTAGCCGCTCGAAGCGTTGCAGACCGGCTTGCTCAGCAACTAAATACTAGTGTGGGTGAAAAAGTTGGATTCGCTGTTCGGTTTGAAGACAGAGTGAGCCCGAATACGCTCGTTAAAGTAATGACAGATGGGCTACTCTTAACCGAAATCCGGCGCAACCGATCTTTGTACGATTACGATACGATAATTATTGACGAAGCACATGAACGTAGCTTAAACATTGATTTCTTGCTTGGATATCTCAAGCATCTTTTAGTCAAACGTACTGATTTACGCGTAATTGTGACCAGCGCGACAATCGATGTCCAAGCATTCTCTTCTTTCTTCGATAACGCGCCTGTTTTTGTGTCAGAGGGTAGATCCTATGCAATAGATACGAGGTATAAACCGGTTGAAGACGACGCTGAGGAAGTAATGATTAACTGCCTCGAAGAAATTCAAGCTGAACCCACTAGTAAAGTACAGGATGTCTTAGTTTTTCTGCTTGGGGAACGAGAAATTTTTAATTGGGCGCACTGGTTCAGAAAGCAATTTGGTAATCAGTTTGAGGTGCTACCTCTATATGCTCGATTACCTGCCTCAGAGCAACGCAAGATTTTTTCGACGTCGTCAAAACGTCGCATCTTGCTTGCGACCAACGTCGCGGAAACCAGTCTCACCGTTCCAAATATTCGATATGTAATTGATTTTGGGCAGGCGAGGATTAGCCGCTTTAGTGTGCGTTCTCGAATTCAGAGATTGCCCATCGAAGCTATATCCCAAGCCAGTGCGAATCAGCGAGCTGGCCGATGTGGTCGTTTAGCTCCAGGAGTGTGTTTTCGTCTCTACTCGGAGTCGGATTTACTATCGAGAGAAGCATTCACCGATCCAGAAATCATGCGGACTAATCTTGCGGCCGTCGTGTTGCAAATGGTTGTTTTCGGCTTTGGTGAGATTGCTACATTTCCCTTTATAAATCGTCCCGACGACAGAGCCGTCGCTGCGGCGACGAGACTGTTGCATGAATTGGGTGCTTTGCAGCGCGGTGAGATTACCGATCTTGGCAGACAAATGGTGCAAATTCCTGTCGATCCTAGACTTGCTCGAATGCTAATCGAGGCGAATCAACAGCGCGCACTAAAGGAACTACTAGTTATTGTTTCTGCATTAGCAGCACAAGACCCATTTCTCCGACCATTTAAACAGCAACAGGCTGCGGATGAAGCCCACCAACAATTCCGGCATCCCAAATCGGACTTTTTGTCCTATCTCAATTTGTGGGAATGGATAGAAGGACATAGGGACGACCATTCATGGAGTCAGCTAAAGCGTGTTCTTGAGCGGCACTTTGTCTCCACGCAACGATACTTGGAATGGCGCGCTCTACATCGGCAACTTGTGCTAACGTGCAAACGCTTGCGAATGAATATCAACGAGAAGGTAGCAAGTTTCGACAGGATCCACAAATCCGTATTGAGTGGGTCGTTGAGTTTTCTAGGACTTCGTTTAGACGATTCTTCTTATCAGGGTGCCCGGAATCTCAAGTTCTCGTTGTTTCCAGGCTCAGTCATTGCAAAGCGCAAGCCGAAGTGGGTGGTTGCCGCAACAATTGTTGAAACTTCGAGAGTCTATGCACGTGGTCTAGCCGAAATCAAACCAACATGGGTTGAGCCCTACGCTCGTTCGTTTGTGAGTACACGGGTACACGATCACTATTGGGATTCAATTAAAAACGATAGTTGCACCTACTTAGACATTTCCGTGTACGGTTTACCCATTGTTCAAAACCGTAACGTTAGACTCAAAGACTTTGATCACTGTGCAGCTCGAGAACTGTTTTTGACCCACGCGCTGGTTCGCGATGAAGCCAACATTGAAATTCAGGAAGTTAGTACAAATTTCGAACTGCGAGAATCCCTGCTGGAAACACAATCGAAGGAACGACGAACAGACATTGTCTTAGGCGAAGACGGCGTTGTCGAGCTATATCGTAAAAAGGTTCCGAATGAAGTCTGTGATCGAATGTCGTTCCTACGATGGTACCGCACTGCCGATGCAAAGCAACGAAATGATTTGCTTATTCAACGCGAAGACTTTCTGCATCACCCTAGCTATTCCATTCGCGAATATGCGTATCCAGCAGAGTTGGAAATCAACTCTGATCGATTTTCTCTACGATACAAATTTGGTCCCGGTCGAGAAGACGATGGAGTATCGATTCGCGTGCCACTCGCGGATTTACCAAAGCTCCAGCAATCGAGCTTGGAATGGATTGTTCCAGGATTCTTTGAAGAAAAGTGCATTGAATTGTTGCGTCGACTTCCAAAACAGTTTCGAAAGCAACTAGCTCCCATACCCGATAAGATCGGGGAACTCGTGCCTCTTCTATTACAGGACAGTCAATATCGCGTCGGCCATCTCGCAGAAGTGTTGTCGCAAAGAATACGAGCTTTATTTCATGTGGAAATAGCTACGTCTGTGTGGCGTTTAGAAGATGTATCAAAACATCTGATCGTGAACGTTCAAACTATTGATCAAAAGCAAAACGTGATCGCACAAGGACGAAACTTGTCTGCTGTGCGTCAACGTGTTCAACACCTTCTTGAGAATCATTTCGATGAATCGTTCAAAGCGCAGTTTGAGCAGCAGGGATTGAAGACATTTCCACCATCTGGGCTAACTCGCACTATTACAGTAAAAAGTCCGAAGGGAACGATCGTGCTTTTCCCTGTGCTAGTCGATCGCGGAGATTGCGTTGACATACTGGTAGGTTTCGATGAGCGAGACCAGTACCAAGGATCATTAAGAGGGATGTGTCGGCTAGCACTTATACGGGAACACGAGACAATAAATTACTTATCGTCTCAGTTTAACAATGACCGAGCATTGCAGTTGTACTCGACCACTCTTGGGAATATTCATGAGTTTCGACAGTTGCTTTTTTTGACCGCTGCTCGCGACACGTTTTTTCCTCCTCCAACATTGCCAGAAAGTGAAGAAGAGTTTCGGCAAGTAATCGAAATTCAACGTCAATATTTCATACCCAATGCCCTACATCTGATGGATCTAGTGTCGAACGCATTGTCAATGCGACATCACTTGATGCTTCGTGTAGAGTCTTTAGAGAAGCCTGTATTTCAGGAATCTCGAGAAGACGTCAAGCAACAACTCAATAGCCTCTTTGATTCGACCTTTCCGTTTTCATTTTCTAGTGAACGCATGCCTGATTTACCTCGTTATCTAGACGGTATCAAGGCTCGGTTAGATCGGCTCTCCGGGAAGTTGAAAAAGGACGTACTTGCGACGAGGGAAATAACACGTTGGCAAGAACGACTGGCTTCCCTTGGCGTCCAGCGTCAACACCCCTATGCAGACGGATTGTTTCACTTACTTCAAGAGTATCGACTGTCGCTATTCTGTCAGGAATTAAAGACTCGAACAAAACTCTCTCCTCAGCGCTTGGAACAAGCATTTGCACAGTGGGAACACCCAAAATAGTTACCCTTCTACTCTAATTAGGAATCTGGCCTTTAAATTTCTGGGACTTTTTGCGAATTCTCTGATTCTGACTGAATAATGGAGGAATAATGGAATTATTTGTGAATAATATTGTCACTTCTACTAATTGCAATGTAGATTGAAACTGTTACAAGGCAGTTTCTAGTTACAAAACCCCTAACCCTTGTGAGGATTTTTCTATGAAAATTAATGAATCCAAGCCTGCCATTGTTGGCGTTGGTGCGTTTATGGCCGCTTCTCTCGGTGTAGCCCTCAGTGCTTCTATGGACGAAGATGCTAACAATCTATTCGTAGCAGAGTCTCTCGACGATATCGATGTTTTAGCCGCTGAAGACGACGAAGAAGCCTCGTGCGGCGAAGGCCAATGCGGTGAAGACGATGAAGACGGTGACGATGAAGGTGAATGTGGAGAAGACGAAGGCGGGTGTGGCGAAGGTCAATGCGGTGAAGAAGAAGAAGAAGACGACGCCGACGAAGACGACGAAGACGCCGACGAGGAAGAAGAAGAGGAAACCACTGAGGAGTAATCTCCTTCTTTCCCTCAATACAAACTTTCGTTTTGACTGACGAATTGTGGTTCCGGGCTTAATTCGGAACTGCAATTCGTCCGTTTTTCACTTGTGCCCCAACAGCTATCTATTCGAGGTGCCGGTCTAGGCCTACGTCGTGGTATGTTTCGCGCTCTACGGGAGCATCCGGAACTTATCAATGAGAATGTCGACTTCTGGGAAGTCGCACCAGAAAATTGGATCGATGTCGGTGGTCGTTTTGGGCGGGAATTTCGGACATACGCGGAACGATTTCCCATTGTTTGCCATGGTCTGTCGCTCTCGATCGGCGGTCCTAGCCCCTTAGATTTAGATTTTCTTGAGAGTGTTCGAGAATTTCTCGACAAACACGACATCTCATTCTATTCGGACCATTTAAGTGCATGTAGTGATCATGGACATCTCTATGATCTGATGCCAATTCCTTTCACCGAAGATGCGGTGCGACATGTCTCATCCAGAATTCGTACGGTACAAGAGGTGCTGGAGCGAAAAATTGCAGTTGAACACGTTTCATACTACGCTGCTCCGGGTCAGGAACTCAACGAAAGTGATTTCATTAACGCCGTGCTCACGGAAGCGGACTGCAATCTCTTACTCGATGTCAACAATGCCTACGTGAACAGTGTGAACTTTGGATACGATCCTTTCGAGTTCATCGATTCTCTACCGATCTCAAGAATCACCTATATTCACATCGCTGGACACTTTAAAGAAGCAGAAGATTTGAGGATTGATACACACGCGGCTGCAGTGGCTGATCCGGTTTGGCAATTACTTGAACATGTCTACCGGCGATATGGCACGATCCCAACACTATTAGAACGAGACTTTAACTTTCCGGCGATCCCCGATTTAATATCGGAGGTTTCTCGGATCAAAGAGTACCAACAACAATACGTGACCACCGAAGCGGAGCAGGTCGATAGTGGATAGTAACGTTCGGGACGATTTTCCGGACTATCAACGAATTCAACAGCAGTTCGCTAATTACATTCGAGACCCTGAGCACAATACCGCACCGCCAGGTATTGAGCAACGTCGCATGGACATTTACAAACGTCTCTTTTTTAATAACTTGGCGTCGTTCTGCGCGAAATCGTTTAAGTCGTTTCGTCCTTTCGTCGATGACGATCAATGGGACAAGCTCATTCGAGGATTCATGCGAGAACATTCGTGCTCATCACCTTATTTCAAAGACATTCCTTTAGCTTTCGTCGAGTACTTGGAGAATTCAGATCGAGATCGTACCGAGTATCCGTTCATGAGTGAAATGTGTCACTTGGATGCGATGAGAATGCAACTACGACTTGCACCAGATGCGCCGCGGTGCAACAATCTCGATATCTATAAGGATGCTACCTGTGTCCAGCGATCATCCACTGTGCGATTACTGTCTTATCAATGGCCGGTGCATAAACTGACTCCAGCTACGTGGAACAGCCAACAACCGAAACAACCGACATGGTTAATCGCATTTCGCGATCGCAACGATCAAGTTGAAGTTTTAGGAACCAACGTGCGCACATTCCGAATGTTGGAAGTGCTGGAACACCCTCTATCGCTTAGTAAGCTGACAACTCAACTCAGTGAAGAATTTGATGTCGCTCACGAATTACTGTTCAATCAGTTAGTGCCCACGATTGAGGTATTCAATAAACGAGGAGTGATATTAACAACCCATAAAAACTAAACCGACCTTTCTGTCGATTGAGTTCGTCTCGCGTCTAACTTCGCTTTGATGAATTCTGAATGACGTAAGTGTAACAGATCTGCGATTTTGCGAATCACGTGCTCTTCATAATGGAACGAAGTGCTTTCTAGGCTGTTCATTCGCCATAGTTGAGTCAATAGTGTGATCTTTTCATCTAGATCTAATTGCTCATTCAAGGTCCTGGTAAACTTGTGAAGACCTGTCGACTGTTTGTGTTCACTCTCTGCTTGCTTAAGGACCCTGCTCGCTTGTGTTTGATCAAAACCGTATAGTTTTGTTAATGAGGTCTCAATGAGATCTTTTTCTTCAGGTTGTAATATGTGATCAGCCCAAGCAACCTCTAGTAGAACCATTGCGGCAGCGATTGGAACTAAATCTTGTTCTTCAAGCTCTAATGTGTGTTGGGAGTCAGCCTTTGCAAACAAAGCCTTTACACTGTTAAACATGTTGAATGCTTCTGAAATTCAATCTTTGAAACGTTATTAAAGTTAAAATTCTATTGTCCAAAACGGTAAGCTTTACTTTCCTTTCGATAGTGCCACCGTGTGCTTCTACAGGAATACGACAAACGTAACAACCGAAGCACAATAAAGCACGCGAAACACCCAATTCTGTACTTTTTTTACCATCGATTTAGAGATTGCGTATTTATACTGAAATCGTTAAAATACACTCAATCTTGGGATTTACTTCAGAAACCCTCCATTTTCTCTCCATTTTTTGTCACCCATCTAGGTTAAACACTTAGTTTTACAACGAAGCTGCATAGGATATGAAAAAACAGCATACACTCGCTGAGTCAGTAGATGCCATTGGAATAGGCGTCCATACTGGGGAACGGTCTCGAGTTTCGATTCGACCTGCACCCACAAATTTCGGTATTCAATTCGTACGAGACGATTTTCCCAACACATTTATTCGAGCTTCGGCTGCACATGTCTCGGATACAACTCTGTCAACTACGATCAGATACAACGACATTGAGATTTCGACAATAGAACACTTGATGTCCGCGCTATGGGGACTGGAGGTCGACAATGCGATTGTGCATGTGACCGGAGAAGAGGTACCCATCATGGATGGTAGTGCGGAAGGATTCGTCAACTTAATAATGATGCACGGTGTTAAAGAGTGTGATGGAATACGCAAGTTTCTAAAGATCAACCGCGATATTACCGTTAGCCAAGGCGATGCGGTCGCGGCGCTCCGTCCATTCAATGGTTTTAAGGTTGGATATACGTTTGTGAAGTATCACCACGTGTTCAATCGATACCCAAAACACGTCGAATTGGATTTTTCGGAAGACTCCTATATTGACGATGTATGCAAGGCTCGATCCTTTGGACTTGCTTCAGAATTAGACGAAGCTAGATCAGTAAATCGATGCCTGGGTTCAAGTATGGAAAATGCCATCGGCATTGACGACAAAGGAGTCATGAATCCTGAAGGTTTACGGTACAAGGATGAATTCGTCAAGCACAAAGTGTTAGACGTGATAGGCGATTTGTATTTGCTCGGTATGCCTCTGCTAGCAGAGTTTGAGGGATATATGTCTGGTCATGCTTTGAACAACAAATTAGTGCGAGCGGTACTCCGAACGCCAGAAGCATGGACTATCGTAGATTCAGAAGGAAATGAAATAGTTGATGAGGAAAACGCTATTTTTCGTCCTCATCACTTCCGCGCCGACTAGGCTCTCTCAATTTCACCTCACTGTCGGTCATCGCCGGACGATGACTGTTCGCCGCGGTGAGCAAACGAAACAATGCATCCAATGCGTGTTGAACGAACACAGTTCGCTGTATACTTGCTAAACCACCATGACGATTAGAACACGCGTTGCACCTTCGCCAACTGGCTTACCGCACCTCGGAACAGCCTATGTTGCGCTTTTCAATCGTGCTTTTGCGCACCAGCATCGCGGCAAATTTGTACTGCGAATGGAAGACACTGATGTCGAACGCAGTGACGCCAAATCGGATCAAGCAATACAAGATGCCCTGCGCTGGCTGGGGTTAGATTGGGATGAAGGTCCCGATGTCGGTGGTCCTCACGGTCCGTATAGGTGTAGCGAACGCTTATCAATCTATCATGACCTGATTGCCGAATTAGTATCTATCGGCGGCGCGTTCCATTGTTTTTGCACGAAAGAACGATTAGACGAAGTTAGATCGAACCAGCGTCAACAGGGACTAGTACCTAAATATGATGGGCATTGCATTGGTTTGAGCATGCAAGAAATTGAATCTCAAATCGAGGAAGGAGTACCCCATGTCATCCGGCTAAAGGTTCCAACCGACGGAAGTTGCGTGTTTCACGACACCTTACGCGGTCCAATTGAAATTCCATGGGGACAAGTGGATATGCAAATCCTCTTAAAGTCAGATCGATTTCCGACTTACCACTTTGCTGCTTCGGTAGACGATCACCTAATGGAAATCTCGCACATTTTTCGCGGGGAAGAGTGGTTGAGCTCCTGCCCTAAACATCAATTGATTTACACCTACTTTGGTTGGGAACAACCAGAATTGATTCACTTACCATTGTTGCGAAATCCAGATCATTCGAAAATTTCAAAGCGAAAGCAGAGTACTTCGATCAACTATTTTCGCCGCTGTGGATACCTCCCGGAAGCGTTGTTGAACTATCTCGCTACTATGGGATTCTCCATGCCTGATGAAAGGGAAATGTTTTCGTTTCAAGAATTTCAAGAAGCACTCACACCGGCGCGTGTGTCCACCTCTGGTCCAGTGTTTGATCTAGCCAAGCTCTCGTGGTTGAATGGCCAATATATTCGAAGCCTCTCACACTCTGAGCTCAAGGAGAAAATGGGAGCCTGGGCGTTTGGCGATGGACGAGCAGACGCGATTCTCAGATTGGTGCATGACAGAACGGAGAGATTTGACGACGTGTTCTCGCAAGCAGACTATCTCTTAGGCGAGCGCGCGACACTCACGGCAGAATCGTTTAACCACAAGAAAGTAACTTCGGAAGATTGTGTTAGAGTGTTGTATTTCTCACAACTGCTACTGGAACAAATAAAGAATTGGGACAGTGACGTAATATCCGAAACGTTTAAACAACTGGCGGCGTTGTTAGAGCTTAAATTTCGAGAGTTCTTGTTTCCCTTGTTTGTGGCAATTTCGGGTCGTTCAGTTTCTCTTCCACTTTTTGATTCCATTCAGATCCTAGGTTTGGATGTTGTGAACGCTCGACTTCGTTCTGCAATAAACGTGCTCGGAGGTGTGTCTAAGAAAGTTACAAAACGATTGGATGCAGAATGGCACCAGCATGCGTCTCAATTGATTGTCAGGTAGTGTCTCAGTTTGAATTTATGACTATAATATTGTATATGTTTACAGATGATTTAAACATCGGAGGAGAGGTACTTCTTCGTCAATCGTGGAGAAGGTGTCAGACTAGATGCTATTGAGTATTCAGCAGTCTTCGATGAAGCGAGTGGGTTGGGCATCCTTGTCGAGGAGCTCCGAAATGGCTCAGATTTCAAACTGAGACACTACCGATTGTCACCACTGATACAGACTAAAATTAATTCCCCTGGGGCCATAGCTCAGCTGGGAGAGCACGACAATGGCATTGTCGAGGTCGGGGGTTCGATCCCCCCTGGCTCCACCAATAGAAATCGAAAGTAACGATTCTTTAAATCACATTCGCTAACAGTGTAGCGATTCCCAAAAACACGAAAAACCCCACCACGTCCGTGATTGTGGTCAATATGATCGAGGATGCGGTCGCAGGATCTTGTCCAAATCGAGCGAGCAAGATCGGAACTAACGCACCGGCTATGCCTGCAATAGCTAAGGCAATCACCATCGACAGAGAAATAATTAGCGACAGCCCCCAAGATTGTTGCCAAAGGAAGACTGCTAGTCCGCAAACGACGGCGATAAGAACTCCATTGGTCGTACCTACAAACAACTCCTTACGAGACAACCTGAACCATTGCCGAAAGCTAATTTCTCGAAGAGCTAAGCCGCGAATGGTTACTGCCATCGATTGTGATCCGGCATTCCCACTTTGTCCCGCCACAACTGGAAGCAGTACTGCCAATGCGGTGAACTGTGCCAACATATTTTCAAAAAGTCCAACAACTGCGGCAGCTAAGAAAGCAGTACCTAAATTGATGTAAAGCCAAGGTAATCGGTGCTTGATTGAAAAGATTCCTCGAGAGAGAGCTCGTTCGTCTACACTGACCCCCATCATGCGTTGTAAGTCGGCTTGCGCATCTTCTTGAACCACATCCTGCAAGATATCTTGCCGTACCACTCCAAGGAGTTTGTTTTCGTCGTCGAGCACGGGGAGAATATCGAAGTCCAACGTCTCCATCATTTCCACGACAGCATCTCGCGACTCGACGACATTAATCTCACAAGGAACGTTTTCAATAATGTCTCTAATAGACGTGCTCCCGTGAGCTAATGCGAGGGAGTGTGTTGTTACTCGACCGAGCAATCGATTATCCCTGTCGACAATAAGTTGAGTCAAATCGACCGTTTGTGCTTCGACGCGAATTTGTTCGATCGCTTCGTCCACAGTCATGTCGACATAAATGGTGCCAACCGCTGAACTCATGATGTTGGCGACAGAATCTGCCGGGAACGACAGCACAGTTTCTATTTCCTTTTGAGTACTGTCAGGAAGACTATCGAGTACCGTAGATTTCTTCTCTTCTGACATCGTGAGCAGGACCTTGAGAAGTACTCGAGTTGGTGCTTGTAACAAAATCTCTCGTTGTTGATCTGAAGACAATTTCGGGTAAATGTGTGTCGCTCGACTTGGAGAAAAGAAATCGATGATTTCAATGAGGGAATCGACAGGTAAATCTTGTATTTCTTCTAACAGTTGGTCATCAGGTAAGGCTTGGAGTACATCTGCGGCTTCCGCTGGGAACTGCTCTACAAACTGTTGTCGCAATACTACGTTCGCCTGCACCATTAGCCTCGGGTTCTCGTTCTCGGTTTGTGCGCACTTGGTAGTTCTTTGACCACATCAAGCATGGTGCTCATGATGTCCATCATAAGAGCGTATTCTTCATTCTGAGATGTATCTTCTCGTGTTTTGTGACGTTCAATCAATTGGTCCCAATGTAAAACTCCAATAGCTCTCCGGTTTTTGTCGACGACTGGGAGTCGGTCTACCTGGTGCCAAGCCTCTATTTCTATTATGGACTTAGCTGTCGCACTTGCAGGTAACAAAGTCGTTCGTTTGATGCATCCAGTAATTGGTTCACTTCGACCACTACGGAGTAGACGTCTGTCATCCAAAAGACCTAGTACGCGGTCTTCGTCGTTTACGACTAAGAGATTTTCGGTGTCGTCTTCATCAAGCTTACGAATACTTTCCCTTACTTCCGCACATGTCATCTTGTCAGGAAAGGTAAGAAAGTCTTTGTCAGCGAGTGCGGCGACAGAATCTTTTTCGAAATTCACGTATTCTCGTAACACACGCAATTTATTCACATCCTTAACTTGTGCAAGGACGGCTGCGCGCACGTCTTCTGGTAATCGTCTCGCGATCCTCGCAACCGCATCATCGCTTCCAAGGTGAATCCATTTCAAAATCGCATCGGAGTCTTGAGTACCAATGAACTCGACGGTAAATCGGCGTGGCGCATACGCTAACACTTCAATCAATGAATTTGTCGGCAAGTCTTTTAATATTTGGTGTGCTTCATTTGTCGCACAACTCGCTAATACCTGGCCGAATTGTTCAGGATGTTCTTCGGCGAAGTTGAGAATCAGACCGCGCTGTAAAACTACTGAATCCGACATGCTAAACTCGCCGCTAGTCGTCTGAGGAAATCAGCACGAAGGGTTCATGTGAAAATAAAGAAGCGGGAACGTAAGTGGTACCTTCTTCCGTCATTAAATGTACTTTTGTTCGGCGAATTTCGACAATCGTACCGACATAGTTTTGAATCTTTATGCGATCTCCCACAGATAAATTCGCGAGTTCCTGTCTCGCAACCAAATTCGCGACGTGGTGATGTGATCCAATTCCAATCGTAATACCGATGGAAGCCAAAACAACTCCTAGCAACACGATTATGGAATTGCCCAAAAACGAAATGTCGACGTCTACTTGTTGCAGACCGATGATAATGCCGATAACAAATATGCTGACGTAGCTAACGCGACCGATTGTGACTGCTATCCGAGTATCGGACATTGCGCGTATTACGAAGTCTCGCACTGCGACACCGACAAGATGCCCGACCAATATGACGATTGCTCCTAACAGTACATTGGGAAGTCGTTGCGAGAATTCATCCAACAGTGGATTTTCACTCCGCAAATCTAAGAATTGAAACGCCAACAAGGCCATCACGAAGACACACGTCCATAGCGCGATAGGTCCTGCACGACGGAGAGCGATTTCCAAGCTCTTTGCGGGACTGTCCTTAGCTCGACTGATTCGCTCAGCTAATCGTACAAAAATCAACCGCGCTACGAGACCGCAAATCAGTCCAGAGACTATGAGGACGAGTGCCCAGACTTCATTTGGGATAGCACCGATATAGGCACCGATACCGTTTGAGGTTTGCTCCGCTGGGGACGACATTCCGCGGTTTAATTCACATCAGAGTGCATCAATATTCTTTCGAAGATTGCGTTTAGGGTCGGTAAGAATGGACTCAAGAACTTGAACACGTTCCTCTAATTGTGCTAAATCCGTTTGCGATTCGAGCGCAGAGAGTCGTGCGTCGTACTCACCCTTCCGTGTACGGTAGCGCGCGCGAATCCATTGGGATATCAAGCTTGAAGTGATCGAGAGAAACACGATCATGACGATGCCAGCCCACATATATTTAAAGTCCATATGAAACTACTACCCTAGGTGTCTACTTACGTCCATTGATGTTGTCAAGACAAGCGAAACAACCTTCAAATTATAGAATTATGTTCGGTTCTCAACGTATGCTAAAACAAACTAGAAGACGCGCGCTATTTGACAACATCGCGACTTACAGTCAAGAGAATCCTTGAGTTCGAGTGGGTATAGCAAAGAATCTTTTCACCTTCCGTCCAATACAATAAAGAGAAGATACTAAGTCACTGAAATATGGGCATTTTTCGTCGTTTAACAGAAAAACCTTGGGTGGAAACAGATGAGCGTGTGGAGTCGCTGCACACGAAATCTTTTCGAACTCACGATCGGAAGGTAGCGTTGTATGTTTTCCTATGCGTCGTGGGAAGTGTTTTCTTTCTGTTGTTCGCGGCTACTCACATGCGCATCGCGCTAGCGACCGATTGGGTACCAATGCCTGAGCCGTTCTTACTCTGGGTCAATAGTATCGTCTTAGTGGCAGTGAGCATGGCCTTGGAATATTCTCGACGACTCGTCAACAGTAAAAGAGACGGAATGCTTGTTTTCTTGATTGGCGGTGTCTTAACCGTCGTGTTTTTAGTGTTACAAATAGTTGTGTGGTGGCAACTGATCGAGCTTGGATATGCTGCACAACGAAATCCTTCCAACGCCTTTTTTTATGTCCTCACAGCACTCCACGCAGCACATTTATTCGGCGGTCTGATTGCGTGGTGTCGTGCTTTGTGGCGGATGCGCGACCGCGAGGGGGACTATGCACACATCCGGCTGAGTGTCGAGTTATGTGCGATTTACTGGCACTTTTTGCTTCTGGTGTGGGTTGTCATCTTAGCTCTCTTTGTTTCAACGTAGTTTTGTATGAGCACGTCAGTTAGTGCCTCGCAACAGCTTAGCTTCAACATCACCGGCATGACTTGCGGTTCTTGTGTTGAACGATTAGAAGTTGCATTCAAGAAAGAACGCGGGGTGTTAGATGTTGCGGTAAATCTTGCAGCTGAGAAGGCATATTTGCATATCGATCCAAAACTCCTACGTGTGAAAGACTTAGCAGGAGTAGTTCGTCGTGCTGGGTTTGACGTGGGCGTTGATACACAGACCTACCAAGTTGGAGGAATGTCTTGTACCGCTTGCGCAAGTAGGATACAAGACGCACTACTCAAAGTTCCCGGTATTGAGACTGCAGAGGTGAATTTTGCAACGGAGAATGCAACAGTCCGAACTATCAAAGGCCTGGTGACAGAACGAGATTTAATAAGTCGAGTTCGAGACGCTGGCTTTAGTTTGTTGACGCGACCGGAGCCCGATGATGAAGCAGCACAGTTTCAGGCTGAAGTTACCAAAGAACGTCGATCCGCGTTATTAGCCTCGTTCTTTTCGTCGTTATTGATTTTACAAATGATTGCGCAATTCATTGGTTGGCGTGCATTTCATTGGATGCCCGCAGCTGAAGTGCTATTTGCGACACCGGTTCAGTTCTGGTTTGGTCGAAAATTCTATATTGGAGCCTTCAACGCGCTCAGAAATCGCAGCGCGAACATGGATGTCTTGGTTGTCCTAGGTACGACTTCGGCATACCTCTACAGCTGGTATCTCATGATTCAGCATGGCGAAGCTGCGCAGGGGCTAATGTACTTCGAGTCCGCAGCAGTGATTATTACGCTTGTGCTTTGGGGCAAATATTTAGAAACGCGTGCGAAAAGAAGAACGTTTTCTGCAATCCGCGAACTTCTGAGCTTACGACCCCGAGTGGTGCGAGTTCGAACTGAAACTGGCGAGACTATCGAAAAACCAACTGAACTACTTGAACTGGGCGAAGTAATAACGTGCATTCCCGGGGAAAGAATCTCGGCCGATGGAGAGGTGATTGAAGGTGAAGCACACACTGACGAATCTCTAATAACCGGCGAAAGTAATCCGGTGCACCGACGAATTGGCGACGAAGTGTATGAAGGTGCGGTAAATTTAGACGGCCATCTCTTGGTGCGTGTCACAAAAGTTGGGGACGACACAACCTTAAATCGAATAGCACGACTTGTACAACAAGCGCAAGTTGGAAAAACTGATATTCAGCGCCTTGTGGACAAAGTCAGTGGATTTTTTGTTCCCGTTGTTATTCTCATCGCATTAATCACCCTAATTGCTTGGAGCATCGTAGGTGACTTCGAAAATGCACTTATCAATTCTGTGTCGGTTTTGGTCATTGCTTGTCCTTGTGCCCTAGGTTTAGCGACACCGACCGCAGTGATTACCGGAACGGGAACTGCGGCACGCGCAGGGATTTTGTTTCGCGATATTGAAGCCCTAGAGCACGCCCATCGCGTACAAGAAGTAGTGTTTGACAAAACAGGCACACTAACACACGGTAAGCCTTCATTTGTTCGAGGTCAGGTGGTGCGTGAAGGAAACGTAAAGTTGTACGACACCTATCTTAAAGCTGCCGTCGCGCTACAGTCTCTAAGTGAACATCCCATCGCAAAAGCGTTTCTCGACCATGCGAAGGAGCAGGGTATAGATATCGTTAATCCAACAGAGTTTCGCGCATATGTCGGTGAGGGTGTTAGTGGAAGTGTAGACGGTGTTACTTGTGCTTTGGGTAACGATCGTTTACTAAGACGATTTGGACACGAACCAGTAGCGACGGACGAGTTTGAAAGTACTGTGTGGCTGCTGTTTGCGGATCAAGTGGTCGCGGAGTTTGTTTTCGTAGATATCGAACGTCCAACATCTCGCGAGGCAGTCGAGAAGCTTCAACAAAGGAAAGTTCAGGTTCACATACTTAGTGGCGACAGCAAAGAGGTCACTGAACGTCTAGCGCATACTCTCGGTATTAATTCTTATGCTTATCGGCAGACTCCTGAAACCAAAGTAGAGAGAGTTGAAGCGATTCAGACCGAAGGGAACGCGGCGGCTATGGTTGGAGATGGCATCAATGATGCTCCCGCGCTAGCACAAGCACGGCTTGGTATTGCGATGAGTTCCGGAACCGACATCGCAATGGAAGTCGCACCAGTAACGTTGATGCGCTCCGATCCTCGACTCGTAGCAGCAACCTTGGATATCAGTACTCGTACCTTCAGGAAGATAAGACAAAACCTTTTCTGGGCTTTTATCTACAACGTTGTGATGATACCGTTAGCGGTATTAGGATACCTTGATCCTACAATTGCTGGTGCCGCAATGGCATTGTCGAGCGTGAGTGTGGTGACCAACTCGTTGTTGTTAAAACGGTGGCACTCTCAAGTGTCTTGAGAGTTTTTGTCCGAATCTCTATCAGTCGTTTTCAGACGAACTAGGGGATCGATCAACAGACCCAAATACGCGCGAACAACTTGAACTAAGGTGTACATTCACTCCTGGAGGTACACTAAACACCAGTTCAATTTGACCGATCTCGTGTCCGTGCGCTTTCACAGTTTCTTCGAGCGCATACGCTTCTTTGATTAATTGCAAAACTCTTTTTTGATTGTCATCCAACTCCACTTCGCCTTCCACAGTTTTCAACCGGTCCAATGCGTCTGGTTCGGTAGGTTCAATACACACTACGATCGCGGGCGGTAGTGTTAGTCGAAGTTCGACATCACCTACGATGAATCCGGCTCTCTCTAGGATTGGAGCAATCTTGGAGTACTCTTCAAACAGTTTCTGAACTGCTTTGGCGAGCCCTTGTCTTCCAGCTCCCGCAACTTTAGCAAATACTTCGTCGCCGCTCGCTTTCACCTTATCTTTAATTTGATCTGCCGTTGATTTGAATTGTTCGAATACCACCTCAGTTACCTCCTTCAATTCTAAGGTGTAAACTTATGAGTTGCTGATCAATAGCTTTGTAGAGTTCCTCAATACTGGCATCGTTATTGATCACTACACTTGACCAACGTACTCGTTCGTCAATTGAAATCTGCGCCTTAAGCCGTTGTTTGAGTTGTAGTTCAGTTGTATGGTCTCGTTTCATTACCCGTTGTACCACACTTGTTTCATCGGCAAGCACCGTCCAGACTTCGTCCACAATCATATGCCAGTTGGCTTCGACTAGTACTGCAGCTTCAAAAAACGCGATTGGACTGTCTTGATCATCGGTAGTTTGTTGAAAACGCAGGATTGCTAATTGTTTGATGGCAGGCCAGACAATTTCGTTTAAGCACTGTAGTTGGGTTAGGTCTGCGAAAACGATATTTCCGAGTGTTTTACGATCAATCGTTCCATCCTCGGCAACCACTTCGTCCCCAAAAACGCGGACGACCTGTTGATAGCACGAAGTATTGGGAAGGTATGCTTCATGTCCGAGTCGATCAGCGTCAATTACCGGATACCCGCGCTGTTCTAAGTACCGTGCAACGGTTGACTTCCCTGCACCGATGCTTCCCGTCAGGCCGATAGTGTACATTTTTGAAAGTAAACGACCGTAGAAATAACGCCTCGTAATTAACGCGGGTTGAAGGGTACGCTGTGCGAAGGTTATCCCGTTATTCCAACGTTTTTATCTCGTCAGGGAGTTCGTCGGTTTCGCAATCCCTAGGCTGAAACAACGCACAAC
This sequence comes from Gammaproteobacteria bacterium, assembly GCA_009837185.1. GTDB lineage: Bacteria > Pseudomonadota > Gammaproteobacteria > Pseudomonadales > Azotimanducaceae > Bin55. The sequence continues at coordinate 79,305 of VXUA01000071.1, read as the reverse complement.
CGCCCACGAATAGGAGTGCTAGTGTAATGAAGAACAACCATGCGAACTTTCGTCTTAAAGGGTGGCGTGTCATGTGATAGGTCTTGTGGAAGAACAGTTAAGCTTCAGAAACTGAGATTGTAAGTTTAGGTTTTGTCTACCCAAACATTATTATTATGTTCGCATTGGATTGTGCTAATTCAAAGGATCAAATCCACTATTTGACATGATGTAGAGGTCAGTCGGTAGTGACGCGACTTTGGATTTCAAACGGACACAAAATTTCAATGGGACTTCCCGTCATTTGTATCACTGAAACATCAATACAGAGTTACAGACTTCACAACATTCAAGGACGTATGGCGATTGAATTATTCTGCATCGCACTTTAAGCACGATCTACTCTTAGTTGGTGCAGGCCACTCAAATGTGCAAGTTTTGCGAATGTTCGGTAGGAGACCGCAACGCAATGTTCGTATAACCGTGGTCGCTCGCGAAGCTCATTCGCCTTATTCAGGAATGCTCCCGGGGTTCGTCTATGGTATGTATTCGTGGGAAGACATTCACATTGACCTAGCGAAGTTGTGTACCTTTGCAAACGCTCGGTTAATCGTGGATGAAGTGGTTCAAATTAGGCCCTCAGACAACAGCGTCAAACTTCGAGAAAGACCTGATCTTCGCTACGACTGTTTAGTCATCAATACCGGTGGTGAACCCGGTATAAAGTTTCGCGGTCTATCGAACGTCACCGCGGTAAAACCAATCGGTCGTTTTACTACGGAATGGGACCTCATTGTGGCACAAGGTGAATCCGGTGTGCATAGTAAGCTTGTAGTTGTTGGAGGAGGTCCGGGAAGTGTTGAAGTTGCCCTTGCTGTTAGAGAACGGTTTGGGTCGGTGTTCGATATCACGATCGTATCCGCCGATCCTGAACTGATGATTCAACACAATCGACGAGTGAGAAAAATCGCGGTAGCAACATTAACGCGAAATGACATCAAGTTTCTCGTCGATTTTCGTGTTTCCTCAGTGACTGATACGGAAGTAGGAGCGGAAAATGGCGCTAAGATTCCATGTGATCATGTTTTGTGGGTTACCGGGGTGGAAGCACCTGCTTGGATTCGGGAGTCCGGATTCGATGTTGATACAGGAGGTTTTCTAAAGGTAGATAAGAAACTACGTAGCACTTCTCATCGCAATGTCTTTGCTGGCGGCGACATGGTTTGTCTGGTAGGTCAGGAACGACCGAAGTCCGGCGTGTTCGCAGTACGTGAAGGACCGATTCTTGCACGCAACGCGCGAGCATTTCTCAAAGAAAAGGCACTTCGTTCATACAACGCTCAAAGACAAGCTCTAGCGATCTTGCGGCTACCTGGCAACAACGCACTCGCGTCCAAGGGACCTTGGTGTATGCGCTCGAAAGTTATCAGTCGTTGGAAACACAGAATCGATGTGAAGTTCATGCGTAGATTTAAAGAGTTAAAGGCGATGCCGTTCCCGGCTTTGACTTCGTTTGTACCCAGAAAGTTCAGAGTGGATGAGATGCGTTGTGGTGGCTGTGCTTCGAAGCTGGGCGCGCGGTTGTTGGATCGTGTCCTCTCGCGGTTAAAAGCCAATCACACGCTCGGAACGATCAATGGTTTGGATGATGATGCCGCCGTAGTGGACCTTGGTTCCAACACGATAGCAACGAGTTGTGATCACTTTAAACCGATGATTACAGATCCTTTTCGATTTGGACGGGTTGCCGCCGCGCACGCATTGAATGATCTATATGCTATGGGGTCTGTTCCCAAAATTGCGTTAGCGATGGTAACTATCCCCTTGATGGCAGAACCTCTGATGGAGGATGACTTCTATCAAGTGTTATCGGGCGCAGTTTCGGTTTTTAACACTGACAACGTGACCCTTGTCGGTGGTCATTCCGCCGAAGGTGTCGAAGCGTCTTTGGGTTTTGCTGTGACTGGCACACACATGGATGCACCGTGGTTTCGATCCGGCATGTTGCAGGGTCAGGATTTAATTCTCACCAAACCACTGGGTACTGGGATACTGTTGGCGGGGTTAATGTATATGAAAACTCGTGCAGCCGACTTGGTGAAATGTATCGAGAGTATGGAACGTTCCAATAAACGCGCAGCCTCCTTGTTCCGCCAGTTTGATGCATCTGCAGTCACAGACATCAGTGGCTTTGGACTCGTCGGTCATTGTGCGGAACTCGTAAAGCGTTCGGACGTAAGTATCGAACTGTTTGCAAACTCTGCTAATGTTCTTCCGGGTACTGAAAACATCTTAAGTCAAGGTGTCAAAAGTACGCTACACGATGCAAATGTTCAAGCATTAGACGATTTTGAGGTTGCTTCTGACTTGGAAGACCAAAATCTTGCACCACTAGTGGATCCTCAGACCAGTGGTGGGCTTTTGGCCGCCGTACCTACTGAAGTATCTAGTGAGTGCTTATCGGCTCTCGTGGATGCAGGGTATCAACACGCTGCGATTGTCGGGCGAACAGTGGTCGAGAAATCCTCAAGGATTCTCAGCTGAAACGACCGGACTAAACTTGCAGAGGCTCTAAGAAATAACAGACGCAATCTTGACGAGCGATTCGTGGATCTTCTGTGTACATAGACAAGATCGTGTCTCTTCGAAGGGAAACATTTTTCCCTTTGTAGGTTAAGAAAGTTCGAGTTTGATCTCGCTGATCCTCGTCGACAGCCATTAGTCGCGCATGGTCCACTACCAAACGCGCGAGTTCTGTACCTTCGGGAATAATCTTAAAGTTGTAGCGATAAAGTTTAGGGGCAAATTTCGGGACTTGGTCATCAGTGATCGTGTCAGCATTTTCGATTAGGACACGGACGTTATTTTGGAACAGCTCTTGATCAGAGGTGTCGGTTTCTGGTACTTTACCGGCGTTCCACAAAACGCTAATATATTCACGGGCACGAGCAGCGCTTCCAGGGTCTTCTGGCAAGCCTGCTTCTATGGTAATAGACGTACAAAAAGCCGAAGTACGACGAGTTAGTACGCCAGGAGGTTGCTGCGCAAAAATTGCTGTTTGGCTGAAGAGGCGTGCAGCAGACATCGTAGTCGCGTCAATGCTGGTGACAATCGAGTGGTGCGGATTGGGACCGGTATTGTTATGAACGTCAAGTGCAAACCACGGGTGTTTTGTCTCTAAAAATGAAATTACGTCATCTGCCCATTTCGCATACGGTGAGCTCCCACCCTCCCAGATCCTATTGAAGTCGGGTTGTCCGTCTAGCATTCTCTTGTTGTGTTGTGCGGCTTGGACGTTTCCGATCAAAATCAAGCAGGAGGGAAGATTCTTGTCCTGATACTCTTCTTGCACGAGAGTGCGCAGTGCATCCCACCCGGACGTCTCATTCCCGTGTAGCAGAATCGATAGAAAAAATGGGGCTTGGTCTGGACTACTAAAGTCGAATAACGTAGGGGTATGTAGAATCGAAGCGAGTTCGTTTGCGTGTCGTGAGGTTAGATTCCTGAAGAATGTCAGATCCGACGACAATTTCATGGTGTCGGCCAAGTATGCACGGGTTCGTTAGTTTCCTGTAGGCGAGTGTAATCGATTGTGAGTCGTGGGAAGTCGCGACCGTGTTTTGCGACCCATTGTTTTTGCCAATTAGCACCGTTCAAACCGCTTCGAACACGTTCATTTACGATTCCAAGGAAAAGATTGCATTCTTCTTGTGGAACGTGTGCGGCAACCAATGCGTCGTGAGCGGCAGGCAGCAATTCTTCAGTAATTACATCCGTTATCTTTACCGTTTGGTCGTTGGTCCACACGATTTCAGCTTCTAAACCATGTGTTGCCGCAGTGTAAAAGTTTTGTTTTGCAATATCGAAGGGTATTTCTTGTTCTACCGGTGTGGCGCGGTTCACTAGTGCGCGTACAAACCCGACGAAGGCCGCACAATTTGCTACGCAATCTTTGATGGTAGGTCCAGAAGGAACTGTTCGATGTTCGATACGAAGATGCGGTTGTCCGTCGTAGTCAAATCCAATGAGAGGGCGGTTCCACCGCCAAATGGTACCGTTTTGGAACCTTAGATGTGCGAATTTATGGAGCGGCTCTGCTTGAACGAAAGGCAACAAAATCGCATGGTCATGGAGATTGGCTGCAAACACTTCCATGAGCGATTCGTTCACATAATCCGATCCAAAATAAACTCGGTTTAAGTGTCTGGCACCAATGTCAATAGCTTGCTCGAACAACGGAATTCGGGTTTCAGACCAAAGCTCTTTGCCAAACAAATAGTGGGAATTTGCACTGAGCGCGACCATAGGAGCGGACGCTACTATCGCAGCGTTGAAGTCGCGGATGGCTCGTTCCGGTTTACACTGTAAGTGGATTTGAAAGCTGGTTGCCGCCGCTTCCAGCATCACATCGTCGTGTCTAATATCTAACTCTTCGTTCGCGCCTTCTATGCGAATTTCAATTTCAGTACCGTCGCGTATCGCCATAAGGCGATCATTGAGCGCTTCGAACCGCACCATGTCAGACATGTGATCGGATGTTAAGAGCCGTTGTTCAATGGTAGGTAATATTCCTATTTGTACTAAGTGGCAGTTGAGGGCATTAGCTGTTGATTGGCAGTCTTCCCAAGTCGACATCAGCTCATCGTGTAGACGAGAGAAAACATTACCCGTGAGGGCTGTCGGACTACCGTTGAGTTCGACGTTAAATTGTGATAATTCCGGTACGACGAGTGGATTTTTCAGAGCGTTGAGCAACTCTTTATTTGCGGCGCGGGGATGTCCATCCTCTCCTACAATACAAGCTTCGAGTTCAAATCCAACAATGTCTCCTCGCTCGCTCATACGGTCAGAGTCCAGCAAATTCTGCAGATGGTCTGTTTCTTGCTTTAACAATCGCCTAAAACGACTAAAGTCAACTGCACCGAAATGTCGGCGATCAATTTCGTCTCCCATCTAAGATGTCTCGCTAGTTATCAACCGTATTGATCAAATTTAAACACGAAAATTTTACGAACAGAAATGTTCCCCTATCGATTGTCACATGGATAGAGTTACCAATGGTCGGTCACAGCATTATTGGCTAATGGCTATTACCCCTTCAACTGTCGATTGAACTGAGCGTAAGCAGTGTCCGTAGAAACTCGTGAATGGATTGGGATTGTCGAAGCGAAACGCTATCGAAAAATCCTCGAATTTGATTTGGTGTTGACATCCGTGGGTATCGAATCTAAAGTTGAGCGCATTGGACGCGATTGGGTTTTGTTGGTACCAAATAATCTCGAGCGAAGTGCTCGGGATCAAATCTCACTCTATCTGTCCGAGAATCGAATTTTCAATCGCACACGCGCCCCGTCTCCAATCATCGACAGCGGTATCGTTGGGTGCGTGGTGTTTGTTGCGCTAATTTGGAGTATTTGGATTTTGGAGGGTTTGGGTGTCATCCCAAACTTTCGTGATCAAGGTGCGATGTGGGTCCACGCGGTCGAGAACGGTGAATGGTGGCGATGCATAACTGCTCTTTTACTACACGCAAACGTCGCTCATATTGTGGGAAACACCGTTATGGGCGTGGTTTTTGGTTGTCTTGTCGCTCGTCATTTTGGAAGTGGATTGTGTTGGTTGTTGGTGCTTCTTTGTGGAGCCATGGGAAACTATTTAAACTCACTTATTCAAGGATCAATGTTTGCGTCCATCGGTGCATCCACCGCTACGTTTGCGGCAGTCGGATTACTTGCTGGACTATTTTTTCGCCGGAGGTTGATCATCGGTCGGGGATGGAGGTACAACGCGCTACCGATCGCTGGCGCTATCGGCCTCTTCATTTTGCTCGGAATTGGAGGCGAAAATACCGATGTAATCGCTCATTTCACAGGCATGTTTTGTGGTGTAATTGTGGGTGCCGCGGTAGCAAGCTTCAATCTACGGTGGTTGGGAAGGTCGGGCCAATGGATTGCGGGCGCGTGTGCCATCGGTGTCATTTGTTGGGCCGTTTTGAAGACAAACCCGTGGTAAGGATTCGGTTATGAGTAATTTCGAAGAAACACTTCCGTTTCGCCCGATTGATGGCGGAAGAGGTAGGAGTCGAACCCACCAGACACCAATTAGGCATCTCAACGGCTTTGAAGGCCGCGCATCTCACCGGAGACGATTCTCTTCCAATGAGTATTTAAGCCAGTTATCCAAGAAGGTCAACATACCAATCTCACGTGCTTAAAAATCTTCGGTTTGTATATCTACAATTTTGGCTCAATTTTTTGATCACTATCCCAATTTCGTTTACGAGATTCTTGGCTCTTCGTGAACGAGTCAGCCTTCTACAATGTGATCTCCCGCAGTGAATCTTCAAAGGACACTTTTGCATGCAACTCAACCGTAAAACTCGCATCTCCGCACATCGATATTCCATTTTGTTGTTGTTTTCCTTCAGTACGTTGTTGATATTTGGTGAGTCTACAGAGCAGTACGAAATTTCGGAAGAAGTCATCTCAGTGGGAACTCGCACAAGTGATCGGTCGCCGATTGAGAGCACCGTGCCCGTGCAACTGTTTGACGAAGAAGAGATCGAGAGCGTAGCGACTGCAACAGATTTAATTGATGTGGTGCAACGGTTGGTGCCGTCGTTCAATGTTTCACGCGAACCCATTTCTGACGGTGCTTCCTTTATGCGTCCTCCATTTGTGCGTGGTTTAGACTCAGACAAAGTACTCGTTCTTTTGAATAACAAGCGTCGACACAAAGGTGCTCTCGTCCGGTTAGGCGGTAGTGGTACCCACGGAGCTGATATCGCGTCGATTCCAGTTTCGGCATTGAAGGCCGTCGAAGTCTTGTACGACGGAGCGAGTGCTCTTTATGGCTCAGACGCTATTGCCGGCGTCATAAACTTCAAACTGAAAGACACTCGTGACTCATCCTCTTTTACCGCATCGGTGGGAGAGTACACTCAAGGTGGCGGCGACGTTAGGCTTACTTCAAATATTGGACTACCGCTACTTCAAGGTTTCATAAATTTGAGTGCCGAGTACAGTGATTCAAGTGGCACGTCGAGAGGACAACGTTATGACCTCGCAGTAGGTGGGGGTAGTGGGCTAACCCCAGCACAAAGTGCTGAAGTTGCAGTCGATACAAACGGTGACGGCGTTCCCGATCGATTTGGACCGGATTCACTCACAGAAATTCGAGATCAAGACGGTGCTTTTCTCAGTCTAGTGTGGGGTGCGGACGGCATTCCAGATGACACAACTCCAAAGTACCGAGAAAATCTGGCTAATCCTGAACAGGTATGGGGAGAACCCGTACGAGAGGATGCTAAATTGAGTGCAAACTTTGCAGTTCCGTTGTATAGCCAAATATTTGGAACCGTCGAATTCTACGGCTTCGGAAACTGGCGAGACAGCGAGAGCACCGGTTCATTCTTCTATCGCCGCCCCGGTGTCGGTCAGCTCAATCCGATTCGCTTGAGGGATGGATCAATATTCAATCCTCGAGATCGCTTCCCTGGAGGATTCACGCCGAAATTTACTGGCAACATTAATGATCTTGCGGCCGTGGTCGGATTTCGCGGGCATGTTTTCCAATATGTTGATTGGGATCTAAGCTTGCGATTCGGCAGCAGTACTATGAAATATCAATTAGAGGATACTTGGAATCCTTCCATGGGACCGAGTTCCCCTACCACTTTTCGACCGGGTGAATTGAACTCTTCCGAATTAGCCCTTAACTTCGATTTTGAGTGGACTCTGTTCACAGCTTGGTTCCAGCCCGTCGTTGTTGCATTTGGTTTTGACGTTCGTCGAGACTCCTACGAGATCAGAACGGGTGATCCGGCCTCACATATGGTAGGACCATTTGCTCGCATCGACCCTTTCAACTGGGATATTACTAGTGCTGAAGTTGACGCAGATCCAAATGATGCGCTGGTAACGCCGATGTGTCGAATACCTGGACACGAAGCACTGATAGCCAGTGATCCCGATATTGAAGCGCAACCCGGTGGAAACTGTATTGCTGGCGACCCGATTTATAACGTCATGGCGGTTGGGTCAAACGGTTTCCCCGGTTACCCTCCGCAGTATTCGGTAGATCGCAATCGAGATGGGAGCGCAGCATATGTCGATCTATCCTACGATATAGCGAACAATTGGGTTGTGGATCTTGCAAGCAGGATCGAAGATGCCGGCGCGTACGGCAACATCGCAACTTGGAAATTTGCGACGAAGTACAAATTTACGAATTACTCCGCGGTAAGGTCTTCCATCGGTACCGGTTTTAAAGCTCCGACCATTGGTCAGATTTCTACTGTCAGTGTGGTCACCCGTATCAATAGCCAGGGTATTCCCGTGGCGGAAGGCATTTTTCCTACTGGTCATCCAGTCGCAGCTTATTTTGGTGCAGTACCGCTGAATCCGGAAAAGTCATCACACTTTACCGCAGGTATCGTACTATCAAGTCCTACCACGCAAGCAAGACAAAGAAGCACGGTTTCTCAGTCAGATCAAACTCAAGCACCAATTAGGTCGGCTTCCGTTTCTAAAGACCACTGGGTTGTGACACTTGATGGATACGTGGTTGAACTTGAAGATCGGTTAACTCTATCTTCTCCGTTCGTAGTCGATGAACGCGCTGTGGCAGACTTGATCGCTCGTGGGGTACCGAATGCGGGTTCCATTGCTCAAGTGGTCTACTTCACGAACTCGCTGAAGACTCGATCTGAGGGATTGGACATTGTTGGCACCTATAGATTTAACAACCGATTCGGTACAACCGAGCTCGTGGGTACGGTCAATTGGAACAAGATTGAGATCGTCGGTCAAGTACCCCAAACGCGCGGTGATGGGACGACATTTCTGCTAATCAACGCCGAAGGTCTTTTTGATTTTGAAAATACGTGGCCGCGGTATCGAGGAGTTTTGACAGCGTATCATCGTTTTCGCGGGGGCATGAATCTAATGGTTCGTGCGAATCGATTTGGTTCTCACAAAAACGCGAGCAACTCCTCGCTAGAACTCATTCAAACCTTCAGTTCGAAGTGGCAGTTGGATGCACATGTGGGGTTCAATCTAAAACATAACTTTACAGTTACTGCAGCGGTGACGAATGCTTTTGATGCTGTACCTGACACAGCTCAGTTTGAAGCGTGTTGTGGACGAATTGTTCGCTCTGATTCCCTTGTACCTTGGCAAGGACCCTATTACTCACTCACGATGCGATACCGAAGTGATTGACTTGGACAAGAGGTGTTGATTGGTAAGTGCGGTCACGACGACATAGTTGTAAGTGCGGAGGTGAATCTCATTTCATTCGAAGTGTTCTCGTAATTGATGTTTTTATAATAGAAAGTGTAGTAGTCTTTGGGCCTTGAATGCCGGGGAAATACGGTAATGATTTGTCCGAATCATCTACTTTAATTAAGTTTGCCAAATTATTGATGTCAATGAACGAGAGCCAACTATCAGGAAGTAAGTCCGGTGTCATGCCGTATGGGAAGTACCGAGCTTTCTCTCCAATCCAACTCCCGGATCGCAGTTGGCCACACAAACAGCTGAATGAAGCACCTATGTGGTGTAGTGTGGACTTACGCGATGGCAATCAGGCATTGATTGATCCGATGACAGTTGATGAAAAGACTCGGATGTTTGAGCTGCTCGTAAACATTGGATTTATCGAGATTGAAGTTGGTTTTCCTGCTGCTTCGCAACCTGATTTTGATTTCATCCGGAAGTTAATCGATCAAGACTTGGTTCCCGACAACGTAACCTTACAAGTTTTGTGCCAAGCGCGGGAAGAGTTAATTACTCGAACTATTGAAGCTCTCGACGGTGCGAAGAAAGCAATCTTTCACCTATACAACTCTACTTCGACGCTTCAACGTCGCGTAGTGTTCGATATGGACCAGTCAGAGATCGTCGATCTAGCAGTGTCCGGAACAGAATTGGTACGAAAAATGTGCGGTGGATTAAGCAGTACTGACATTCGGTTTGAGTACTCACCCGAAAGTTTTACTGGAACGGAGCTAGATTTTGCGATTGAAGTTAGTGAATCTGTCGCTAAGACTTGGGGAGCTACACCTGACGACAAAATCATCATCAATCTACCGTCCACTGTCGAGTTAGCAACCCCAAATATCTACGCAGATCAAATTGAGTATTTCTGTCGTAATTACAAGTATCGAGACTCTTCAGTAATAAGTCTCCATACCCACAATGATCGAGGCACGGGCGTCGCCGCCACCGAACTAGCGCTCATGGCTGGGGCGGAGCGAGTAGAGGGGACACTTTTTGGCAATGGTGAACGCACCGGAAATTGCGATTTGGTTACGGTCGCAATGAACTTGTTCTCGCAAGGAGTAGACCCACAGTTAGATTTGCGCGATATGACAGGTATCCGGGAAACAGTTATCGGAATCAACAAATTACCCGTGCACCCACGCCATCCATACGCCGGCGATCTAGTATTTACGGCATTTTCCGGTTCGCATCAAGACGCCATCCGCAAGGGTATGGCACAAGTAGATAGAGAACGGTGGGAAGTTCCATATTTACCGATCGATCCAGCGGACATTGGCGCATCGTATCGCGAATCTGTCCGTGTAAACAGTCAGTCAGGTAAAGGAGGTGTCGGCTTTATTCTCGAGGAGTATTTCGACATACATCTTCCTCGAGACATGCTGGTGGAATTTGCACGCGATGTGCAGTCACTCACTGAAACCAAACAGCGTGAAGTCTCTCCAGACGAAATTCTCGAACAACTGTTTATCGAATATAGTGTTGAATCTGGTCCATACAGGCTGTTACGTTGGGAAGTGGACGGTGAAGAGCCGGATATAAGTGTCAACGCGTCAATGGCCTTGGCAGATAGTTTCTTAGAACTCAAGGGAACCGGTACGACACCGATTGACGGTTTTGTAAACTCGCTGGTCGAAACTATCAACGAACCTCTCCAATTAGAGGCTTACCAGCTATACGGGACGTCCAATTTTGATGGTGTGTTCCAGAAAGTACCGCAGTTTGGCATCGCTACCATTAGCTTCGAAGGTCAAAAGTACTTTGGAATCAGCCGAGATCGAGACGTGATCGAGAGATCTTTCTTGGCTGTTTTGTCCGCTTTAAATCGTCAATGGCGCGAAACTTCTGGACAAACGAACTAAGCTACGGAAACATCGCGCCGCACGAAGCCCCACAACTAGATTCTCCTCCCGAGGAGTCAACGCCGCTGTCGGTATCGACGGCCTTTCCCTCAACTGCTTCAGTTTCGTCGGCTTCAGTGTCTGTTTCTGATGGATGAATAGCTCCGATAGGGGCTACCGCAGGAGCGATAAACATGCTCTCCGCGCCTTCTGCGGGCCTATTTGAAGTCGATTTAGAGCGGCTGAACCATCGTTTAAATGCTGAAAAAATCACGCTTTGGACTCCTGTTCTGAATCTATAGTTTGTTCTTCGTCTTCGCTCAGTTCTCGGTCGATCTTTTGATGCATAACCCGCAGACTCCTAATAACGTTTTCTCGCACAAGGATCGTCTCCATAATAAACTGAGCCTCTTCAGTTTCGATTTTAACACACGTAGGTCCGTCCGGTATAGCTTCAAGACACTCCAATATTAGACCATTCATAGTTCTAGGACCTGTGATCGGGAGATCCCAGTTCAAGCTAATGTTTATTTCTCGTAGAAGTGCCCGCCCATTAATTACGAAGGTCCCGTCGTTCTGAGGGTAGACATCGGTAACTGTAGCGTTAATGTCGGTCGTGAATTCTCCCACGACTTCTTCAAGGATGTCTTCCAACGTCACAATTCCTAAGATCGTACCATATTCATCGACTACATGAGCAATCCTTTGTTTGTTTTGTTGAAAGTTAATCAACTGAGTCGACAAAGGAGTACCACTCGGTACAAAAGTTGGGGGTTCTAGCTCACGTTCAAACTGTTTTTGGTCGAATTCGCCTGCTTCAAAGAGTTCGCCGGAGCGTTTCATGTGAAAAACACCGATAACGCCATTGAGTTCCTCGTGATAGACTGGGAGTCGAGTATGTTGTGCCTTAACTATGTCCCTAACGATAGCTTCTTTGGACTTCGCAACATCGACTCCTTTAACTTTCTGATAGGGGATCATGATGTTGTTGACCGTAGCTTTCCCTAAATCCAAAATCCCTAGCAACATAGCCTGACGCTTTAGATCAATGTCACTGTCACGCTGAACGACCGTACGCAATTCATCGAGGGACAAGGAGGAGGGTTCCGGTTTGACTTTTTTCACGAAGAGGTCGACGATCATTCGAGCGAAATAGTTTACGAACGTTACGACGGGTGCTAGCAATCGTTGTAGTGGGTCGAGTAGATAAGTTGACGGAAATGCGATCGTCTCAGGTCGTCTCGCGGCGATAGTTTTCGGTGCAATCTCCGCAAAAATCAATACGACTATTGTCAACGATATGACGGATATGGCATCGGCCATGGCCTCGCCGAGAAAACCGAACAGCTCTTTGCAAATGTTAGCAGTTATTACCGCTGCGCAAATATTTACTAAGTTATTCCCAATGAGTATTACACTTAACAACCGGTCCGTCTTGCGCAACATTCGATTCGCTTTACGCGCTCCGCGGTGCCCTTCTAGCACCATGTGTTTGAGTCGGTACGGATTCAGTTTCATCATTGCTGTTTCTGAACTAGAGAAATATGCACTACACAGTAACAACAAGAAAACTGCGATTCCTTGTAATATAAGAGAGAGATCCATATTTCGAATAGTGTGTCTGTTTAAGTGGTCAGCCTGAGTATGAACCTTAAGCCAAAGTAGCCAGCCAATAGAAAAGCGAAAGCAATGAGCGACAGTCTCGTTGTAAAGTTTCCTCGCCAACCAAACTTAGTGTGCCCGAACATTACGAATGCATACAACACCCACGCGATCATCGTGAAAATCATATGTAGATGACTTATCTCCGAAAATAGCTCTCCCCAGAAAAACACTAAGCCTGACACGTTTGCGCCCGTCAACAACAACAACCCAACCCAGATTGCGTTAAACAAGATCTTCTCCGCCGACTCAAGTGGGGGAAACATACTGAGGAACGCGTTGGTTGCGTTTGCTCTAAGTGCATAGTCGAGATAAATCAGTAAGATCGCATGGCAAGCAGCATAAGCTAATATGGAGTATGCGGCGAGACTCGAAAGCGCATGTACAGTCAAGTTGGGTAACGCGCTGGTTATATGAGTACCTTCTTGGTGAAACAATGCACCGATCGCTATTACTGGCCCAATCACGACGTAGGATACAAACAATATCGGTTTCGCACGGTTGGGTTGGTAGACGTGTTCAACTTGCACGATTAACGCGATACACAGAGTAACCACGAGCAAGATTGGATAGATTGCGAAGTCGATTCCTCCTGGAACCCAAAATCGAGAGTAGGCGTACCCTGCATGAAGAACCGTCGCTAAGATTCCGAGAACGTAAACAACGCTGTACAGACCACGTTTAGAACCGCGGAGCCCAAAAACCAGAACAGCAGCAGTCAGGTAGCTTATTCCGATCAATAGGGGAACGACAAAGTCCGCGAATGTCATGTTGACAGAGTTGAGATGATGAGTAAAAGAGGGAGTTGGCTGTAGAGTAGAGTCTGCGGCATAGGTTCTTACCTATACTTTGTAACGATAGCCCAATATTCTGGGCTCAATGATCCACAAGTTTTTTCCAAGTGTTTAGTAATTTATCTGACAAGTTATCGAACGTCCTGCTCCCTCTAAAGCACAGGAAGCTAACGGAAAGCAACATAAAAGATGCCATGCGGGAAGTCCGCACTGCGTTGTTGGATGCTGATGTCGCGTTTAGTGTCGTACTTGATTTTGTACAAACCGTACAGCAAAAAGCAATCGGCCAAACAGTAGCTCGACAAACCCAGCCGGGTGATGCATTCATAAAGATCGTTCATGAGTCCTTAGTCGAGATCATGGGAGGAACAAATAATCGGCTTGATCTTGATGGTGGGAGTCGTCCCAATGTAGTATTGATGGCTGGGCTTCAGGGTGTCGGTAAAACCACTACGGCAATTAAACTAGCGAAACTATTGAAAGAGCGCGAAGAGAAGCAAGTTGCGGTTGTTTCTGCAGACGTGTATCGTCCCGCCGCGCTCGAACAACTTGAGATCTTAGCGGGAGAAGCAGGTGTTCGATGCATATCCTCCAATATCAACAATAGTCCTGAAAAAATTGTAATGAGTGCTCTAAAAGACTCGCAAAAGCAGTTTGATGAAGTGTTGGTTGTGGATACAGCGGGTCGCCTCACTATAGATGATACGATGATGGCCGAAATTACAACGCTTCACAAAGTACTGCAACCGAGGGAAACGCTCTTCGTCGTCGACGCAATGACCGGTCAAGATGCCGCGAATACCGCGAAAGCATTCCAGGACGCACTACCGTTAACTGGCGTAATACTAGCTAAGGCAGACGCGGACACGCGAGGTGGTGCTGCGTTGTCTGTTCGATCAGTTCTGGGCAAACCCATAAAGTTCATCGGTACAGGTGAAGGCATCGATTCGTTAGAGCCTTTCCACCCCGATCGAATCGCTTCACGGATTCTGGGCATGGGAGACGTGCTCTCTTATCTCGAAGAAGCAGAACGAAAACTAGACCACAAGAAAGCGCAACGACTCGGCAAAAAAATCGTTAGTGGGAGAAAATTTAATCTGGAAGATATGCGAGACCAGTTATCGCAGTTCGTTGAGATGGGTGGACGCTCAAGCATGCTTGATATGCTGCCGAATTTAGGTTCAATGAATGCAAAAATCAAAGACGTCGACGAAGCGGAGATTCAGAAACAATGCGTGATAATCGACTCTATGACGTCGAGAGAGAAGTTGTTTCCTAACCTCGTCAATAATTCGCCGTCCCGTAAGAGAAGAATTGCAAGCGGTAGCGGAACGCGAGTCCAAGACGTAAATCTCACTTTACGAAAATTTCAACAGCTAGAAAAGCAAATGAAACGTATGGGTCGTAAGAAACATCTCACACGGGCCATGGCGGCGATGAACCCCGAGCAGCTGAAAATGAAATGACAGCTCTAATGTTGTGCTGTTTCAAGCTGGGAACGCTTGACATCCTTGTTGAGAAGAAAGAATGGTGAAGACGTTGAAATTTTCGGTCGCATTGGTGCTCGCGGTACTGTGTGTGAGCAATCTATCAAGTCAAAGTTCCGATTGGTATATTGGACTTACTCTTGGTACGGACTGGATGGACGTGTTGCAACAAGCTGGTTTCAATACCGATAGCGTCTGCTACCCAACGTTCTTGTGTCCAGAAGAACCAGACGGTTATAGGTGGTTTTACAATTTAGAAACCCATACTGGATATGGCATGGAACTGTCGATCGGCAAGTCAATCAACGAATATAGGGCGGAATTGGCTGTGGCACTTGCCAGCAACGACATTCGACAGATATATGAAAGTCTCACTTTTCTGGACCGTTCGCCTGTAGTCTTGGATGAAAATTCGGAATACAGTAACGAGGTCGAGTCTAGGATTGGTAGCATTTCGTTCAGTGGACTGATGTTAAATACGTACCGAGATTTTCGAGTGACAAACTCGATTCCACTTACCGCCTACATCGGATTCGGAGTAGGTGTAAGTCGTGTTCAGATTGAAGAATTGATCTTTCGATCGGAGTACCACTGTATCAACGAACCGTGCAACGATCAACAAGTCTCGCGTTTCAATGTACTGCAAAATGTTGATTTAGAAGACTTCGTGTGGGCTGTCAACGTATCCGCTGGTATGGATTACCAGATTAGCCGTCGCGTACTGATCGGTCTGAAGATGGCACATCGAAGAACGGATGACCTAGTTCGGAGCGCGAGTTATCTTCGACACCCGATCCCGGACGCGAAGAATACTACCAGAATCAGCAAACTGAGTAGTTGGTCTTTGAGTTTGAGTCTGAAAGTCAAGCGATAGTACTGTACATAAATGTAGAGAATCGTTCCTATGCGTACGAAAGAGTCAAGCATTGACTGCTGCTGTACCGTAACCTTCAAGTTCATATTTCTCAGTCCAAATAGTTACGAATTTGCGACGTTTTATGTACGATAGTTGTTGAAAAATTTGTTCATCAATCGTTTGTGTTCGGCTAACCAATCTGGCTTGGGTTAAGCTAGCGACTGGACCTGAGGCACCAATTCCTGTCCTTGACTGTTTTTGACTAGTACTAACAATCGTTGAATAATCCCGAAACATTTCCAAATTCGGTACAATTCTTGTAAAATTCCACGCTTCAATTTGGCATTGGTTCTAATCTCAACATGGTAGTAATTCGCCTGTCTCGAGCAGGTACAAAGAAAAAGCCGTTTTATCATCTGGCGGTTGCTGATAAGCGTAGTCCTCGGGACGGAAGATTCATCGAAAGAGTAGGTTTTTACAATCCCGTCGCGCGCGGCAAATCTGAACCGTTGCGGGTCGATCTCGAACGGGTCGACCACTGGTTGAGTGTTGGCGCACAGTTGTCGCCAAAAGTTAAGAGTATTGTTGCTAGAGCTCGTATATTGGATGCGCTACCACCGGAACCTGTTGCGACCGAGCCAATTGAAAGCTCGATTGCCGATGATCAAGAACAAGAAAAGACGGCAGCGGAAGAGAGCGAAGATACATCGGTTAAGACTGAAGAATCGGAAGTTGCAACTGCTGATTCTGAAGCCATCGCAGAAGAAACGGATCAGGAAGTTGCAGCTGAGTCTTCAGAAGTAGACGCAACAGAAGAAGTGGCGACGAAAGATACCGATGAGTCTGATTCGGTGGATTCAACCCCGGAACCGCAGTCATCGGAAAAGAGTGCTGGGCTAGAAGACGTTGCGGAAGACACAGTTTCCCAAGAAGAGTCTGCGGACGTAGAAGCCGGGGCCGAGGCCACCGTAGAAATAGAGGAACCCGCGGAAGAAGCTGAAGACGACACGGTCTCGGAAGACTCGGCAGAGGAAGAAGAAACCTCGGAGGAAGCAACGGAAACAAGCACTGAGGTTGAAGAAGAGGAATCTGTGGAACAAGAAGATGCAGTTGAGTCTGAGTCAGCAGCTCAATCAGACGAAGTTGACTCATCAGAGGATGCTACAGAAGACACGACAGGTGAGCTCGATGTCGAAAAGGCTTCAGACGACGAGGATGCGAAGTCTGATGATGACAAGTCCTCATAAATTGATCATTTGACAAAAATCTCAGTGTTTAGAAGACATGCAATCGGCAATCACACAGTCATTCGTGGTCGTTGGGCGTGTGTCTCGACCTTTTGGTGTTAAGGGGTGGAATCACCTCACTAGCTTCACCGACCCACCCGAAAACCTTTTTCAATATCGACCATGGGCATTGCGAGATGAACGCAGTGATGCCACAGATTGGAGTGTGGTTAGCGATTTCTCGATCCAACCGAAAGGAAACAGTATGTTGGTGTGTTTCGAAAAATCCAATTCTCGCGACGACGCTGACAAGTATGTCAACAAACTAATCGGTGTACCAAGAGAAGTATTGCCCGCGCTTGATGAACAGGAACACTATTGGGTTGATCTATTGGGCGTGGAAGTGATCAATTTAGAAGCGGTGCTTTTGGGCGTGGTGCACGATGTAGCATGGAATGGTGCTCATCCGGTTTTGGTGGTTCGAGACCGAGACCTGTCCGAACACGATTTGATGATTCCTTTCATACCTGAGTACGTTCACGAAGTAGTTTCTGGAACGAAGATTACCGTGTCTTGGAATCGAGAGTGGGTGTAAAGGACTCAAAAATGTGGCTTGGTGTAGTAACGATATTTCCGGACCTGGTGAAAGCCATGTTCAAGGAAGGGGTTGTAGGTCGCGCGATCGAACGCGGCGACATTTCATTTGAGACAATCAATCCGAGAGACTATCCATTGAACTCTTATGGTAGTGTCGACGACAGACCATTCGGCGGCGGTCCAGGTATGGTTCTGGCGGCCGAACCATTAGCAGCGTGCGTGCAAGCGGCAAGAGAACGAGTAAGACCTCGAACTCTCAAAACCGCGTTACTCTCACCGCAAGGTACGCGTTTTTCTCAGTCTCTAGCAACAAAACTTTCGCAACTTGACGCACTATTGCTGGTAGCAGGTCGATATGAGGGTGTTGATGAGAGGTTTATCACAAACTACGTGGATTTGGAAATTTCCATTGGAGACTATGTGCTTAGTGGTGGCGAACTTGCAGCATCCGTTGTAGTTGATGTAATTGGTCGATATATTGAGGGTACAGTGAACAACCCTGAATCAATAGAGTGCGAGTCGTTTACAGACGATCTATTAGACTGTCCGCAGTACACTCGCCCGCGGGTTTTTGAGGGTGTGGAAGTACCCGAAGTGTTACTTTCGGGGGACCACCGTGCGGTAGAACGGTGGCGACACCAACAACGAATTGAAAAAACTTGGAAACGACGACCGGACTTGTTGGTCCAGCGAGTCAATAAAGAAACGGAATCTGCGGAATTGCGTGATTGTGTATTAAACGCCCAGCCAGCGAATTTAGAAACTGTCGAGGAGGAATCTTTGTGCGAAATAACAAAATAATTGAACAGATCGAAAATGAACAGATGAAGGACTCAGTACCGGAGTTTCGGGCTGGAGACACAGTTTCTGTTCGCGTCGTGGTTCGGGAAGGTTCGAGAGATCGACTGCAAGCCTTCGAAGGTGCCGTGATCGCGAAACAAAATCGTGGACTGAATTCCTCATTCACCGTACGCAAGATTTCCCATGGTGTAGGAGTGGAGCGAACATTTCAGACGCACAGTCCAGCGATTGAGTCTATCAAAGTATTGCGGCGAGGCGACGTGCGCAAGGCAAAGCTCTACTATTTACGAGACCGCTCTGGTCGTTCTGCTCGGATTAAAGAAAAAGTTTAACTTTGGGCATAATAAAGTAACCTTGAGTTAAACTTTTAAATCAGTTCGGTACTCAGACATCGAACTGTGAAATTGACACGGATGTCTAAACTAGCGGACAAAGACAACATAGATGTACCGACGGAAATTCGGCGGTACGTACAACATGTTTGGCTCGAAAAAGGCTTGTCGGCAGCAACCTGCGACGCTTATCAACGGGACTTAATACAGTTGTTTCGGTGGTTGGGCGACTCATTGCTCAAATGTGATGAAGCGACGATTCTGAACTATCTCGCATTTCGACAACGCTCGGGCGTATCGTCAAGATCGTCTGCACGCACACTATCTACTCTTCGAGGATTCTATACCTATGCGATTGAGCAGGGACTCATTAACCACAATCCTTGTGCTCATATTCAGCTTCCGAAACTTGGTCGCGCTTTAGCGAACGTACTTACTGAAGAAGATGTCGATGATTTGCTTAATGCCCCACTAGTGGAGAAACGTACGTGGGAATTTCGAGATCGAGTGATGTTAGAGTTGATGTACGCAACAGGCCTACGTGTAAGCGAGATCGTGAATCTTCCTGCGAGCGCGGTGAATGTTCGACAAGGGGTCGTGAGAGTATTTGGTAAAGGCTCAAAGGAACGCATCGTTCCATTGGGTGAAGACGCACAAGACTGGTTGCAGCGATATTTGCACAATATTCGTCCGGAGCTATTGAAGGGTGGTGCATGTAACGAACTTTTCCCAAGCTTACGCGCTCAAAGAATGAGCAGACAAACATTTTGGCATGGAATCAAACGATACGCACAACGAGCTGGAATCGAGAAACCTGTTTCTCCACACTCATTGCGGCATGCGTTCGCGACGCACTTGCTCAATCATGGCGCGGACCTACGTTCGGTTCAACTAATGCTTGGCCATGAAACTTTGTCTACGACCCAAATATATACACATGTCGCTACTCAACGACTAAAAAACATACACACGCAACATCATCCTAGGGGATAAGAATTCATCATGAATAAAAAACAGCAACAAATCAAAACGACGGTATTAATTTCACTCATGATAGTCGGTCTTCTGTTTTTTGGAGTGACCAGCAGCACGCAAGAAACAACGGAAGCGAACACTACGGATGCGGAATTAGAACAAAAACAAGAAACCGTAAGGGAAACGGTTCGGCGTCTAGGGGGAAAAGTTCAGTCTATTGAAGAGACCCCCGTAGAGAATTTCTTTCTAGTCGAAACGCCGGCAAGCGAATTCTTATACATCACCGGTTCAGGAAAGCATTTTTTCGTTGGTACGCTCTATGAAATGCGCGATGACGCACAATTCCCATTCAACCTTACCGAAGAGAGCAGAAACAAATCGCGCTCGGCATTGTTGCAAGCATTGGACAAGGATGAATCCATAAATTTCGCTGCCGATACAACCGAAGGATCAGAGTCTGCAGTAGTTTATGTGTTTACCGACATTACATGTGGCTACTGCCGTTTGTTACATAAAGACATGGACGATTACAACAAAGCCGGGATCGAAATACGATATCTAGCCTTCCCTCGCGCCGGTGTGGATTCACCAAGTGCTCAATATCTGGAATCGGCTTGGTGTGCCGACGATCCCAACGCAGCTATGACGCTACTAAAAAACGGCAAGGAAATTGAACAAAAGAGTTGTGAAAATCCCGTGGCGGAGCATCACCAACTCGGGCTAAAGATGCAGGTTCGAGGAACACCTGCATTAATTCTAGCAGATGGCAGCTTGATCCCGGGATATCAAAAGCCTGCACAATTGGTTCAAATTTTGGAGCAACTTGAGAGTTCCGACTCTTAATAACGCAATCAGAGGGTTGTATCAGCAATCTGAAATCGTACGATCGCGGGGATAGTTAACCGCCAACACTCCATTGATGACCGAGACACAGGATTCTCCTGTCAACCAAGCAATCGACTGAATGGTCACATCCTCCATTCGGGAACGTCCCGTCGCAGACCACTGGAAGCAGCTAAGTGAGGAGCTTCAACTAGACCCTGTACTCGCTCGCATCCTGACGACACGAGGAGTTAAGAACGCGTCTGATCTTGACTACGGCTTTCGAAATCTGATCCCTGTAGAAAAACTGTCAGGAGTCGAAGATGCGGCGCGCCGAGTAGTAGAAGCAATTGAACGACAGGAACGAGTCATTATCGCTGGGGATTTCGATGCAGACGGTGCGACTGCTAGCGTGCTGTGCGTATCGGCTCTCAGAGCATTTGGTGCAAAACAAGTCGATTTTTCTGTGCCCAATCGATTCGATTTGGGCTACGGATTAACAAAGAAGTTCGTAGAAACGCTTTTGCGATTCGAACCGAACTTGATCATCACTGTAGATAATGGGATCAGTTCGCACGAGGGTGTGACATTCGCAAGGGAAAACGACATCGACGTAGTTATCACAGATCATCACCTACCACCGAAAGAGCTTCCTCCAGCCAATGCGATCGTGAATCCACAGCTACTCGGTTGTGACTTCGGTAGTCAGCCAGCTGGCGTTGGGGTGGTGTTCTACTTGATGCTACAGGTGCGGCGACTACTCAATCAGACTGGATACTTTCAGAAGAACAATATCACTGCTCCGAACTTAGCTTCATATTTAGATCTTGTTGCTCTTGGTACGGTTGTCGATTTGGTACCTCTAGATCGAAACAACCGATTACTGGTTACTCAGGGCTTAAAAAGAATGCAAGGTGGACGAACGAGACCGGGTATAGAAACACTCTGTACCGTGAGTGGTGTCGACATCAAGAAAATTGATGAAGAAAATCTCGGATTCCAGATCGGTCCTCGATTGAACGCCGCGGGGCGATTAACAGACATCAGCGTTGGCATTCATACGTTATTGGCAGAGGATAACGACACGGCCATGCGGTACGCAACCGAGCTGCAAAAGATAAATAAGGAACGTCGAGAGATTCAACATGAAATGACCGAAGTCGCCTTGGACGCAGTCACAGAGAATATTGATCCGACTCGTTGTGGAGTTTGTATTTTTGATAAGAACTATCATGAAGGTGTAGTCGGGCTTGTCGCGGGAAAACTTGCACAAACCATACACAGACCGACTATTGCGTTTGCTGCCGGAAGAGGTGTTAGATCAATCCTTCTCAAGGGTTCCGGACGGAGCATACCAGGTATTAACATTCGGGACGTGATCGCCGATATAGCTTCAGCTTACCCGCAGTTGGTTCATTCTCATGGTGGTCATGCCATGGCGGCCGGGCTCACGATTCATCGCGAGAGTTTTGAACGCTTTGCGAACATTTTCGATAATTTTGTTAGTCAACGTGCACCAGAGAACGCGTTCGATGCCGTTTTGTATACGGATGGTGAGTTGGAAGATCACCATTTTTCACTAGACTTCGTAAAACAGATCGATTCTTTGGGACCTTGGGGGCAAGCGTTTCCGAAACCACTATTTCATGGAAACTTCCGAGTATTGAGTCAACACTTTACTTCAAATGGGAAACACTTGAAGTTAGAATTGATTCGAGGCAAACAACTATTTGATGGCATCATGTTTCAACGTGACTCTCATGTACCCGATGAGGTGAAAATTGCTTTTCGACCCGCAATCAATGACTACCGCGACCGCCAAACTTTACAACTCATCGTTGAATGTGTGGAACCATTAACCAACTAAACGACAACTAACTAATTTTGGAGAATTTCTTTGGCTGAATTAACCTCAATAAGAGAACGATTAAAAGACTTGCGTATTCGTACTATCGCATATCGAGACTCTCTTTGACTACGAAGCGAACAAAGACCGACTAGCGGAAATCGAGCTAGAACTCTCGAACCCTGAGGTTTGGAGTGATGTCTCCTTGTCTGAAGCTCTGGCCAAAGAGCAATCATCGCTGAGAACGTCCATACAAGGTATTGAACAAATTCTGAGTCAGTTACAGGAGTCTGAAGAATTCTTCGCGTTAGCGATTGAGGAGCAAGATACGGAGATGTTTGATGAAATCGACTTGCAGCTAGACGTTGTGGAAACGTCTTTGCAAGACTTGGAACTTCGAAAAATGTTCTCAAACGAACTTGACCCGCAGAACGCGTACATCGACATTCAATTTGGCGAGGGTGGTACTGAGTCCCAAGACTGGGCAAGTATGCTCTTTCGAATGTATGTCCAATGGTGTGAAAAGAATGGCTACAAGTACCGTATTGTCGAACTCTCCGATGGGGACATCGCTGGGATTCGCAGTTCGACAATCTTGGTTCAGGGTGATCACGCCTACGGCTGGCTGAGAACAGAAACCGGAGTGCATCGCTTAGTTAGAAATTCCCCATTCGACTCCAACCACAGAAGGCATACCTCTTTCGCGTCGGTGTTTGTTTACGCCGACATTGACGATGATGTGGACGTGGAAATTGATCCAAGTGACGTACGAACGGACACTTATCGAGCGAGTGGTGCAGGCGGGCAACATGTGAATCAGACCGACTCAGCAGTGCGTCTTACACATCTGCCCACGAAGACCGTCGTACAGTGCCAAAGTGAACGCTCTCAGCACAAGAACAGGGCTCAGGCGTGGAAACAATTACGAGCGAAACTCTTCTACATGATTCAAGAAGAAAAACAAGCTGAGCGACAAGCTATGGAAGATGCTAAACCGAAGATCGGGTTCGGCAGCCAAGTTCGCTCGTATGTTCTCGATCAATCTCGAGTGAAGGATCATCGAACTGGAGTTGAGCGTTCCGACCCTGATCGAGTCTTAGATGGAGATCTTAAGACATTCATGGAAGCAAATTTGTTAGCAGGTATCTAATGAACGATCGCGACGAAGTTGCCGTTCGGCGAAAGAAATTAGCGCGGTTGCGCGAACTCGGCGAGGCATTTCCCAATGACTGGCGCAGAACGCACTTTGCCAATGACTTACACCGCGAGTATGTACACGCGACCAAAGAGCAACTTGAACAGGATCAACACTCGGTTGCTCTAGCTGGTCGAATTGTGCTGCGTCGCGACATGGGCCGTGCGAGCTTCGTGTCCCTTCGGGATGTATCCGGCGCACTACAGTGTTATTTGCGATCCGATTCGTTATCTACGGAAGAGTACACTCTATTCAAGGAATTGACAGACCTGGGAGATATTGTCGGTATTAGTGGGACTTTAATGCGCACAAACAAGGGCGAACTCACGGTGCAAGCTTCCGAGTTCAAGTTGTTGACGAAATCACTGCAACCATATCCAAGCAAGTACCAAGGAATTGAGGATCAAGAGCTTAAGTATCGTCGACGCTATCTCGATTTGATCGCAAACGAGAGTTCCCGAAAAGTGTTTGAGACTCGGACACATGTTATCAAATCAGTTCGTGAGTTCTTTGACTCTCGAGGCTATTTAGAAGTTGAAACTCCCATGATGCACCCGATTCCAGGTGGCGCAGTTGCGAAACCATTCGTCACGCATCACAACGTGCTTGAAACGGATCTATTCCTTCGTGTCGCGCCGGAGTTGTATCTAAAACGTCTAGTCGTAGGTGGTTTCGAAAGGGTTTACGAGATTAATCGAAACTTTCGAAATGAAGGCTTGTCGACTCGACACAATCCAGAATTCACCATGCTGGAATTCTATCAAGCATATGGGACTTATGAAGATTTGATTGTGTTAACGAGTGAGCTGATTTACGAAGTGGCGCAGGCAATTTGTCAGACCGACACTGTTCGATGGGGCGACCACGACATTACTTTTGCGAAGGTACCAAAAGTGTTGACCATGGAGGAGAGTGTAGCCTCGGCTTTAGGAGTGTCTCAGACCTCTGATCTCCGGGACGAGAGAGTATTGAGACAACACGCCGCACAGCACGATGTTTCGCTTCCTAGCGATTTAGGGTGGGGTGGGGTGCTTAACGAAGTTTTTGAGACTTTGGTAGAACCTACATTGATTCAACCGTGTTTCATCGTGCAATATCCAGTTGAAATTTCGCCTTTAGCACGGCGAAACGAGGCTGATCCTCTGTTTGCAGATCGGTTTGAATACTTCGTGGGTGGGCGTGAAATCGCTAATGGTTTTTCAGAGCTAAACGACCCGGAAGATCAAGCCGAACGATTCCAAAACCAAGTACAACGCTTAGAGCGTGGCGATGATGAGGCAATGCATTTCGATCAAGATTACATCACCGCGTTGCAATATGGATTACCTCCAACAGCTGGAGAGGGACTAGGGATTGATCGACTGGTTATGCTCTTCACTAACACCTCTACGATTCGAGATGTATTACTCTTTCCGCAGATGAAATCCGTCAACCCATGACGGAAACAAAAGAACGAATTAGGCTTCATCCCTCTTGGAAAAGTGTTCTGACGGAAGATCTTCAAGCACCATATATGGCGCGTTTGCGGACGTTTTTACAATCTGAATTACGGGCTGGGAAACGAATCTACCCACCAATGGGGGAAATCTTTAGTGCTTTGGATTATTGTCCTCTTGATCAAGTCCGCGTTGTAATCATTGGCCAAGACCCCTATCATGGTGAAAGTCAAGCCCACGGTCTTAGTTTTAGCGTGAAACCTGGTGTACGACCACCTCCATCATTGCGGAACATATTTCAGGAGATTCAAGACGACATGCATGCGTCATCGACATCGAACCAAGAGTTTCCGATGAATCGGGGATGTTTAACGAGTTGGGCAGCGCAAGGAGTGCTGTTGTTAAACTCAGTACTAACTGTGGTTGCGGGCCGATCTGGTTCACACCAAGGATATGGGTGGGAACAGTTCACTGACCAAATCGTGAAAGTAGTAAATGAACAACGCGAACACGTGGTATTCTTACTATGGGGTAGTCCCGCACAAAGGAAAGGAGAGATTGTTGATAGGAATAGACATTATGTGTTATCAGCGCCGCACCCCTCACCACTCTCTGCTGACCGAGGTTTCTTTGGCTGCCGCCACTTTTCAAAAACAAATAGCTATCTTCAAAGCCATGGGTACGAGCCTATTGACTGGTTTCGAGTAGAGTAAACAGGAGATTTTTTTGAGTCAATTTTTTGAAATTCATCCGACTCATCCACAACCTCGACTGATCAATGAGGCTGTTAAAATTTTACGTTCGACTGGAGTCATCGTTTACCCTACGGATGCCACCTATGCACTCGGCTGCCGGTTAACAGATGCCAATGCCCTCGATCGGATACGCACAATTAGAAAACTACAATCGAACCACTTAATGACACTAGTCTGTAAAGATTTGTCTGATCTGTCCAATTATGCGCTAGTGGACAATGCCTCCTATCGATTGATTCGAAGAGCAACGCCAGGTCCGTTCACTTTCATCTTGAAGGCATCTAGAGACGTACCAAGACGTGTCGTGGGGACTAAGCGAAAGACAATTGGATTGCGTATTCCAGATTCCGAAATTGCACTAGCTCTCTTGGAAGCACTGAATGAGCCTATTCTGTCCACTACGATGATCTTGCCCGATGAAGACTTTCCCTTGACGGATCCGAAAACCTTTAGAAGTAGGCTAGAACATGACGTTGACGCTATCTTGGACGGCGGAGCACTCGGACAGGAATTCACTACACTCGTCAATCTCGAGAATGGTTTTCCAACGATCGTTCGTCAAGGTCTCGGTGAGCTACCAGGTCAGGAATGATTGTAAATTTGTCTTTTGCTTAGCAATTTGACTAACAAATTTTTGTCTCGCGTTTAACATACTTTTTATTAATGAGAGTTTCTGAGTTTTGAACGAAGATCGCGTTGTTTCTGGTATGCGCCCCACAGGGCGACTACATCTTGGTCATTACCACGGTGCGATCAAGAATTGGGCAAATCTACAGCACAAGTACGAATGTTTCTTTTTTGTTGCGGATTGGCACGCTCTTACCACGAATTACCACTCGACTGAACTCATCGAACAAGACACCCACGATATGTTAGTGGATTGGTTTGCTAGTGGAGTTTCACCTTCGTCAGCTACAGTGTTCGTACAGAGTAAGGTACCGGAACATGCAGAACTTCATGTATTGCTTTCCATGATTACGCCTCTGTCGTGGTTGGAACGCGTACCTACATACAAAGACACGATTAAGCGGCTTAATGACCGCGATTTAAATACGTACGGATTCTTGGGCTACCCGGTACTTCAAGCAGCTGACATTTTGATGTATCGTGGTGGGCGTGTACCCGTCGGTGCAGACCAAGTTGCTCATGTCGAACTCACTCGCGAAATCGCTCGCACATTCAATTTCACTTTTGGTCGTGGGCACCATTGGGAGTCAGTCGCGCAAAAAGCGGTCGAACGCTTACCGAAGAAACTGCGACAACAATATCGCTCGGTTCAACGAAAATTTGTCGAAGCTGGCAATTCTGAAGGGATCGAACGGATACGAGCGCAACTGTTTGAACAACATTATTTAAACGAAGACGAAAGAGAACGATTGTTAGGTTATTTAGAAGGTGTCGGAAGAGTATTACTACCAGAGCCAGAAGTCTTGCTTACTGACACTGCCACTCTGCCTGGACTGGATGGAGAAAAGATGTCCAAGTCCTACAACAACACGATCTACTTACGTGAAGAACCTAAACAGCTAGAACAAAAGATTCGGACAATGCAGACCGATCCAGCTCGAGTACGTCGAAACGATCCTGGTGATCCAGAAAAGTGTCCCACTTTCTCATTACACAAGATTTATTCACCGCCAGAAACTTTGGACTGGGTCACTAACGGATGCACGTCTGCTAGTATTGGCTGTTTGGACTGTAAAGGTCCATTAATTGATGCATTGCAACAAGAACAACGAGTCTTTCGGTCCCGTGCCGAGCCTTATTTGGAGGATGCACAACGAGTTCGACATGTGATTCAGGAAGGATCAGAAAATGCGCGAACTGTTGCTAAAGAGACTTTAGAAGACGTCAAATCTGCGATTGGAATCAGTCTTCGATGAATACAGAAATTAAGTCCACTCAAGATCTTTCGACGGAAAAGACACCGACCTACGATCGAGATCTAATACCGGAAGATTTGTACATTCCGCCGGATGCTCTCGTAGTCATACTACAAGCCTTCACCGGACCATTGGATTTGTTGCTTTACCTCATACGACGGCAAAACTTAGACATTCTGGATATTCCCATTGCAGAAGTCACAAAGCAATATATGGCATACATCGACATGATGACAACCATGCGGTTGGAGTTAGCTGGGGACTACTTAGTAATGTCAGCAACATTAGCTCAAATTAAGTCGAGCATGCTATTACCTCGAGCACACGAAGAGGAGGAAGAGGAAACTGATCCGCGGGCCGAACTCGTCCGCCGCTTATTGGATTACGAGACGTTCAAGAACGCTGCAGGCGAGCTAGATCAATTGCCGCGTATGGACCGGGATCTGTTCCCAATTCATGCTACTTATGACGAACAACTGGTGAAAGTTGCTCCTGTACCTGTAGAGATGCGCGAGTTATTACTCGCATTCAGCGACATTCTGGACCGTGTCCGATTAATTCAAGACTATGAAGTCAGTCCTGAGCCTCTATCGGTCGAGGAACGTATGGAATTCATTCTTCAGACAGTGCATGAGTCAGCCGATTTTGTTTCATTTCAGGAGTTTCTTGGCGAAGTCAAGAACAAAGAACTTGTGGTCGTCACTTTCCTAGCGGTATTAGAGCTAGTTAAGACGGGCCATATTGTGTTAGTGCAACACGAACAATTTGCACCAATTTTCCTTGGTGGCACAGCTTCAGCGACTTGATACTCGCTATTTTGCGCCGATCAAAGGAGTCTCGAATTTACGAAACGACAACAGAAAACTTGGGGAGGGATGGAGCTCATTAGCTCGATGTTGTGCTAGCGATAACCGAAGTTAAACGGATCGTAGAAACCTTGCTACTGGTGTCGGAGAGTCCGCTCACCCAGCAGCAGATTATTAATGTGATCGAAGACGATCCGGAAAAGCAGCAGGAGTTATTGGAACTCGTGCCTCGTGCTCTCTATTTGATCGAACAAGACTGCGAAACACGACCCTACGAGTTGACGGAAGTGAAATCGGGTTTTCGACTCCAGATTGGAGCTGACATGAGCTCTTGGGTTGCTAAGTTATTACGACAAAGACCGCGGAAGTACTCTCGAGCAACCCTGGAAACTCTGGTATTAATCGCGTATCGACAACCGATTACCCGTGGCGAAATTGAACAGATTCGAGGTGTCAGCGTAAACACCAATACCATTCGAAACCTCATGGATCGTGGTTGGGTAAAAGAACTAGGTACTCGAAATTCTCCAGGACGACCGATGACTTACGGAACGACTGCTACGTTTCTTGACTATTTCGGGCTCCGATCCTTAGACGAGCTTCCAGCACTACAAGAAGCTGAAGAGCTATCAATGCATGTTACCGAGTTAGGCATCGAAGGGTTACCTAATCTTGACTCGGATTCAACTAAAGAAACTTCTGACACCAAGAGCTCCCGCGATCCCAGCACTGACTGTGGCCGCTGACTTGAGCGATCAACCTACTCAAAAGTTACAAAAGTTCCTAGCCGACCACGGCCTAGGATCCCGGCGAGAAATGGAACGTTGCATACTCGATGGGCAAGTAACCGTCAATGGAAAAGTAGCTCACCAAGGTCAGCGTATTGGAGTATCCGATCGCGTTGAATTCAATGGTAAACGAATCGCCAAAACTGATAGCAGCTCGCAAGCCCGCGTGCTGGTCATGAATAAAGCACCTGGACAGATTGTTTCAAGAAAGCGGGACTCTCATCATCGAGTAACGGTATTCGATCAGCTACCGAAGCTAAATAATCAACGTTGGATATCTGTAGGTCGCCTAGACGTGGCGACAAGTGGGCTTTTGCTCTTTACCAATAATGGACTATTAGCGCACCGTTTAATGCATCCTTCTTTTGTGATCGATCGCGAGTATGCAGTCCGTGTTTTTGGCACACTTTCGGAAGAACAACAGAAAGCATGTCTCGAAGGAGTTGAACTAGAGGGTGTTCTTCATCGGTTTAGCGATATTCAATACTATGGAGGAACAGGTTCGAACCATTGGTATCACGTCGTCCTCATGGAAGGTAGAAATCGAGAAATTCGACGAGTATTTGAGCGTCTAGGTTTAACGGTGTCACGTTTGAAGCGCGTTCGGTTTGGTCCAGTGATACTACCAACGAGACTCAGAGTCGGGAATTACTTAGAAGTTTCTGGGTCAGATGTTTGCGCTTTAAAGCGATGGTTGGGTGTTGACTTCAAGCCTTTGTCCAAACCGAAGTCTGAGAAAAGAGAGAGCTGTTTGATCGACTATCCTGGTCTCAACTTAGACCTCTCGTAGTCAGCTCAAATCTCTCCGTTGAGGATCACTACCAATCATGTACGTTATATGCTTTTCCCGTTTTTCCTTTTGAATCTGGTCCCATTAAGTACAGGTAAAGGGGCATGTGTTCTTCTGCAGTAGGGAGTGTATTAGGATCTTCTGAAGGAAAGGCTTCAGCGCGCATTGACGTGCGTGTCGCACCAGGATTCAGTGAATTCACGCGAATGTTGCTACCCTCACTCAGTTCATCTGCCAGCACTTGAGTTAATCCTTCGGTAGCGAATTTTGACAGCGAGTAAGCTCCCCAGTAAGCCCTACCACGGTGCCCAACCCCAGAAGATGTAAACACGATGGATGCATCAAGGGCGTTTCGAAGCAGGGGAACCAAAGCCTGTGTAATCAGGTAAGCTGAATGGAGGTTAACTTGGAATACTTGCATCCATTCAGCGTAGGGGTAGTCTTCTATTTTTGTTTTAGGACCTAGGATCGATGCATTGTGAAGGATGCCATCTAGGCGTGAATATTCATTCTGAAGACCTCGTTTTAGTTCAATCGCTGAATTTGCATCAAAATGTGCTAAATCGACGGGAATAATCAAAGACTCTTGCCCTGTGCGTTCGGCGATTTCATCGTGGACTGAATCTAATTTTTGTCGCGTTCGTCCAAGTAAGATGAGACTCGCACCATGCTTTGCATAAGCGATAGCGGCGACGCGACCGATTCCATCCCCAGCTCCTGTAACGAGAATGGTTCTGTTAGCGAGAAGTTTGAGATCCGGTTTGTACGTTTTACTTGGCCTTCGGCTTTTCAGCATGTATCACGTAATTGATGTTAACATCGTTGCTCAACTGTGCATGTCTAGTGAACGGGTTGTAGCTAAACCCTGCGCACTCTTTCACAACTAGACCCGCATTTCGCATAGCTCGAGCAATGTCCGATGGACGTTGAAATTTCTCGTAGTCGTGGTTACCGCGAGGAATCGCGTTAAGGATGTATTCGGCGGCCACGATCGCGAGAAGGTAAGCTTGGACAGTCTTGTTTATGGTTGCAATAAACACCGATCCCTGCGGTTTGCATAGATCCGCTAGTGCTTGAATCGTTTCTGCCGGGTCGAGAACGTGTTCCAAAGTCTCCATAGCAATCACGATATCAAACTTTTCACGTTTCTTTGACACAAGGTCCTCCGCTGTTGTGCAAAGATACTTGACTCGATTGTCAATGCCGGACTCAATGGCATGCAATTTCGCGACTTGAATGGTCCTTTTCGCTGGATCAATTCCGGTAACATGCCCTCCCATCAAACCAATGCGCTCGGACAAGATACCTCCGCCACAGCCAACATCTAATATTTCCTTACCGCGAACAGGGACTCGATCAGCTACGAATCGTACTCTAAGCGGGTTGATATCGTGTAAGGGACTTACTTCAGAATCAGTATTCCACCAACTAGGCGCGATTTCGTCAAATTTCGCGACTTCTTCTGCGTCAATAACCATTTATATGTCCCTCAATATAGTTTTTCAGTCAAGTTGACGATCGTACCAAAACACACTCAACATACCAGAAAATCCGTGGTTGAAAATTATTTGTTAGCATTGTCGAGAATAGAGTGCATTGAACACGGAGTTTTCATTACAATATTAAGTTTAAACTTCGCTATTTTAAGAAAATACAAAACGTTATATGACGGATGAAACCACTTCCGATGGTCCCGAAGAAGGAACTGACGAAGGGAACGACGAAAACAATACTCCAACTACTCGCCCCGACACAAAATACACTCGCGTAAAGCTCGAAGACGAGATGCGACAGTCGTATCTCGGCTATGCGATGAGTGTGATAATTGGTCGCGCTCTACCCGATATCCGAGACGGTCTCAAACCAGTGCACCGGCGGTGTCTGTTTGGAATGCACGAACTCAACAATCGTCATGATCGTCCCCCGATGAAGTCTGCACGAGTCTCGGGCGAGGTCATGGGTAAGTACCACCCCCACGGTGAACTGGCGATCTACAACACGATTGTCATCATGGCGCAGGAATTCAAGATGCGTTATCCGTTAATCGATGGTCAAGGTAACTTCGGTTCAATCGATGGTGATCCTGCGGCAGCGAGCCGATACACGGAAGTAAGGATGTCCAAGATCGCGGGTGAAATGCTCGCGGACTTGCGGAAAGAAACTGTGGATATGATGCCGAATTACGACGAAACCTTGCGAATGCCTGTCGTATTACCAACCCGTATACCTAACTTATTGGTTAACGGTGCTCAGGGTATTGCAGTGGGGATGGCGACAAATATCCCGCCACACAATATTGGTGAGGTCGTAGATGCTTGCATTGCGTTAGTCGATGATGAAAGTTTAAACACTAAGCAACTCATGGAATTCGTCCGAGGTCCAGATTTTCCCACTGCTGCAATAATCAACGGAATTGCCGGAATCTATGAAGCATACGAAACGGGTAGGGGCCAAATTATGGTTCGCGCCCGCGCCTCGGTTGAAGTCGACAAAGCAGGAAGAGAATCGATCGTAATCATAGAAATTCCATTCCAACTGAACAAAGCGAAGTTAGTAGAGTCTATTGCACAACTCGTACGCGAACAACGTATCACAGGCATCGCAGAATTACGCGACGAATCTAGCAAGGATGGACTTCGAGTCGTGATCGAAGTGAAGAAGAGTGATAAGGGTGAGATCGTCCTCAATAACCTGTACTCTCAAACTCAATTACAAACGTCGTTCAGCGTGAACTCTGTAGCCCTCATCGATGGTCAGCCCCGAGTCGTCACGCTCAAGGAAATGTTGGTTGAATTTATCCGACATCGACGAGAGGTCATTGTTCGGCGTACGGTCTATCAGTTGCGCGAGGATCGAAAGAGGGCGCACACTCTGGAAGGTCAGGCTGTAGCTCTTGCCGACATAGACGAAATTGTGGACCTCATAAGGAGTTCCAAGTCATCCGACGTTGCGAGGGAAGCATTGACGAGTCGTGAGTGGTTACGAGATGGCGCGGAAAACTCCGTAGCTCGAGACCGTGAAGCAAGGATAGAGGGAGTTCGAGCTTTGCTTCGTCGAGCCGACGTGAAACTCGCAAGACGTCTTGACATCGAACCAGACCTAGGGTTCAAAATTGAACAGGGTACGTATCGTTTGTCCATTGACCAGGCCAATGCAATCTTGAGCATGCAGTTGCAACGACTCGTCAGCTTGGAACGAGAAAAACTTACTGCAGACCTTGAGTCGATTATCGACAACATCAAGGAACTACAAAAGATCCTCGATTCTGAAGAACGGATGAATGAAGTCGTAAAAGAAGAGCTGACTGAGGTCCGCGAACAGTACGGAGACGAGCGTAAAACGGAAATCTGCTCCTCGATCGAAGATCTTTCGATCACTGATTTAATAACCCCTACATATGTTCTATTAACCGTTTCCCATGGTGGGTATGCGAAAGTACAACCACTGAGTGTTTACGGGACTCAACGACGTGGAGGCCACGGCAAGATTGCGCTCACGACAAAAGACGGAGACTACGTAGAACATGTCCACGTCGTACACAATCACTCAACTCTGTTGTGTTTTTCCAACAAGGGTCGGGTCTACTGGCTACCAGTTTACAACATTCCTGAAGAGAGTCGAAACTCTCGTGGAAAACCGTTAGTGAATATGATCGAAATTCACTCCGACGAGCGAATAACCGCGATCGTTCCCGTACCAGAGGAGATTGAAAATAGATTTGTATGTATGGCGACTGCAAAGGGGTTGATCAAACGTACGAAATTAGATGAATTTGCTACTCCTAGAAGACTCGGAAAAATCGCAATTTCACTGCAGGAGGAGGACGAGCTGATCGGGGTGCACATTACGGACGGATACCAAGAATTGATGTTAGTTCAATCTGCGGGGTATGCCGTGCGATTCAAAGAGTCTGATGTACGTGCGATTGGCAGGGCTGCTCGCGGCGTGCGCGGGATGAATTTGAGGGGCAAGGAACGGGTACTTGCGTTCGTAGTTCCGCAACCAGATAGCTATTTGCTTTGTGCTTCGGAGTATGGTTTTGGTAAATGTACGGAGTTTTCTAATTTTCGATGCATGAGTCGCAACACCCGTGGCGTATATGCGCTTAAACCTTCTGAACGAAATGGGCAACTCACTTGTGCAGTTCAAGTTTATAGCACAGATGAGGTGATGTTTATCAATGATCGCGGGGTTCTGTTGCGTACCGCCGTGAGTCAAATTGCCAAGTCAGGACGAATGGCAATTGGCGTGAAGCTAATAGATCTGAAAGAAGGTGTACGCTTAGTCGGTGTTGCCGTTATTCACGAAGACGCGCTTGCTCATTTTGAAGACGACATTCCGACGATCGATGAGGACTCTACGGATACTTCCGACAGCGAGGAAGACGAATCCTCAGAGCTCGAATCTGATTTCGGTGAAGACAGCTAGAGTCTTGGTATTCCTCTAACTTCTTGATGCCTCGAGCACACAATTTCTCGGCTGGCCCGGCGGCACTTCCCACGGAGGTCATGACCGAGATTCAGCGTGATCTTCTCGATTATCGTAGCACTGGAATGTCCGTAATGGAAATTAGCCACCGTTCGAGTACGTTCATGGACATTGCTTCGCGCGCTGAACACTCATTACGGCAATTGCTTCACATTGGCGAAGACTATCATGTGTTGTTCCTGCAAGGAGGCGCTAGGCTACAGTTCACCATGATTCCGCTCAACTTAGCAGCACCCGGTGAAGTCGTTGAATACGTAGATACTGGTATCTGGTCTCAGAAAGCACTGCACGAAGCCGAACGCTTGCGTGATGCGAAGTCTGTTGCATCCGCGCACGATCACATTCCATCCGAGTCGACGTGGCGACGTCACTCAGGCTCGAAATACCTGTATATCACTTCGAATGAAACGATTTCTGGTGTCCAATATCACGAATTTCCAAGTGTAGATAGTGTACCGCTCGTGGTCGATGCGTCTTCAGACTTTCTTACACGACCGATGGAAGTTGACAGATTTGGACTCATTTACGCCTGTGCGCAGAAGAATTTCGGTCCATCAGGACTGGCTATCGTTATAGTTCGAAAAGACTTGTGTCCCGAACCTCTGGAGCACGAATCAGAGTATTTGAACTATGCGATTCATGCCAAGAACACCTCAATGTTTAACACACCAAACACATTTGCGTGGTACATAGCTGGTTTAATGTTCGATTGGATCTCAGCACAAGGTGGGGTGAAAGAGATGCAAACACAGTGCGAAATGAAATCGCGAAAACTATACGATCTAATTGACGGAAGTGTGCTCTATCGTTCAGTTATTGAATCTCGTTTTAGGTCATCTGTCAGTGTTACTTTTACACTCACGGACGATGCTCTACACCGACCGTTGCTTGACGCGGCAGAAAACGCCGGTATCCATCATTTAAAGGGGCATCGAGCCGTAGGGGGATTTCGTGCGAGCTTGTACAACGGTGTTCCTATGCAGGCCGTTGATGCTTTAGTAGAGTTCTTAGCAGACTTTGAACAACGGAAAAGCTGAGCGATTCGTGCTGATGCAGAGACTCTTTACTCTGTTTCTCGACGACTCAGCGCTTCTTGCATCTTTCATCTATTCCAGCGGTTATTTTTGAGTCGTGTCTCACTAATCATGAAC
Organism: Gammaproteobacteria bacterium; assembly: GCA_009837185.1. Classification (GTDB taxonomy): domain Bacteria; phylum Pseudomonadota; class Gammaproteobacteria; order Pseudomonadales; family Azotimanducaceae; genus Bin55. The sequence continues at coordinate 43,514 of VXUA01000071.1, read as the reverse complement.
AACGTCAACGAGAGCATTTCCAAACTACCTTCGTTCGTCCCGTCTACGGTAAATGATGGGACACAGCCAGACTCTGGATTCGAGGACGTTCTTCAGTTAGCGTGCAACGAGAATCCTCGTGGTCCAAGTTTGAAGGTGCTTGATGCGTTAGAACAAGCACAATGTTCACTCAACCGTTACCCTGATTCAGATGGCTTACGTTTGAAGTCCCAGTTAGCCGAGCGGTTGGGTGTATCGGTGTTTCAGATCACACTTGCTGCAGGCTCTAGCGGCGTTTTAGATCTTATCACCAAGGTTACGCTTTCCCCAAATTCCGAGGTTATAGTAGATGAATATTGTTTTACGCTATATCCAATCCTTGTCTACGCAACGCACGGAAATTTAGTCACCGTTTCAGCTAAGAACTGGAAGATAGACTTCTCAGCGATGCTTGGTGCAATTACCGCTAGTACTCGACTCATTTTTGTCACCAATCCTGGTAATCCGTTAGGTACTTGTACGGAACACGAAGAACTTGTAGCTTTTCTTGATGCTTTACCTCAAAGGATTTGGGTCGTTTTGGACGAAGCTTACTTTGAATATGTGCGAAACTCTAACTTTTCGAATAGCGTGCAACTCTGTCAAGAGTATCCGAACGTCATTCTCACTAGGACATTTTCAAAGGTTTATGGATTAGCCGGACTACGAGTAGGGTATGGAATATCGTCGGAATCTATGTGCGAGATGCTCAATCGAATTCGTCCGCCGTTCAATGTGAATAGCTTAGCGTTGACTGCGGCGGAAGTAGCGTTAGACGACCGAGCCTATGTCCAAAAGTGCTTGGAGTTGAATGAGACTGGTCGCGCCTATCTATATCGCGAATTTGAAAGAATGGGTCTAGAGTACCTCGATTCACAAACGAACTTCATCACTTTCAATTGTGGTCGTGAGGCAGCACCGATTAACACAGTATTGAAAAAACGAGGAATATTCGTTCGAACTCTTGCGAATTACAATTTACAGAACCACTTACGAGTTACGATCGGTCTTCCCGAAGAAAACAAGAGATTCGTAGCTACGCTCGAACAAATTCTTATAAATTAGACTGCGCCGGAGAAAATTTTCTGACCAAGCACACCTCCGCTTCCAAGGACTCGATAATTCCTGTAATTGCGATTGATGGCTTAGCTGCTTCGGGCAAAGGTACTGTAGCAACCGAAGTGGCAACTACACTCGGGTGGAATCTACTTGATAGCGGGCTTTTTTATCGTATTACTGCTTTCTTAGTAAAAGAACTCGCGATCGACATCGATAATGAAGAAGCAATTGAGACACTGCTATCAAAACGGGTAAGAATTACGTACTCTAACGCTGGAGTAGACGCGACCCAACAAGACTGGCTGTCAGAATCTATGATTGGTAAAAACAGAGAACTCGTCTTAATTGATTCGCAACGTCTGCAACGTGACGTATATTGGAATGGCGATAACATTACTAGAACCATCCGATCTGACGTGGTCTCGCGTAATGCAGCTATCGTTGCTGCTTCGCAAAGAATTCGCGAAATACTCAAACCAATACAGCGAAAGCATCAAGTTGCACCTGGGTTAGTAGCTGATGGGAGGGACATGGGAACTGAAATATTTCCAGAGGCAGAACTGAAGATATTTTTGGAAGCGAATCTTGATATGAGAGCTCAAAGACGATTGCAGCAGTTACATTTACCGGACTCAGAGTTTCAAAATATTCGCGACTTGATGGAGGCAAGAGATCGTACAGATCGATTGCGCGAAGTCGCACCTGCAGAACCAGCGGAAGACGCTGTTCGCTTAGATAGTTCAAACATGTCAGTTGTGGAAACGGTTGATGAAGTCATCAGACTTGCGAATGAACGTAATCTAGTTAATGCCAGTACCGAGAAGCGATAGGACTGGGCGAATCAGCTCTTAGTCATACGTCGAGTTTTCTTCGCTCGTGCTCGCTTAAATTCGCGATGTCTGCGCCATGCCGTAATAGAGTTGAAATCACGGATGCACGTTTTGAACGAGACTTGATGGTTGATCGAAGTGCATGTTGTAAAGGTGTGTTTCCGTTGTGGTCTAGTAAGTCAATGTGAGCTCCGTTTGCCAAGAGAAGTTCAACTACGGTACCGAAACCGGCTTTGCTGGCACAATGTAATGCGGTTTCCCCTTTGTGGTTTCGAATGTTCACGTCAGCACCTATATTTAACAGTTCCTGAATGTTTTTAATGTTTCCGCCTCGATCGCCCCGGGATTCGTATACCAATGGTGGCCAACCATTTTCTGACTCGTTTGGATCTATGGTGATGTTAAAACGTAGTAGTACATCTAGAAGTTTGGAATTTTTTACGAATATTGGTTCCCACTTCAATCGATCTGGAATGATTCCCGCCTCCAAGAGGACGTGAAGAACGTCAAGATTTCCTCGCCAAAGCGCGAACTTCACTAACCATTGTGTGTGAGGTGCTGGCTTCGCACCACGTTTTAGAAGTAACTTTAATATGTTGCTGTAACTACCACTGATTGCGTAATGTAGAGAGGTGAATCCTAAGTCTCGGTCGTGTTGCAGTTTCTCTTGATTGACTCGATCGGGTTGAACGTCAATGAGTTTCGTGACTCTCTCGTATTCGCCCAAGAATACAGCGGAAAAGAGATCTAACGGTTGATATCGTTCGTGGAGAAATTTCACTGTGTCTGTTCTGTTTTTCCAGACTGCTGCGACATACGCACTAACTTCAACAAACATCGGCGTGAAGTAGCATCCCCACACGTCAGGATCTGCACCAAACTCAAGCAAAAGTTGTACTGTTTCCGTTCTACCTTGATGTGCTGCTTCCCAGAGCATCGTACGTCCATGCGGTCCGATTCGGTGTAACCATTCGGGTCGTTGATGCAGTATCTGTTTGACCTCCGATAAACTACCTTTCTTGGCAGTGGCGAGACCGAAATTCAGAAAATCACTAGCCTTTCCGGTTAGTTATATCAAACCAAAGTACTCTCGAAATACCGATTTTCGTACAAGACTCTACAAAGCACGAATAGTCCTAGACTCACTTCGTTAAAATACCGCTAGTTCTGGCTAGGGACAACGAACGGGTACGACTCGTCCGGTCGCACACAGCTAAATTTCTGTGGGAGTACAAGCCCACAATTCTTCGTCCGTGTGGCTTCTCCGCTTTGTCACTCATACGGATTTTTATGCTTATGCAGTTTCCAATGCCTGACTTTTTATCTTACAGAAACTTTGGGAGAATATGACCGAAACATTCGCTGAGCTACTTGAAGAAAGTGTTGAAACCGTTGAGATGATACCGGGTTCCATCGTTGTGGGAACGGTAGTCGATATCGACAATGATTATGTAACCATGCACGTTGGCTTAAAGTCCGAAGGTGTCATTCCGCGTGAACAGTTTCTCGACGTGGAAGGAAATTTCCATCTGAATGTCGGCGATCAAGTAAAAGTAGCTATGGAAGTCGTGGACGACGGCTTCGGCGAGACTAGACTATCCCGTGAAAAAGCAAAGCGTGCGGAGACATGGGAACGGCTTGAAGAAGCTTTTGAAGGACAAGAAGCAGTTCGGGGTAAACTCTGTAGCAAGGTGAAAGGTGGATTCACGGTCCTCATAGAGGATATCCGTGCGTTTCTTCCTGGTTCGTTGGTTGATCTTAAACCACTGAAAGAACCGACGGACATTGAAGGCGAAGAAATGGACTTTCAAATCATCAAACTGGATTCCCGCCGAAACAACGTGGTCGTTTCTCGACGCGCTGTATTAGAAACAGAGAACAGTGAAGAGCGAGACGCTTTATTAGCATCCCTTACCGAGGGACAAGTCATTAAGGGCACAGTTAAGAATTTAACAGAGTACGGCGCGTTTGTCGACTTAGGCGGCGTGGACGGGTTATTACACGTTACGGATATGGCCTGGAAACGGGTTCGTCATCCCAGCGAAGTTGTAACAGTGGGCGAGGAAGTCACCGTAAGAGTACTCTCGTTCGATTCTGACAAGTCACGTGTATCCCTTGGCATGAAGCAACTCGGTGAGGACCCGTGGAGCGATATTTTGGAACGTTATCCTCCTCGAACCAAGGTGTATGCAACGGTTACCAACATCACAGACTACGGTTGCTTTGCTGAAATTGAAGACGGGGTCGAAGGATTAGTGCACGTGTCTGAAATGGATTGGACGAGTCGAAACGTAAATCCTACGAAGATCGTAACTGTCGGAGACACGATCGAAGTTATGGTACTTGGCATCGATGAGGAACGTCGTCGAGTCTCTCTTGGGATGAAACAGTGTAAAGACAATCCTTGGGAAGTATTTGGAGATACACACGAGATTGGTCAGAAAGTCTCAGGAAAGGTCAAATCCATCACCGATTTTGGAATCTTTATCGGCTTACCTGGTAATGTCGACGGTTTGGTCCATCTCTCTGATATGTCTTGGACTGAACCTGGTGAAACTGTCATTCGACGATTTAGTCGCGGCGAGCAAGTTGACGCTGTTGTATTAGCTATCGACGTGGAGCGAGAGCGTATCGGTCTAGGTATCAAGCAACTTGACGTGGACAGCTTCGGTGATTATGTTAAGGCTAATCCTCGTGGCACCGTTGTCGCTGGTGTTGTTTCGGAAGTAACACAACAAGACGCGACCGTAGAGTTAGCTGAGGGTGTTGTAGGCGTCGTCCGCGTAAGTGAAATTTCTCAAGACCACGTAGAGGATGCTCGCCATGCGTTGAAAGCAGGGGACGGAATTGTCGGGAAGATTTTGACCGTTGACAATCGCAATCGAGTGTTGTGGCTGTCAATCAAGCAAAGTGAGGAAGACCACGAAGCTGAAGCGCATCGTGAGTACCAGCAACAGACGGAAGAAGAGTCGCGCGCAACTACTTTTGGAGAGCTGATACGCTCACAACTAAAGAAGAAGTAATTATTTAGCGACCGAGGTTCCATAGATGGTATTGTCAGAAGTAGTTCGAAGAATAGCCAGACAACATCCTGAATATGCCGAGGAGACTATTAAGCAGTGCACACGTCTCATAGTGTCGCACTTAGATGAATCTTTAGTCATGGACAACGAAGTCCAAATTCGTGGATTTGGAACCTTTTCGTTACGACGACGTGCAGCACGAGTCGCGCGCGATCCACGAAATGGTGCGACTGTCAACCTGCCTGAAACTTACGTACCTCACTTTAAGGTCAGTCCGAAGTTACGCGATTCAGTTCAACAACATGCCGCGGTTGTTTTTGATCCTTCTGCGTTAGAGACAGTCGCCGACTGACTAGACTCTTCTCCTTTTTTCGAAGAAGTTCAAGCCGTTAGCTTGCTGTCGGTTAATCGGAGTCGCTCAATTTGTAGTTGATCGCCGTCGAGAATTTGAGCTGATTTCCAATTATTTTTACTAACGCCGAAGGAAATTTAGGGAACGGATCGGCTTTTGTGATAATTTGTAAAGCCGCTTCGTCTAACAAATCAATACCACTTGAAGACGTGATATTTTTGTCTTGAACTCGGCCATCTGAATCCAGCGTTAATTGAATAACGACGGTTCCTTCCTGTTTAGCTATTCTAGCTTCTCTTGGGTACAGTTTGAACCTATGGATTCGGGTACTCACACGCTTCAGATAGTTGCTTTCGACGCTTTCCGAACCCTTCTTTCTAGCAGATTCATCGGTAGGACCCGTACCAAAGTAAATGAAGTTGGAATCGCCTAAAGGATCAAATGACTCGTTCAAATTTTGAACATCGAGCGAAATTTCCGGCAACTCTGAAAAATCCTCAGGTGAAATGTCGATTGTTGGAGTTAAATCGATGTCAATTGGAATCAACTCGGTTGGTTCAGGCATTGGGGGCATAACCTCCTGCCTTGGCGGCGCTGGTAATGCCCGTTTGGTTTGTGTTTGTTGGTCTCTCTTGGACTCTTCAAGCGACAGTTCAACCTCAAGATATCCGTCGTCTCCATAGCTTTGACCACATTCGTAGAACACTGCAAAGACAACGCAGTGCGCTAGGATCGATAATCCAATCGCAAACGTCCAGATAGTCCTTGAGTTTACCATAGGTGACAGTAAATTTGTTGTTTATTTCCTTCCTAGATTGTAAGCGGATCAGTAAATCGCAGTAATCGGGAGCAATTCTGCAATCACCAAGTACAAAATCGAATCAGACTAAGTTTCAATCCGATGAATAGGCACGCACAGTAGCTAAGGAAATTCTTCTCAATCCAAGGTCTCTCAATTTTTTTAGCACTTCTCTAGTAGTGTGTGCAGAAACACTGGCGTCAGCTCTAATTAAGACTTGGGCATCAGCAATATCGCTCGCTGAAAGTGGAAACTGATCTGCGAAATCATCCATACTGGTTGCGGTTTCATCAACGTACACTGACCCAGACTTGTTTAGAGTCACGGTTACGTCGTGAGGTTCTTGATCCAGGTTACTAGTGGAAGATGGGATAGCCAATTCTTGAATGTCTGGACTTTTTTCACTCGATTTCTCGATATTTCCAGTTATCAAAATGAATGCTAGCATCAAAAACACTACATTGATTAGAGGGATCATTTGTGAATCGTTCACATTCGAGGTGTTGTGTTCTAAATTGAGATTCACTATTTGTCGAGTTCAATTGTTACATTCGCCGCATCGGCTTGCTTCATGCGGTCCAGCAAGGTTATGAGTCCTTGCGTAGAAACATCCTCCTGCATATCAATGACGTAGTTGGTGTTTACGCCCTTGTTTTGTATCCACCATGCTAGTTCGTCCTGATCGGCACTTTCAACGAACAGACCGTCAATTACGAGTAGTCCCTCGTCGTTCTCTAACCAAACAGTAACTGTTTCTTGTTGTTGTGATGGTCGCGCTTTGGCGGTGTCAAGACTGAGTTGTTTGTCTGCTACGACCGTTTTGGTCAGTATAAAAAAGAGTAGCAAAATGAAAACAATATCGATGAGTGGAACCATACTCACCGTCCGCTTCTTCGATTTCAAATAATGCGACAAATCGAGCATATCACAAATCTATGCTGTTTTACGAAGATGGTAAGCGGTGAAAATTTGTGTGACCGTATCGTTAATTAGCATTGCGCTACGCTGTATTTTGCGATCCATCCAATTAAACGCCGCGAGTACAGGAATGGCGATAGCAAGTCCAAGTGCTGTGGTAAGAAGTGCTTGCCATATTCCTCCGGCAAGTACAGATGGGTCTACTTGATTGCCCGCTATTTCCATAGCTTGAAACGCGTTGATCATGCCCAGTACGGTCCCTAATAACCCAAGCAACGGGCTGAGGGTTCCAATCACTTCAAGAGCAGGTAAGAGAGATCGAAGTTCAGATAGTTTGGTGATCGATATCCGTTCGATTTCTTCCTTGATGATCGCTTCGTCATGTTGACTATCAGACAAATTCTCCATAGTGAATTTGACGATATCGTGGGCGAACGCTTGCTTACTGAGTTTTGAGATAGCTGTTGAATGATCATGTTCAACCCAAGCCTTGATTGCTGGTTGGAGGTGGACGTTATCGTCTGGTCGTGCTTGTACTAGTTGCCACATCTTGTAAATAACGATGGCGATGGCAACGACCGAGATCACCAGCAGTAACCATACTACTGGTCCTCCAACTTGGAGAAAGCGAATCAACGATTGAAACATGTTCAACTGCTAAACGTGTAAATGTTCAACCGTTGACTTAGTGCTCACTAATGACAAAAACGAAGCAGCAATATAGCACAGAATGTGCAATCGTAGCCTATCTAAAGTCCACACCTACTTCGATCCAAAATCTTCGGCCTTGAGTAAATCGGCGACGAGTGTCGAATCGACTATTGTCGACGACTTCGTCGAAGAGATTATTCACTTCAAAGTTGACGAATCCAGAGAATCTATCGGTAATACGTCCGTTCCAAGAAATCTTCGAGTTAACAGTTAGTAGACCATCAAATTCAAAATCTTCATAAATGTCATGTGACATGCCAGTGTCCGGATCCATGTAATTTTCTCTGGTGTCGCGCGCTATAGTTCCACCTTGACGATGGTTGAAGAAGTTCGTCCAAGTTACATCCCAGACTGGGAACCTAGTTGTCGTAAAAAATCCAATACCGAAGGGTACGTTATAGTCCCAAGCAGGTAATTCTTCAGCGGAAATAAGACTACCGTCATAATAAATTAATTCTTCGTCTAAATCATCGTCGTAACCGCCGTCATCCTGACGATTCGACTCACTATTTTTGTAGCTCACGCTGAGTGAAAACGTTGTTTCCGATATTCCGAATAGATACGGTTGAGAATTAATGAACGACGCGGAGGCACTCTGTGTCGAGCTTCTACCATCGTTCGTATAAAAGTAGTTACCGTCATCATCGCGGGAACGCGATACACCTTGCTTCGACTCTCGAGATACGAACTGTAGACTAGTATCAATCGCGAATGCAGTCGTAGACCAGCCAATCATCCACTCATTGGAGTAGGGAGTATCCAAATCCGATCGGCCGGAACGGTCATCAAATGTTCGATGCGTGCAGTTTACGAAATCCGGATCAGAACAAGGTACTTCTTCGCCTAGTCGTCCTCTAGGCCGCGTGAGATTTAAATAGATTTCCCTCCAGCCATAAATAGCATCGTTCAACTCATACCTAAAGAAACTGCGTCCGTAGTAACGGCTTAGTCCAGCAACAACAGTACCGTCAAATAGTTCTCTGTCAACGCTAATTCTCGGGGAAATATTGAAATTTTCGAGATAACTTTCCCAATCTGCACGCACACCAACAGTGACATTCAACGCGTTATCACCTGCTGGAAAGTCGTTCAAAGAAAACTTATCCTCAATGTATGCGGATATCTCTTCATAGGAAACATCAACTTCGCCCGCAAACCAAAATGACCTAGACTGAAGGTATTCATCTCCAGCACTACTTACACCATCTCCGTCTTGATCTTGACAACCCTCTCGGCCCATATCTCGAACACACCAGAAGTTTTCGAACGTAATATCTTCAGGACGCTTGTAGAAGCTTGTTGTAGTCTTAATTTCGCCGCCCATAGTCAGTTGATGGGAACCCCAAAAATCTGCTGTTTCTGAGGCAGGACGAGTCCATTTGGGTTTAAAGCTCCAGCGAGTTTGTTGTTGTTCCGAATCGCCGAATGCCCCTTCATATCTGGACATGCCACTCCCTTCTAAATGTTCATGATAGGTGAAATAGTTCGTACTGCTGTCAAGATTGTCGGACAACTGATCGAAAGAAAACTTCATTTCCATGTCCCCGTCACCGAACGCATAGGAGGTTCCAACCGTGAACCCGATTCCGTTGTGTTCCTTTTCAAATCGCCCGGTGTAATTTGTTGACGTGAGTCCATCGTGAGTTCGTGAAGTGGATCGGAATGAAAACGTCAGTGGTTGGCTACCCAATGCAAAGCTAAGTTTCCCGACTATGTTTTGAATGCTGTCTTCATAGTCCAGCATCTGAATCGTGTCGGTATCGTCTTCAAATTCTTGTGCGAATGTGGAATGTCTCCTGGTAATACCCAGCGTGATCCCGATGTCCCCTAATCTCCTTTGCAAAGAAAGTTTGTAATTGGATTTTTCGTAATCCGGAGTGTAGACAGCACTATAGCGGTCCGCCGAGGTGATATCTTTTTCGCTCACATGAAAGCTTTCCCACTCATCTTTTTGCAGTCCCCACTTAAACGAAATTTTGTCCTCACCGCCGTAGGACTTAAGGTCTGCAGATACAACTCCGCCAGTGAATCCTCCATATTCGACGGGGATGTTACTGTCGTACACTTCGACTTTCTCTAGCAGGTCAACATCTATGTAATATCCTTGAGGAGAACTACCTCCGTGAGGTGCTACCAAACTCGGCGTTCGCCACACATCCATGCTATTTGCGGGATTTAGGTCGTTTGTAGCGTCAGAACCATCAATGAGAAAGAGATTTTGATAAAACTCTTGTCCATGAATAGAAATTTCGTCGGGGCGCAAACTTGCGGTCCCAGCAGATAGATTACTCTCACGAGAAAAGTCCACGCTTGGATTGAGCCGTAATAAATCGCTTAGATTCCCCTCGCCAGTGGGAGACTTTTCTATCGTTTCAGCAGAGTAGGTAGTCGTCCCAGGAGTTGATTCAATCGGAGTGGCTTCCACATCAATTTCGATCATCCTTGTGGATTCTGAATCTTTGGTATCTTCGTTTTCATCTTCAGTTTGGTCGTTTTGAGATACAAGTGATCCGCACATTACCGTCAGTGCGATTCCAATGGTTAATTTTGAAAATATGTTGTTCATTTTGCTCTCCAAAAAGTAATCGAGATAACCAGCAGTATTCTTCAATACAGAAGGTAGAGATTACGAGTTCCTAGTCCAATCGCGTTACTGTATTTCTAGTAGCGAAATCTAGGCAATGCCCAGTGATTTATACGACAAATTTCTGTATTACGATTTTAACGAAACAGCGGTCGTGGGCTAAGTTACGTTGGATGTGTCTCCGGTACTTCGACTTCGACAAACAGAGGGATATCAGTGTAGTAAACGCCGCACTTGATTGCTCGTGGGTCGCACAACTGCAAGACCGAAGCATATCGACTTAATTGTTTGCCATGTCTATTTTCGCTATCCCGAAGCAGTGTTTCATGAGAAACGTCTTCACCGATAGTGGTGGTCTTAAAGTCGATGATCCAACGTACGTCTGCGTCGTCTATAAAGGTTCGATCGATAACAATCTCTGTGAGTCTACCTTCAAGGATGGCTGTGTAAGCTGTTTCTGAACAAGCTTCATTCTGATGCGGACTAATAATCCATTGACCCAGATCGTGATTGAGTACATTGTTGAGATGCTCTTGTGTCCTTTCAACTAAGAGGGCAATTTCCTCACTACGTAGGCCTTCAGCTCGCAGAAAGCGTTGCCAACTTGCGATGCGCTCAGTACTGAAGACGTTTTCTCGCTCAGCTGTTTGCGACAGCCAGTTGAGTTCTCGGTGAACTAACTTTCCTAGAACAAGTTCTTGTCGAAAATTAGGAGGTGCTGGTATCTCGATTTCGGGAGAGAAACCGAATTTCAAGCTCTCTTCAATTTGATACTTGGAAGTTGGTTCGACCCATTCATAACTCGGATCGATTCGAGTCAAAAGATTGCCTCGAGTAACGTTCAATTCGGAAGTCTCTGGTTCGATGTCGATTTCCGTTGCGTCATCGAAGATAGGCTCCAATAACGCGAGTAATGATCCGGAACGAGGTTTCTTTTCGGTCTTGCTGAAACGTCCAAAGATGGAAAGAGTCTTTTTCGCTCTTGTCATGGCGACATACAACAAGCGTTTGTTTTCGTTCGCATCGCGCGCCTTCTCTTCGCGCCGAAGGAAGTCATAAAACGGATCTTCGACTTCTTGATCCCGTACCGCTACAAGTAAGGAACTTTCAAACTCTGCCCAGTGCACCAGCTCGCGAGGATTACTACCTGTTGCGTTACTAATGTCGACTAAAAGCACGTGATCAAACTCTAACCCCTTCGCCTTATGAATAGTCATGATGTCGAGATCAGCGTTTTCACCGGATTCAGAAACATATTCTGATTGCACGCGGGACCACAGGTCGTGCAATCGGATTTCGCGTTCTGTTGTCGATTCCAACAGTTCAAAAAATCGCTCTGCATTGACCATCGAGTCGACGTCTTCATAGGCATGTTTTCCACCCAATCGGAACCACAACCTCTCGACCTGGGATCGTAAAGTTAAGTGCGACTCTCGCCGCGATTGAAGGACCGCTTTTTGTACTCTTGCCAATAGCTTCAGCCCAATAGTAGACAGAGTAGTACAGGTAAGCATTTCAGAACCAGTCTTAAATTCAGCAAGTTTCTCTAGATCGGGTAGAGCCAGACCACACAGCGGTGAGCGAAACACTGAGAGCCACGCAAGCCGGGAACGATCTTCATTTACTGCTTCGACCAACGAATATAGATCTCTAACAACCGGAGCGACTTCGAGTTTTAAGATTTCGATTCCTTTCCACTGAATGCCTTTGTCTTTCAGAGCATCGAAGTATCCGGCGAGCCGAGTCCTCGTGGGTACCAATAATGCAATCTTGTCTTCTGATCCATATGATGAAATCAGCTGTTCAATACGAAGCGCGACTTGTTGCGCTTCTCGATTTCCGTCAGGATCGTCGAGCGTTAGAACGAAGTTCACGGAATCCTCGTTTGCGTTTTCTTCAAGCTGAGTATTTGCGGGTACCGACTCAGCAAACGCTACCTGTCCGTAATCGGCATTTTCCTCGATTCCAAAAACACGTTGAAACACTCGATTGTTGAAATCAACCAACGACGGTATGGATCGAAAGTTGCTGTTCAGTTTACGAGGTCGTACGTTTAAGTTAAGAATGTCTTGATTGAATGTTCGTTGAAAGAGGCTTAGATTCGCGTTCCGAAATCGGTAAATTGATTGCATGGGATCGCCAACCGCAAAGAAACTGTTTCCAGAGTCAGGATTCCAAGTAGTCATGATGCGTTCAAAAAACGCAAACTGTGCATCTGAAGTGTCTTGATATTCATCGATCAGAATGTGCGAAATTCGGTAGTCCAAAGCTAGGGCTAATTCCGTGGGCATTTCGTCTCGTTCTAATGCTCGCTGCGCTGCGAACGACAGCTCGGAAAAGTCGATGCATTCTCGACGTTGGAAGACCACATTAAGCTTTTGAATCAAAGAAGGAAGTCCGAGACACAAGGAGTCGAATGCTTCTCTGTGTCGTGGCAATATCGTTCCGCCAGGAATTCCATGAATCCTTTGCAACACTTCAATGAGATTGGCTTTCTTAATTTCAGCGGATAACTCGCTCCATTGTTGTTTTTCAACAGACTTAGGTGGGAATCCTTGTCTTACATTTACTACTTTTCGAAAGGTGTTCGTACTAGTCAAGAACACGTTCGCAAGCGTTGCCCAATCTTCGATTCGTTCAAAATCGTGGAATGGTTTAGCCAAGTTCCTGCAGACCTTTCTACAAAGCTTTTTACATCGGTTAATTATGGAGTCTGGTAGTGATCTTCGTGTCGTTTCGATTACATTGCCAACATAACTATTACGCGTTGCTTCTAGCTGAGCAAAGATCCCTGCATCGGATTTCCCATCTCTCTTCTCGTACAGCACGCGTTGTACGGATTTGATCCAATTTTGTCGATGACTCAGCATGCTGGCGAAGGTATCAATAGCTTGATCGATGTTGTTCTCAAACAGGGCAAGAATGTCGGTCGCGTATTCGGTATTTATCCCTTGTCGAAGCACTTGTTCAAAAAATTCAACCGCCGCCTCATAGTAGATGTCGTCGGATTTTTCCATACTTTGATAATCGAGACTCAATTGGCATTCAATCGGCATTCGTTGCACGATCCCGTACGCGAAACTATCGATGGTCTGAATCTTCATACGTTGAGGGTTGAGTTCAAGGTCCCAATGTAGTCGCTTGCTACGTTCGTGAACTTGTGCGGCGATCCCGTCTTTGAGTGTCAATTCCTTCAACACTCTAGACTTCATTTCTCGGGCTGCCTTCTCGGTGAACGTTATTGCCAAAATTTCTTCAGGTTGCTTCACAACAGTAAGCAGATTTAAGTAACGTCGAACGAGCAGAGCAGTTTTTCCAGAACCTGCCGGAGCTTGAACAATATAAGATTCATTAGGCGAAACCGCTTCATCACGAATGGGACTGTCCGTGGCTAAGTTGACGCTAGCAACTAAAGTAGGATCGTTATTCGACATCGTCTGGTACGGGCGTTTCAAGTTCAAACGTAATGTCGGTGAATTGTCTACAAAGTCCCATCAAGTGGCAATTTTGACAAACCGATTTAACGTCAATTGGATCAACTCGTGCCTCTCCGTTTTTGTACTCCTCAACAGTCTCCTCAAGCAATGATTTCCATGTCGAAATTGCTCTAGAAAAGTCAGAACCCAATACATCAGGTACCGTTTTCAATTTCTTTTTGCCGTCTAATGAACTTGCAAAACCTGTCATTGTTATTCTGCCGTTGGCTGGTATTTTCTGATAGGCTAAGCCATCAGCCTCTGGTACCGCGACAGAGTAGATGGGCATCTGTGGTTCGTTCAATCGTGGTGGTAACCAAGAGTTGGGCGTAGCGGTTCCCGTTTTGTAGTCAATTATTAAGCATGACAGTTCTTCAGTTGAGTCTATACGGTCGACCCGAAGCGAAAGATCTAAGCCGGCGATCGTAGTGGAAAACTTTTTTTCAAGGGCCATAACGGAAAATTCATCCCGATTTGATTCGAACTCAATCCAACGACGAGCGAGTTTGGTTAGTCGTTCTCGTTCTCGTTCAATAAAACGAGCAGGTAAACGGCGACGACGTCTCTTCAGTACGTGGTCCACGGCAGCGGCGATTTCATTCGATCCGAGTTGGCTAATTTCGGTACGGTTTTTAGCCGTTGTCAGTAGTTTTTCGGTTAATTCATGCACATCCGTACCTCTATCGACAACGTTCGGTAGCCTGTGTGGCGAAATTCGATCAGGCAAATTTAATCGATGAATGGCCCATGCACGGAATGGACAACGTGATTGATCGCGGATTGTGGAAGAACGAATCCAAGTCGTTTCCTGAGGTAGTTTAGTACCGCGCTCCGGGGAGTATTGTCGCAGGAGGTGCTCTTTCGGCTGAGTACCCCAAGGATGATCTCGACTCGTTAGTTCCGGGTGTTCCAATAACGTCGCGACTTCAATATTCTGGTGTTGCGCGAGAAGGCGACTTGATTCCAAGTAAAAGTCAGCATTGTCTTGCTCTTCATCGACGTAACTAAAAATTACGGAAGGAGCCATCCGTGCCCAATTTTCGGACCTTTTTTTCGCCCAGTTCAGGATTTGCCCTTGAGTAACTCTCGGTACGTGGGCTTTTCGTTGAACTGCAATTGGAATCATAGGGTTTAAATCTACTTTTGGTGGCCATGTTTCTTCAGATGTACCTGTAATCCAAAGCGCATCAAATACCAAACCAGAAGCTTCTTCTCGGGACATTACTTGAACCGGTGTGTTACGAATGTCTACCGCGAGTGTTTGAGCTCTCAATGAGCTTCGAATTAGGGCAACAGCTCGATACCACGGAATAGTACCAAGTAACGGGGACAACTTCGTGAGTTCATTGAACAATAACATGAACGCTGCTTGGGCGCGTTTTGTTTCCTCATCCTCGCACAACCTCCAACCTGCTAAATCTAATACGGTGATCGCTTGATCAATCCAATCATTTAGAGCTCTCTTTTTTCCTGAACACTTTGTCAGGATAGACCTTAACACGGGAGATGTAACTTCGTCTTTGATTCGGATGACGTACTCTCGATAGTACATTCGCTCTGGAAATGAGTCCGAAAACGTCTCTGGTATTGCTAGGTTGCGCAAATACGGTGAACGGCCAAGTTGCAGGATTTCCTCATACCCTAGTTCTCGAGTTGTCCAATCTAAGAACTGAATCAAGTCTTTGCACAATCGGGTTTCTCGTAAAGGAAAACCCAAACCGATATTGACAACCCGATCGACACTGTCGCAGTCGTAAAAAGAGGCTTCAAACTGGCTACGGAGTCTGGGACCTCCAGACCCAAGGTCCGGTACGATCACCCCGATTCGAAAATTTTTTCCAAACTTGCTCAGCTGGGCTCGAGCCCATGTAACCAGCGTACTTCTCTCTCGACTTGCTGATTCAAACTTCATAGTATGGTGTCTTTTTGAATCTAGCAACATCGGTTGGAGTTCATCTACATCACAACCAAACGCTCTTAGCTGATTGATGAGTTCTTGGCGCGTGGGAGATACTTCTTCTAATCCAAAGAACGCGATTGCTTTAGGGCACCAAAATTTGTCTGTCACCGCGCGACTAAGCAGTGCCGGCAGTTCGGCGAGAGTCACTATTTCTTGTTTCTCTTGAAACTTCTGAAATCGCTTTACCCAGTTTCGGAATAACCGTCCATTTTCGGTTGTTTCAAGATCTGGTCCGACACGATGCAAGTTCCACTCTATATATGTTCTCCATGCGCGTGTTGCTGCGAATGCATATTTCTCGTATTCGGTATCTGGTGAACACAATTGGAACGCAAGTTGAAGTGTCGCGTGAGTGATCAGAAATCGTTCAGTGTTGGGCGAAGCCTTAATTACCAAATCTTCGTAAGTTCGTTGCAACCACTCATCAAAAGAATAGATCTTTGGACTTTGAAACGCTCGTATCCCTGACAGTAAGTTACTTTGGGTCCAAGAGTACTTCAACTCGTAGGCTTGGCGAGCGGAATGAGTGACGACGATTCCCTTGTTAATTGCACGTTTCAGTGCTTCGGTGAGAGGGATTAATGGTGGTCTCATCGTCTAAGTAAGGGTAGCGAAAATTGACCTATATTATATAAATGTACATATATAAAAACAGTACCCTTAGAAATGGTATAAAGTGCAGCCTTGTACTCGATAGTGGGTACCGAAGTTGTCGTTCTTGGTTAACGATTTCTTAAAATACCGACTTCGTTATACAAGAGCATTAGAAGATGTGGCGCGCACTTTGGAGAGATTTTTTAGAACAACCAATTTTTATGAAATTGTTTGTTATATGGGCTTGGCTCTGCGTGATTATCATGCTTGGAGCTCTTTTCGCACCCCACGTGCAATCGATTCTAGAATTCTTACCATTCGGAGGTTAAGGGTGCGCTAGCGCGCCGCGTCCAACATCACCTTTTTTGCTGCGTTGAGTTCCGCGGCTAAGTAGCTTGAACCACCTTTATCGGGGTGGAGTCTATCCATCAAACGACGGTGTGCTGCAATTATTTCCTCCTTATTTGCATCAATGCTCACTCCAAGAATATCTGCGGCCCGTTTCAATGACATTTCGTCGCCGTCAGTTTGTTCGTTAGCCTCTTTTGTTGTCTCGTTAAGATGCGGTCGATGGCGCGCGACGTAAGCTTCCAGTAGTCTTTTCGATTCTTCTTCTCGAAGTGTTCGATAGACTTTAAGTAGGTCTTCATCAGACAACGAATCGAGATCACATCCTTCGAATTCTCCACCAAGAACGGTGCCGGTCATCGAACCGGTTGGATGGTCGAGCTTCATTGCGAGTTCAGTGGTTTGAGTTTCACTGTCAGAGTTTTCAGGGGGTACTGCATTTGCGGTAGAGAAAGATCCGGTTACGCCTCGAGCGAGGCCTAGAAATTGTTTCAAGAACAAGAACGAAATCGCAGCTCTCATCAGATTTACAATGACTCTAACGAACGGTAGAAGCATAGTACCCGCAGCTACGAACCATGGAATTCGAGCCAACAGTACAAAGGTTCCAAGAACAGCTACGAGTATCAAGGAAGCAATCATGATGATACGAGTATTCTTGCTAGGACCTTGACTACTCCACAAGAGCTTGCACAGGAGTAAAAAAGCACCGAATCCTATGACGGCTAACGCGAAGTACATCATGATCGCAGTTGTTCTAACAATTGCTGAGTAAACTTGCCTCGAAGATTCTTTATAGCATCTATACCGCCTGTTGCGTAGGCTGCTACCGCGCGCAGAAGTTCGGCAAACTGTTGTGCAGAGCCAGGTTGAAACGGTATGTGCGCCCCGTTTGTGAGTTGCGCGATCCCACCGAAGATCTGAGCGACATAGGGATTGTGTCCCTCTTGGAACATGAACACGGGAAGCCGGTACAAAGCAAGTTGTCCTGCGATGTCGTAGAGTTTCTTAGGTTCTTCTTCACAAGCGTCACCAACAAAAGCTAGTGCTTTAAGCGTCGACTGCTGCGCTTCTTTAATTGTGTGGGACAACACACGTGAAATCTGAGTTATACCAGCGAGACATTGGACTCGTTGCATAGTTTGCAACAGACCGTCAGCAGAATCATTCCAATGTGTCGCAAAAAAATCGAAATGTCCTCGGTAATACACCAATTGGACTGCTAAATCCTCTTGCCGAGCCGTAGTAAAGAGTTCAGCATGTAGGCTTGTAGCTAAGTCCCATGTCGGTTCCCGGCTTTGAGTAGCATCCATCGCAAAAATTAGGCGAGCTTGCGATTCTCTCGGTACTGGAAAGCGCTTAGCAGCTTCGAGGAATTCACCTACAGAACTCTTGCTTGTCGGAAGCTTTTTCACCAGACTAGAGACGTTGTAGTCTAGACACGTTTACGAATCGAAAAGCAGGAGTGAAGAACTCTAGCAAGAATTGCGCGTTAAAGGAATTATTTAAGAACATCTTTAATTATCATTATGTTTACCGTCATTCTTTCACACAGAATTATTTCATTCAGAACTGTAATACTCAAGGAGACCTGATTGGCAGACGAAAACGAGACGCAGCAGACCATCGAGCGACTTCGTGTGGAACACCGAGATTTGGACGAAGTTATCGATGTGTTGATTAGGACCGGGTACGAAGATGAATCTAGAATTCAGCGATTGAAGAAAAAGAAGTTAAGACTTCGAGATCAACTAACTTGGTTAGAGAACGTGCACGGTGCTCAAGTCAGTAAGTGATCTGCGTTTGAAGTCATTCTGAGATATATCGCCATTTAATTCCAGTCGAGCTCTCGACAGTCATACAATCGCTACGGTGAGTCGCGATCGTATTTCGTATTACAGAAAGATTGTGGGCTAGGGAGTTCCCCATTTGTGACAGAGACTAATAAAACAAAAAAAGCCATCCACATTACTCGTTATCAAGGCAGATGGACACTATTTGCGCCGGATAAGGGGTCTCTGAGAATTGCGAGGTTGGCTTACACCACAGTTTTCGCCGTTGGCCTAGGCCCCCTATTTCTGCTATATTTGGCTGGAGGAGACATCGGATTCATTGAAATTTTCAGTCGAGGTTTAGCTTATACCTTCTTGAGCTGGTTGTCGTTATATATTAGTTCTTTTTTGTTCTTCTCAAAGAACCGTGTGGTGTTTGGCAATGATCAACACTACAACGAAAAAAAACAGAATCCAAAGTAATTTGTCACAACGAATAGTCAGCAAGCTCGGCTGTGATATAGTCCTCTTTACTTTGTCTAGTCAACTGAATTATCACGCGAGGTTTTGCCCTTGAGAGTGTGGGTTTCTCCAGACCGATCTCTAAAAATTTACTTTTGAATACGTATTCGTTCTCTTTATAGGTAAACAGTACTTGCACACAACGTGACCCAAAATAATAATGCTTGGTCTAATTGCACTTCAAACCTTACAAAAAGCGCGTTCTCTGACTTACAAAAAGTGCGTTCTCTGACCTACAAAAAGCGCGTTGCCTTTATTACGAATAACGCGTTGCCACCTTCTAGGCCACGCGATTCAGACATTTCGGAGTATTTATTTTCGATCCTTGAACAAACAATACTCCAAGCCATACAAAACACGCGATGCAAACTAAATAAAACAGTCATTCTTTGCCTTACAAAACACGCGTTCAAAAACATGTAAAAAGTGCGATCGGGATGTTGTATCTCGTACATCGAGCAACCATTTTCCCACTGTAAACACGGAATCAATGTCTTCGTTACAATTGGACATGGATGTTCTTTCGATGGCTCGCTGAATGGAACGCCATACTCCACTATCGGTTTTGTCTTGCGATTTGCTAAAGAGATAAATAGTTAATAGGAGTCATATCGAATTGGATTCTTGGCAACCCTACGAGAGACAAATTCAGAACTTTTCCCAAAGAAACATTCTTCGCATGAGCGGATAGGCTTCATGCGCTCCATTAGTCGTTCGATAAGGGGTTGCTTACACAACCAGAAATGCAAATTCTTTGCTTAGATCTCGAGGGGGTCTTGGTACCCGAGCTTTGGATGGAAATTTCCAAAGCAACTGGCGTCGAGGAGATTGGTTTAACCACTCGGGACATACCGGATTATGATGAACTTATGAAATTGCGCCGAAGTGCAATGAATCGTCATGGTATCGGTTATCAACAAATTAAGGATGCGCTTGCTGATGTGTCACCGTATGAAGGTGCCGAAGATTTTTTGAATTGGGCAAGGTCATGTTTTCAGGTTGCAATCTTATCGGATACGTTTTATGAATTCGCCATGCCACTGATGCAAAACCTGAGCTACCCATTTTTATTGTGCCATCATCTGATCATTGAACAAGATCGAATCGTTGGGTATCGTCGTCGGCAGAAAGATCCGAAAACAAAGGTGGTGCAGGCATTTCGTGCTTTAGAGTTGACCGTGTATGCTTCGGGCGACTCCTACAATGACGTTGGCATGCTTCAGACGGCGAATAGTGGGTTCTTCTTTAATCCTCCTCCTCATGTAGTAAAAGACTATCCCAATATTCCTGTGGTTCAAAATTTCGACGAATTGCAGTCTAACTTGCAACGAGTCGCACAAGCTTAATGTCGAGCTCGATGACGCAACCACAAAAATTTTGGCAAGCTCTTGAGCAGGAAAATCCCCTTCAGATCGTCGGAACGATTAACGCGTACAGTGCTTTACTTGCAGAGCAACAAGGTTTTCGCTGTATATATTTGTCTGGCAGCGGCGTAGCGGCTGCATCGTTCGGAATTCCAGATTTAGGAATTACATCTCTTGACAATGTCTTGGAAGATGCGCGCCGGATAACCTCGGCTTCGACCCTACCGTTGTTAGTCGATGTTGATACGGGATGGGGAAATGAATTTAATATCGCTCGAACAGTCCGCGAGTTAGAGCGAGCCGAGGTTGCGGCAGTTCATATCGAAGACCAGGTTGCGACCAAGCGATGCGGGCACCGTCCGAACAAGGAGATAGTTTCGATCGAGGAGATGTGCAGCCGCATTAGTGCCGCGGTTGATGCACGCACGGACCCAGATTTCGTAGTCATGGCACGCACCGACGCTCTTGCCACCGAGGGGATTGAAGCGGTTGTTGAGCGGGTTCAAAAATACATAGAAGCTGGCGCGAACGCGATTTTTGCGGAAGCTGTGACCGATCTAGAGTTGTACCGCAAAGTGACCGAAGTGCTGTCGGTGCCAGTACTCGCTAATTTAACTGAATTTGGCAAGACTCCTTTGTACACCTTAGATCAGATGACAAGCGTTGGAGTCCGAATGGCGTTATATCCATTGTCAGCGTTTCGCGCAATGTCCGAAGCGGCAGGTGAAGTTTATCGCACTATTCGTACCGAAGGCACTCAGAATTCAGCAGTTTGCAAAATGCAAACTCGCGAGGAGTTGTATCGCATCCTTGGATATCACGAATTTGAAAAGAAAATTGATGAATTGAACTCATGAGTTTATGGTATGGTAGATAAGAAGCTAAGTGGTGCGGGACTACGCGGGCAAGAAGCCGGCGAAACCGCACTTTGTACGGTAGGTCAATCTGGAACAGGTTTAACCTATTTGGGTTACGACATTTCGGAGCTAGCTCGAGATTCGACGTATGAGGAAGTCGCATATCTCATTCTGTACGGTGAGTTACCGTCCGGAGAAGAGCTCGACAAATTTTGTTTTAGATTAAGTTTGTTGAGGGATTTACCTCAAGAACTTTGTGCAACACTTGAATCAATTCCTGCAACAGCGCACCCGATGGATGTTCTTCGCACGGGTATCTCCATGCTCGGAAATTTTGAACCGGAAGGAGATCATGACCGCCAGTATGAAGTTGCCGAACGTCTCATTGCAGCAAGTCCTTCGATTGTTAACTATTGGTATCGATATTCGCATGAAGGAACCCGAATCGACGTCGATACTCGCGCAAAATCGACTGCCGAACACTTCTTACGAACACTGATAGGAGAGGTACGACACGATCTATTTGTTAGAGTCATGGACGTTTCCTTGATTCTGTATGCGGAGCATGAGTTCAACGCCTCAACATTTACTGCCCGGGTTTGCGCATCAACACTCAGTGATATGTACTCTTGTGTTACTGCAGCGATTGGCTCTCTTCGAGGTCCGCTACACGGTGGCGCGAATGAAGCAGCCATGGAGCTCATTCGGACTTTCGAAGGACCGGAAGACGCAGTACAAGGTATTCTCGAAAAGTTGAGTCGCCGAGAGTTAATCATGGGATTTGGGCATGCGGTTTACCGTGAGGCAGATCCTCGCAATGTCATCATCAAAGCTTTGGCAGAAGAACTATCTAGTCTCGTTGGGGATACAAAATTGTTTCCTATCTCCTGTGCGATTGAAAAAGTGATGTGGGAACAAAAGAAGCTCTTCGCCAACGCCGACTTCTTTCACGCGTCAGCTTACCATTTGATGGGTATTCCAACGAAAATCTTCACACCCATATTCGTTATTTCAAGAATGGTAGGTTGGGTTGCGCATGTAATGGAGCAACGAAGTAATAATCGAATTATTCGACCTAGTGCCAAATACATTGGTCCCAAACCGAGATCTTTCACACCAATTAGTGATCGATAATTCTGTTCACAACTACGCTGGATACTTAGATGTCTAGTGCCGTAGACTTAAACATCCGTCCTGAACCAGACACCGTACTGGTGGACATTGCCGATTATGTCTGTAGCGACATGGACATATCCCGGCAAACGTTAGAGACGGCGCGGCACTGTTTCATTGATACTTTGGGATGTGGGTTTCTCGCACTACGATTTCCAGCCTGTTCAAAACTTCTAGGACCAGTAGTACCGGGAACGGTTGTACCGAACGGTGCTAGGGTACCCGGTACAGCCTATGTTCTCGACCCAGAGAAAGCAGCTTGGGACATCGGCTGCATGATTCGCTGGTTGGATTACAACGACACTTGGCTGGCGGCCGAGTGGGGACACCCCTCCGACAATTTAGGCGGGATACTGGCAGTTGCAGACTATGTCAGTCGAAATGCGCAAGAAGCAGGACAAACTCCACTCACGATGCGGGATGTCCTTGTCGCTATGGTCCAGGCACACGAGATTCAAGGCTGCTTGGCATTGGAAAATAGTTTCAACAGAGTTGGGCTAGACCATGTTCTCTTGGTCCGGGTAGCAACTACGGCTGTAGTAACAAGGTTGTTAGGAGGGGGGCACGATGATATTGTGAGTGCGCTATCCCACGCTTTTGTCGATGGCTCGAGTCTACGAACTTATCGCCACGCACCAAACGCGGGTCCTCGAAAGTCATGGGCAGCTGGGGATGCTACCAGCCGAGCTGTAAATCTTGCAATGCTAGTCTTGAAAGGCGAGATTGGATATCCGAGCGTTCTTACGACCCCGAAATGGGGTTTTTACGATGTTTCATTCGGGGGGAAGACATTTGAATTTCAACGGGCGTATAGTACCTACGTTATGGATAACGTTCTGTTCAAGATCTCTTTTCCAGCCGAGTTTCATTCGCAGACAGCAGTAGAAGCGGCCGTACAACTCCATCCCCAGTGTGTTGATCGTTTTGACGAAATTGAAGAAGTAGAACTCGTTACGCACGAGTCAGCGATTCGCATCATCAGCAAATCTGGACCTCTCAATAATCCAGCGGATCGCGATCACTGTCTGCAATACATGGTTGCCATTGGGCTATTGAAAGGAAACCTTGTTGCTGAAGACTATGAAGACGATGTGGCTAGTGATCCTCGTATCGACCAATTAAGGGACAGGATGACTGTACGCGAAGATAAACGATACAGTGCTGAATATCACGATCCAGACAGACGTTCAATTGCCAATCGAGTCAATGTGAAGTTCAACGACGGATCAGAAACAGGTTGGGTAGAGGTTGAATATCCCATTGGACATCGATTCCGTCGCGAAGAGGGAATACCGTTGTTACAGGAGAAATACCATCGAAATCTAAGGACGCGATTTTCGGAAGAACAAGCTACAAGAATCGAAAATGCTACGAACGAATTGGATCGACTGTGTAACTTGACAGTCCCAGAATTTGTAGATCTCACAGTTACTGAAGCATCTGGTCTACATTGATTATTGGCTTCAGTTTTGAGCCATTGTAGGTTGCTGACGGCTCAGCGATGCGTTAAGAAAACGTTAAAACTTACGGGTGGATGTCATATTTAATTGATATTCGAACGGTACGAGGTCGCTGAAACGCCGCGGGTAACCCAAACGTAGGGGAGGCGGCTCCGGTTTGTTGATCTGCTACTTCTCTGACCTCCAGAATCCCGTTCGTGTCGAAGACATTGAAAACATCTAACTTAATCTGTAAAGCATTCGTCCAGATTGTTCGATCAAGTTGCAACCCCAAATCAACATTGAATATGCCTTCAGTTCTGCCGAGAGATCCTCTTGGCGTGAAAGTACCTTGACGATAAAAGGATGCAGACCCATAGCGGGCAGAATGTGGATCAGTGGGATGGATCCCAAAGGCATTTCTCGGTCTTCCATGTACATAGGAGGTCGAAAAACTACACTGCCATCTCGGTCGAAACTTGTAAACACCGAACACTTTGAGCGAATGGCGTCGATCGTTTGGCAAATTTCCGTAAGCGCCTTCCATCAATCCAGCAAAATCAAATAACGTGGTAATCCCTGCGTCAGATTGGCCGTTATCGGATCTAACTAAACCTTCGTAGTTTCCATAACTATGCGACCAAGTGTAAGTCGCATCTAAATAAGAACCTCGGTTCCAAGATCTCTTTACAGCTAACGTCAAACTGTGATACTTGCGGACTGGTGTTGGATAGCCTAATTCTGCGGCGCTCAATTCGATAAGTTCGGAAATGCCATCGCCGTCCACGTCGTATCGAGTTCTCACGTCTGTACCAGGGTTTGTGAGAATGTAATGGAATTCACCTGGTAAACCGATTGCTTCATCGATCGTAATATCTTCTATTGCGCGTCCAAGATTTCGATATATGTAGGACAGGCCACCTTTAAAGTTTTGCCATAACTCTGCTTCAAATCCGACTATGAACTCATCTTGGTACATGGGTTCAATCGTTGTATCTAAAACTTCGTCCGCGGGTTGTACCGAGCCGTCGCCGAAGACGCTAGTCTGTCCAATCTTGTTGCCAAGCACGACGCTTCCGTCTTGTGCGATGGCACTACCCAGTGTATACCAATCTTGCGTGAATAATTCGGATCCCGCGAGTCGAACATTAGTGTTATTCGCTATTGGTAAATGGTAGCGGCCTGTGTTCAGAAATAGTCTTGATTTTCCATTTGCTCTCACATCCCATACGATACCTAACCGCAGTGCCCATTGGTTTGTCATTTTGATGAATGTTTCGTCGAGGGCATTCCTGTTATTAAAACTCTCATTTCTGATTCCTAGACGTGCGGAAACATTGCTGAAAATATCCCACAAATCCTCAATATACAACGCACTAGCAGTTGTCTTAAAGCTGCCGCCCCTCCGGTATAGTCGATGACGCACTACTGCAGTTACTCCATCGGGTACGATTCCCCCATTGTCAAGAGTTGAACCGGAATTTGCGGAGTAATACCGAAAGTACTCGCCACCATTAGGCCCTGAGTACCGTCTCGAGTCTTCAGAAGAATTGGTCTCGTGGTCGAGTCCAAATCGAACTCGATGTCTATAGCCAAGATTGAATTCAATATCTACGCGATACAGTTCACGTGTATCTAAGCTGGAACCGGTCGAGAGATTTGTCCAGCATCCAATTGGTCTCGGCTGTCCATCGCGTGAATCGTATGCCGCTGGACACAGATCGTCGAGAGCCGAATAGTTGGTGCGGTCATATTGATTTCGTCCCGATAGCAACGACAAGATGAAATTTCTTCCAATCGTACCTATGTAGTTACCAATATAGTTTCTTCCGCCCCGGTTGGAGAAATTGTCGCCTCGATGCGTTCCAATTTCACCATTTAAACGATCCCAGTTGTGTGAAGAGGTCACACTGGTTCTTTCGTCTGAAAAGACAGTAAGTTCTAAACGATGGAAATCATTGATGATCCAATCGAGTTTGCCACCCCAGAAAGGATCTTCGCTTGTTGATCGATTAAATCGATCACTGTCGGTAAAGTCATCAGTTTGATAGTCGCGACCTTGATAGATTGCATGAATGTAAATTCGATTTTCTACTACAGGACCGCCCGCAGACAGGAAATATTGAGTCGCATAGGACTTGTCGACGCTCGCTAGTGATACAAATTCCCCATCTTCGGTAGGATGGGGGATATCTGGGTTGTAACTCCGAAATATTTCAGGAGTCGTGGTATAACCCATTCGAGCAGACCAAGAACTCTTGCCTCTTCTTGTCGTACCACTTAAAACACCACCCGTGGAACGTCCGTACTCTGCGCTAAATCCACCGGATTTGAATTGAAACTGATCAAAAAACTCAAAGGGAATAGCACTACCACCTAATCCTCTGCGAAAGTCTGTGACATTCATGCCATTGATGTAATACACATTCTCTGCCACTGAAGAACCACTGAACGAAACCAGATTTCCAAACGAAACGTCGCCTGACATCGTTCCAGGAATTAATAAAGCGACTGATTCAATGTTTCGTGATACCGGGAGTTGTTCAACTTCTGCAGCTGTTAACACTGTTGACTTTTCGACGGATTTGACATCGAAAGCCAGTTTTGCGCTTGCAGTCACCAAAACATCTTCCATGTCTCCAAATTCCAATTTAAAATGTATTGAACTACCCTTACCCGAATAAACAGTCGTGGTGCTTGAGAGACTCTTATAGCCTGTTGAACTCGTTGTAACTTCGTATTTACCTGGGACGATTTGAGAAAAACTAAAGGTCCCCGTTTTCGAAGTTTCAGTGGTTTTTACAGCGTTCGTGTCTAAATTTCTGACTGTTATTTCTGCATTTTCTACGGGATTGTCGTTTGAAGTAACGATGCCGTGGATAGACCCATTCACGTTGTTGTTGGCTAAGGCTGCGGAAGATCCCAACAAGCAAATAATTAGGATGGATAAACCAGTAAGGCGAGAATAAGTGTGTGTCACAACTGATTTCTTAGAGAGGTTGAATGAACATGGAGACGTGGAAACTGATAACTGCGTTGAACGGGAGTCTCTTCGCGCTAACCGTCAAGGTATTGGATAAATTCGAAGTTAGATCGAATTGCTGACACATTCTCGGCGAGAACTTCGTTTTCGTTCTAGCAAAGGTGTTCTCCTGCGGTTTGTAGGATTTTATACGTGGTGCATCTCTAAAAAGGCGTCAATTGAAGAGTGTTAATTCGACTATACTCATGCTAAACTTACAAATTGATTTGTCCAAGTGGTTGAGAGTGGTGACTCGTTAGTTAAATTTGGCGTCATTAATACCCTTATTTGGCGACCCAAACAATGATATTCTCAACTTAGCAGTACTACTCAAATGCACTAAAATACGGTTTAGCGTCTGGGACGAGTCGTCATACGTCTCGTGTTCGTGGTGCATACCCCGTAACCTCAGTCGCTTTTTTTGTGAATCGATCGAAACGTTCTTTGTGCATGCGTCAGGCTCATAATTCTAGATCTACTCACAGACCGCCAAATACATCATCGTACTTGGTCACATCGACACTTCGTGGGGTGAAAATTCATATCCACACTTAGTATCAGAACAAATTTTGTGAGCTAGGGAAGAGTGGGAGTACGGCTTGCGGAAATTCCGGGTAAGTGAAAGTAATATTTAGCCGCAAAGGCTTCGATAGCGCTGCTGGAGGAGTACCTTCACCCATAGTGAATGGGCGACCCATTAGCATTCCAATTCCCACGAACCATCGCTCTGAGACGACTTATGGTCAACTAGGATTGGGCGACATTGTCAGTAGGATCACGAAGAACCGTTTTACCGCAGCTAGCTTGTGTCATCATGATCCAATGTTTGAAGGAGAAAAATGTGCTTTTGGACAGACCGCTGCCTCCCAGAGTCATCTAGCAAACAACGGTGTTGGAGTTGGGGATGTGTTTCTCTTCTTTGGACTATTTTCAGACCTGAGCGGGAAGGACAGACACCATCGAATATTTGGATTCTTGCGAATTGACAAAGTCGTACATCTGGGAGCACACCCAACTTTGTGCGATCAACCATCTGGTTTCAAAAATCGACATCCACACACAATTGGTGAGTGGAATGCAAACAATACGATTTACCTTGGACCCGGTAAGTTCGCCAAGACAAGCAAAAATTCTTTGCGCTTGTCAAAAATCGGCGAACAAATAAGTCTTTGGAAAGTTCCTTCGTGGCTCAGAAAAGCTGGCCTCACGTACCACGGAAGACAAAGTCGATGGGGCGACGACGACACGCTTCAAGTAGTGGGGAGAGGACAGGAATTCATAACAGATATAACTGAAAACTCCGAAGCGAACCGTTGGTTAGGCAGAACTATAAAACAGATTTGTGGAGACAAGTAACCAGATATCTGACATGATTGATCCAACTGTAATCGTGGTCTATCTTCGCCAACCTTGCACTACAGATCCATACGAGTCCCGCGCTGACCCCTATTGGGAATTTGGTAGTTTTGGTTGTACGGGATGCCATAGTCACAATCTGATGAGTTTGAAAAAACTAGAGGAGCTCAGAGGGTGTAGACTTGCATTTGTACAGGGAGGAAGAGGGGAGATCAGACTAGTCTATCTCACTCCGAGGGTAGACATACGCTACCACCTACATCGTGGCGAAGTAGTTTGGCAGCCTCCAGAAATGCCTTTTACCTTTACGTCTGCACCAATCTTAATGAACAATGAGTGTCAATCTGATGTTCCTAGCGTCTTCGACCTATTGGACAATGTGAACAGATCGACACCCTGCGCGAAATTTGCTAGTAAATTTCGTTCTCGAAGAACACCACTTCCAACGTACGTAGCGCGGGAGTTAACTAAAGTCTATGAGCAGTTTTCGAACTTAAAAGAACCTAGAGCGAAGTCGTATGTTGAAGCAATGCCATACGAGCTACCCAAGATCGATCGGGAGCGTCGAAAGTCTTACGAAGAAAACCTCGCATTCTCGAACGCTACTCACAGTCGTAGAAGAATCTCGAGTTTAAATATGACCAAGGGATGTACGAAGACCAGGAGATTCACCAAGTCCTGTTAATTTAATGAAAGTTCGTATCTAGTGTGAGGCAAATCAGTGCCTCTGTTTTGTGATTGCGTACGAGTCCTTTGGTCGAGCCCGATGTGAGATTAACCTTGGAACTGTAGTGTTATTAATGTGCGTTGCATGACATCTGAGAGACTAAATTCTCACTTCAACACCATCTAGTCTTACCCGACTCGATTCGATAGAGTAAATAGTCTCGCACTCGTTCCGCGGAATGTCGATTCATAAACGGTATTTTTAGAGTGTTTGAATAAGTAGTCGAGTGCGCGAACATTTGTAGTGTGCTCCGATTACGAAGTCTTTGAATGATTGACTGGGAAATGCGCACCTCTTGGAGCTTCGATATCGGAATTACTCGGAGGTCATGTCCGACAAATCCTTTGCGTAGCAAAATGAAATTTTCATAGAACGCATAGCCTGTGCGACGCCAATACTGCCACCAGATCAGTGTTCCGAGAGGGATGAGTACGAGTGACCAAATAGTTGCTGCGCGTGCGCCCATGATAAACCACAACTCACCCCACAATAATGCGGATATCAATGGGCCAACTCCTAAGAGACCAATAAAGAAATATGTAGGAGAAAAGCGTTGAATTTCCTCGGATCGCGGATCGAGTGGTAGGTGGTGATTTGCTTTTGGAAAGATCTGTCTCGCAATTTCGCGACAGATTTCTGCATCCGCGCACGGAATATCGATTTGATGTGTAGCGTTTCCAACAGCAGTCCCGACTGTGTCGTCTTCGTCTGATTGTTGTACTTTTACGTCATAACGCTGAAACAATCTAGATCTCACTGTCAAATATATTCTCAAAATCTGAACTTTGCGAATCTCCACCGTTGTAGTTTTGCGCGTTACCAATCCTCGTTCACTGATCAGTCTGGAATCTTCTTGACGAAGTCTGTAGTTATTGTGAGAGACATAAAAGATCACTGCTTTGATGAGAAAACCTATTATCAAACTTGGAATCAGAATTACTACCATAGCAAGTAATAAAAGCATCAATGGAAGCAGTAATTGTGTGGTTGATTTAGTTCTGTTCTCTTCGCGCTCTTGAGCAGACCACTTCCATGCTTGTTGAAGCGCATTGAAAAAGTTTAAATTGGTTTCCAAGTCTTCTTTCAGTTTATCTTGGACTTCTTCCTGAAGCGTCGTATCTGTGGGCTCACTATCGTCAGCGAGATTTAACTGATAATAGATGACGTATGCATTAGATGTAATGACTAGCACAAATCCCATGCCCAGAATAGTTGCGAAGATCATGCCTTTGGCACAGATCGCGGCAATTAACATGTTCTTACCACGCAATGCATATAGCGTATCATTTTCTGATTTATCAGGAGTCTTCGTATCCAGCGGCTCAGCGGTGTCCTGTTGGACATTGTCGTCGTTCGACTCGTGCAGGTGCGATCTGAGGTAGTTACCGACAAAGACCGGTAAGGCTGGAATCTCGATTTCAGATCCCATTGAACTTGCTGTATCTACCGAGACTCTGACTAGCCTGAAAATTCTTTCGATCGGACCAGACTCCAAATTTATTGACCGAATTTTCTCCCAAAGAACAACTTTGTGCGTTCGACGAAATAGCCCAGATTTCATTGCTATTCCAGCTTCAGAAATCTTTACTCGAAGCACTAGAAAGGATAGTACCGCACTAATCACGACAAAAGCCAATACCGCCACGGCGTAGTACAGAATAGCAGTTACAAGCCCTACATCAAGAAACCTAAGTAACACTACAGTCAAACCACCTAGAGAGACGATTTCTATCACACTGCGAACAACGCGACGAAAACGACGAATGGCAATAAAGAGAATTGCCATCGGCGAGGTCAGTCGCCACTCTTCGTAGAACTCTATGTTTGTGGGATTGGCCAACTAACTGTACTCACTGAATCAAGCTGAATGTCTATTCGACACCTTGGTATCGCATTGCTTGGTGCTCGATATCGGCTTCTTCAAATACATCTCCATACGGTTGAAAGCCGTGGCGAAGATAAAAGTCCGCTGCACTCAGCTGCGCGTGTAAGAAGACAGGATAGTAACCTAACTCCCTTGCACGTATGAGTGTAGCATGCAATAATTTCGCTCCGATTCCTTGATTTCGATACGGGATTAGCACAGCCATTCGGCCAATTTTACCGCTTGGAAGGAGTCGAGCCGTACCGACCGGTGTTTCGTCGATGAACGCGAGAAAGTGCACTGCAGTAGCATCAAGTCCATCTAATTCCAAGTCTTGTGGAACGTGCTGTTCTTGGACAAAGACTTCTAACCGAACTTTATAAAGCGAATCTCGGTCGTGAGTCCACGAAGCTTCGCGTATTAGTACGTTAGGTTCATTCAATCGAGTCGCTCGTTTCGGATACGGTCGATCTCGCGTAAGGCGAGTTCCTTAGCTACACCGAGATAGGTATCCGGTCGCAATGACACTAACTTCGCACGGTTTTCAGCAGATAGTCCCGTATCAGATAATAGCTGTAGGTAGAGCTCATCATCCATCTGTTTTCCACGTGTAATCTGTTTTACGATTCCATACGAATCGGAAATTTCTTGTGTCCGCATAACAGTCTGCACAGCCTCGGTAAGGACTTCCCAAGAGGAATCTAAGTCAGTTTTGATCTTGTCTTGATCCGGTTCTAATTTTGAGATTCCTTTACAAGTGCTATTTATACTCAACACCGTATGGCCGACAGCAACACCAAGGTTTCTCAAGACCGTTGAATCAGAGAGATCTCGCTGCCATCGAGAGACCAACAACTTGTGAGCCAAGTGCGTCTGAAGACTGTTCGCGATACCAAGATTACCTTCCGCATTTTCAAAGTTAATTGGATTCACCTTGTGTGGCATTGTTGAACTACCCACTTCACCTGAAACCTGCTTCTGTCGAAAATATCCAATCGCAATGTAATTCCACATGTCTCGGACACAGTCCAACAAGACACCGTTAAAAACTTGGAGATCATTTAAGAAATGGGCTAAGTAATCGTGACTCTCGATTTGAGTTGTGATTGGATTGGGCGTTAAACCGAGAGATTTCACGAATGATTCGCCAAGTTCAGGCCAGTCTAGATTCGGAAGTGCTAGTGTGTGTGCGTTGTAGTTGCCGACAGCACCGTTCACTTTGCCTCTCACTACCGTCCCTTTTATTCGTTCTCCGACATCGTGCATCCTTGAGGCAAACACTACTATCTCTTTTCCTAGAGTTGTCGGCGATGCCGGTTGTCCGTGTGTCCGAGCAAGCATGGGTAGGGCAACAATGGGTTCCGCCATCGCTAAGAGATCGTTCACAAGTCCGTCGAGGCGAGGAGTTAATACCTGATCTAGAAGATCTCGAATCATGAGTGCGTATGCGAGGTTGTTAATGTCTTCCGACGTACACGCGAAATGGATCCATTCCAGCTGATCACCGAGTTCAAGTTCAACAAATTTCTCTCGTAGAAAAAGTTCGACTGCTTTGACATCGTGATTTGTTCGATTCTCAATTTCTCGAATGGTGTGCCCATCCTCAATCGAAAAATCTTTCCAAATTTTCTGACACTGATTAACTTTTGATTCGCTAAGGGGAGGGAAAGAGGGGATATTCGTATGGTAGTTTAAGTACAAAAACCAGGCTACTTCAACTCTTACCCTGTAGCGCATCAATGCCCACTCGCTCGCGTAGGGAGACAATAGTTCCCCGATTGCACGATAACGACCGTCTAAGGGACCGATCGCAGTCAATGATTCAAAAGAACTTTTAGTCATTAAAGGGAAATACTTTATTAATTAGCGCGGATCCGAGACATTGGGTATCTTGATAGAAGACTGCATATTGACCGGGAGTAATCGCTCGTTGAGGCGACAGGAAACGTACATGAACGTGATTGTCCTTGAACGTAATGAAGCAGGGCTGAGGAGATTGACGATAACGTACCATGGCTTCGCATTCCGCAATTTCTTGCGGTTTGTCTACTAACCAGTTCATACTATCAGCTTCTAGCTCATCATTGAGCAAATCAGAGTCATGCTGCGTGACGACAATCTGATTTGTTTTTTGGTTCTTTTGCATGACAAACCACGGCGCTTCGACACCTTCGCGTCGCCCACCAATACCCATTCCAGTACGTTGTCCAAGGGTGTAGTAAGGGAGGCCGATATGCTCTCCCACTACCCGATTGTTTGTATCGACTATCTCACCTTTTTCTTGCTTGACATAGCGCGCCAAAAAGTCCTTAAAACGGCGTTCCCCAATGAAACAAATACCCGTACTATCTTTTTTGTCGTGCACCGAAATCCCAATGTCCTGTGCGATTTTTCGAACCTCTGTTTTCGTCAACTCCGCAAGAGGAAACAGACAGCGAGAGAGTTTTGAACGAGGTACGCCACTCAGGAAATAAGTTTGATCCTTCTGCAAATCCGAGCCTCGGTGCAACGAAAATTTTCCGTCTTGAGTCTCAGCTCTCGCATAATGGCCGGTTGCGATTAGTTCAACTCCTTGAGCGTTCGCGTATTCGAGAAACAAGCCAAATTTTATTTCCCGATTACACAACACGTCGGGATTAGGCGTCCATCCATGGTTGTACTGTTTTAGAAACTGAGTGAATACTCGTTCCCAGTATTCGTGAGCGAAGTTTATCTGTTCTAAGGGGAATTTCAATTTTTCTGCAATTGCATGAGCGTCTGCGAAATCTGTTTCCGCTGTGCAATATTCGGTCCCATCGTCTTCGTCCCAATTTTTCATGAACACTCCAACCACCTCAAACCCTTGCTCAAGTAGAAGCTTCGCAGCCACAGCAGAGTCCACACCGCCGGACAATCCGAGTATGACTCTTGTCCTTCTCATTGGATAATTGCTAAATAATTAGATTAGTAGAGGTTCTTGTATTTTGTAGGTCTGAGTCGTGCTAGAACACAGAGAAATCTTAATATACGTAGCATGACAGCACATCCTGCGAACAAATCACGACCTAGCTTGAGTTTTCACGTACAACACGAAGAGAATATGGCAAGTTTGAAGTATAGCAACATGGCAATCTAGAGTGAATTACAAATAAACCGTCATAGGAGCAATAGCCCACTCGGTGATCGTTAATACCCAAGGGCTCATAAAGTACAGAGTATTGTGCTAGAATATGATGGGAATTGAGCCAATGGTACATTAGTGACCTTATTTTTACGACAACTGTGCTCGAAATAGGAGACTAAACTGAGGATGGTCAGACGAAAAACAAACGTACGCTGTCTGAACGACGATGAATTGGCAGTTGGTCGTTCCGGTTTTGTAGTCTTGCTGAGTGTTTCAATACTTAGTCTGATGGTTGTTTCCTGTGCGCAAACGACCGTAAACTTTAATTACGTGAAGAGTGTTCAAAAATCGTTTTCGTTCAACGAACCATCTACGTTTCATCGTGCGAACGAACAGCAAAAGGCGACTCTTCGATCCATAGCCGAGAAGGAATTTAGCTTGGATCACTTGGCTCGAGAAGACCAAGACCTATTAGACGACGCATTGCGCTATAGTGGCGTGGAGGTTCATCATTCGTGCGTTATCGACGAAACTACTCGTGCCAAGCTCCGAGCGTTTCTCGTGAGACGGGCTCTCGACAGGAATGCACGGTATCACCCAACACTTGGATATAAGGACTTATCGGAATCTCAAGATGATGAGCAGCTTCGGCATGGGTGGAAAAAACAGTTTTCCTTTGTTTCGGAATATCCCTATCCATTCAGCGAGGCTCAAGTCTTGTCTAAAGTAGTACCAATAGATCTGAGCACGATTCAACTCCAAGACCGCTCCGATTCGACGGCTACCTATACCGGCCTTCCATCGAGGTTGTTGATCGCCAGCGTTGCGGAAGACAATATCGTTGAGCGTGACGATTTGAAAGTCGATTTCACTGTAAATCTTGAGACGAAACGGGTAACTGTGCTAACACTATATTTACCAGAGTCGGTCAGGGTATACAGGGGAATTAGCCTTCGAGAACTGAGTATTACTTATAAGTTTGAAAATGACGCGATTAGTGATAGAAATGTACTAGTTAGTATGGACCAGACGATGAAAGGGCGAATCTGGTTCACGTTTCGACCAAATTTGACTGTACAGTCGAAATTCTCGTATGTCGAATGTGAGGAAGAAGTGGTTAGGCAATCGTATCTCTACGAGAGCATTGATGCGATTGGAGCTCTCGGGCAAGATTAAAAAGTCTAGGATATCGTACATTAGATTCGCAGACACTGCGTTCACTTGTTGATCTTTGACGGGGACTACAAAGACATCCTATTTCGTTGCTTGCAGTCGCGATCCATGTGTTCTTGCGAAAGAAGTAATTCGGTGACGTGTATTATTGTTAACCGTGAATAGTCAGGAAAAAATGTTGTGTCAAAGCTGTCTCATTTAACTGGTTCGGGTGAGGCGAAAATGGTAGATATAACCGAAAAACAATCGACGCATCGGACTGCCGAAGCTGAAGCTCGAATCATTATGCAGCCAGAAACACTAGATTTGGTGATGTCTGGTAACGTCCCTAAAGGCGAAGTTTTTTCAACAGCTAGGATTGCCGGTATTCAAGCTTGTAAACGAACAAGCGAACTTATTCCACTTTGTCATCCAATTCCGCTCACAAACGTCGAAATATCCTTCACGCGACTACACTCCAATTGTCTTCAAGTTCGAGCGAGTTGTCAGGTGCGAGCACAGACGGGTGTAGAGATGGAAGTGTTAACCGCGGTGAGTGTAGCTAGTCTGACAATCTATGACATGGTGAAAGCGGTCGAGAAAAGCGTAACGATCGAGAATATCGCTCTGATTTCCAAGCAAGGTGGAAAGTCTGGTGATTGGCAGAGATGACAACTCGATCGATCACCATCCAGGTCAAGTTTTTCGCGTCTCTGAAAGAGTCTTTAGGAACATCCCAGATTGGTCTAAATGTACCGATCGAATCTACGGTAGAAGTGTTGTTGAAAAAAATTCAAGACACCTACGGAAGAGATAATCCTTTGATAGATATCCAGCATGCACGCGTCGCGGTAAACCAGCAACTGGCTGAGATTGATCAAGTGATAAGACAAGACGATGAAATAGCTATCTTTCCACCAATTACCGGGGGCTAGATCATGCATTCCGTCCGTGTTCAGGAAAAAGACTTTTCGGTACACGATGAGTGGAAAGCTTGTCGCGAACGACTGAGGGGGAAAGCAGGCGCAGTCGTCTCGTTCATCGGCCTAGTACGGGAACGATCTACTACAGGAAAAGTTTCTAGCCTATATCTAGAGCATTATCCTAGAATGACTGAAGCAAGTATCGATCGTATCGTAGCAAAAGCGCAACAACGATGGTCGTTGCTTGATGTAATAGTAATTCATCGAATCGGTGAATTACAGCCTGAAGATCAAATCGTATTGGTAATAGTGGCATCAGCACATCGTGCTGACGCTTTTGCTGCGTGCGAGTTTATTATGGACTTACTTAAAACCGAAGCAGTTTTCTGGAAAAAGGAGACTGGCGACGAAGAATCTGTGTGGATTGAGTCAACGTTGGAAGACGTTAATCGAAGTCAGGAGTGGCAAGAATAATTCATTACACTCAGAAATCACGCGTTCAATATCTTCCGCTTACCAATTAAATCACGATAAATGCCGACAGGACACTTGCAGCCATGAACCACTGCAACAGCCAGAGAATGAGCACGATCATCAAACAGATTGGATACGGTCGCTCACTCCAGCGATGTAAACCAACTGTTTGAATCCACATCGTCCACAACGTCCCGATGGTGAGGTGTGAAGTTGCCTCAGTTGGAAAGCGGGTATTTTATTGCAATTTAGCCTTAACATTCAACACCGCACTGCTTTTTAGATCCTTGGAATCAGGTTTAACTTCTGCTATACCTAGATGGGAAAGGAAGAGATTACGAGTTGTGGGTGCCACTTTTGCTTTAAGGGAGAAACGCTTAGAACAAGCCACCAACAATACCCGAAGATTGATTGTGAGATACAGAAGCTCAAATGAAATTGAGCGATTGATTGATCCTTTATGTTGAAACCCAAAAAGAGCGATTCTTCAAGGTGCTAAACATCGTCTAGCATCGTTTTCGGCTCTCTACGGGCGTCTATGAAGGTCGATTTTTTGTACAATCGTTCAAAATCTCATTTTTTTGATTACAGATAACTCTATTGAACTATGAGTACGATCCCTTCCTGACGTTTGCCGGATGATATCGAACAGACGTGTGAGCGTTATCGCCGACAATACAAACCGCAACGCGCTCGACTGCGCTGTTCCATTCCTCAGCTTCGGCACGGGTTGTTTCGCTATGGCCGTTCCATCCCTGGCGATCTCCCGTGGACGCGAGCGTTTATTGTGGTGCTGTAATTTCATGCACAGTTGAGACGAAAAGACATCACGGTGATTGTCGGAGTCCAATACCCTAATGCACACATCGAGCGGTTTCGACCGTTCTTAGGTCCTAACTATAACCCCAAATCGAAAAGACGAGCAAACACCCAGAATTGTTAGGATTGTCTGTACTGAAACTGCTCCAGTACTGAATCGCTCCGTCCGATCCATTTACCGGTATCTCAAATCTGCCAAAGCCGTAAGTCAGTTACTGAAGATGATCTTGGACGAAGTTTTTGTTTATAGTAAAATTCTTTCATTGGATTATTTGAGGCCCCCGGGGTCGGGTTGCCTGTGAATACAACAGCCCGTACAAAGGTTGAGGGTAGTTCCCTTGACCGGGTAAATAAGCAGGGAGTCTTTCCTCAAATAATCTGATAGACCCGACACTATTTGGAGTCGGATTCGCCAATCAATATTTGAGGAGACTTGTTATGGCATTAATTGAAAATGCCAAGAGACTAACACTGGTAGTCTTTTCCGTCCTTATGATTGTGACCTTTACAACCCACAATCTTTCTGCCGGACATAGCCCTCCAGATGGTCAGCCAGACCCGAAGAAATTTTATATTGAGGTAGGGCCGTGTCACACACCCAATTTTGGGGGAGTCCCTGAAGTATTGAGCAGCACTTTAGAGCTAGTGAACCCACTATGGAGCATACGCCACGAAGAACCCTACTACGCGCGTACCAAAGGATATAAACCCCCAGGTCAGAAAGCGAAAGAAGCGGTAATGAGAGGGTTTTACAACGCGATTGACGTAGACGATCCACTCTATTTATTCCATGTGGGAAGTTATTTATTCGGCGCAATTATTTACATACCCGGTAGGATGATAAACAACACACACCTCGAAGATGTGCAAGAGATGTACAACCTGCAAAAGCGCTATTGCACCATGGTGTACCAAGCTCCGGAAGAACACTTAGATGAGGAAATAAAAGCAGGCGTGCCCTTGAGTGACCATCACCGTGCGCACGAACGTTTCCTATATCATGGATGGGAATACAGGAAATATCATTTGTTTTTGCAAAATTGCCAGCACTGGACGGAGTGGGTCGTAGCCGGCATCGACACTTCTGGCTTTTCCAATCCTCAAAACCGAGTGTTCTTTGGAATAGGATATAAGCTAGCGCCCGTCTTGTTAAATATGTTGAGGAGATTGTTCCCTAGTTTGTTCTAGTATCTGTCTGTTTTGATGAAAGTGCGGCAAGGAATGGTATTACACCTAGTCTTCGTTTTGTTTGCGGTGCAAGTCTTTTCGGAGCAAGGGGAAGAAGAAGCTCAGCCTGAGAATGACTCTTTTGGTGGGCTCAAACTAGAGGTGTTGTTCGATCCAGAAGTTTCAAACGAGGGGATCCACACTTTAGTTTCACAGGGCTTGAAACACGACAACCCTAAAATTGTTGAAAGTACAGTTGGTGCGATTATCTTCTATGTGAATTTAAATCGAATTCAAGTGGAGGAAAAAAGACTGCTCCCCGAGTTTGACCGGCGTTTGCAGGATGTTCCAGACTTGTACGACAAGTTGATAGCTATGTGGGATACTAATTGGGAAGAGGTAGACGGTGTTATCCCTGATTTAGTTTTTTCTATCAACGAGAGGTCTGGAACGGATGTTGGATCGGTTTTACCCAGACCGTATTGGCTGGGGCTCCCGTTGACTCTAGCGTACCTGTATCCCCAAGATGAGAAAGTCTATGAGATTATTTGGGACGTGTTTTCAAGTGAATATCGCGGGGGGCTGCCTGATGGTCAACGCGTCACTTATACCGAAGATGAGATTCGAGCCGAGGGAGGATCTGATACCAATAATCCGCTGCCTTTACTCTCCGCGCTCTTTCATGGTAAATTCAATAATCCCAAAGATCGAGAGTTTCGTATTGAAATATTGTCACACATTGGCTCAGTTCGACAATTTTCAAGTTTAGCCGCGCGCAGTCTAGGCGAGTTTCGATCAGACGAGGGTTTTGAAGCGCTTGTCACCGTATTAGAAAAGGATCAGTTGATGTTTGGTACTCCTAAGATCCAAATTGTCGAAGCAATGCTTAAGTATGGAGAAAAAGCGGTTCCTTATATTCCATTGATGCGTACGAGTTTAGAGAGTTCTAAAGGGTTCGACGCGCAGGAACGAGCGTTAAAAACAAAATTAGAAGAACAATTAGGGGAGTTTGAAAAAGAGTTGGGGAAGGAAAAAGTAGATGAAATTTAAAAGCTAGCTCTAAAATATTTGGTTGTTCACGAGTGATCGGTTATCAGCATTAAATAGACCGAGTACTGGATGATTCAACCCATTCAATACTCAACTCGCCCTGATCGGAGACACGGCTTTGATTGGGGCGTTTTTCTAGAACGAACGCGCTAGGCGGGCACTGGCTCGGAGTCGTGTGAATCAGGACCTTCGACGCGGCGGTAACAGAAATATGAACACTGAATCAAATTGCTTTAATTTGAGTCCCCCAACAGGAGTCCACCGAATTGCATCGGCAAACACCGCGCCGCTGTAGTTGGGATATGAAGCCGTACTTCTACTTCTAGTTTCTCGATGTCGTACAGCCCGGTTTTCGCTAGAACTAGAAGAAGTGAAGAAAGTTCAAGCTAAACGAAGTAGTTCCGAAATCTCCGAACATTTTCGATACGGAAAAATCCACCGCGATGTTCTCGTTCAAAGTCAGAATCAGACTACCCGATACGGTTGGTTCTAAACCGTCTTCCTGTACGAAAAAACGCTCGCTCTCGTCTTCTTCCTCATCGTCGAGACGTTCATATTCTTCGGTAACAAATTCAACGTCTACCGAATACCGAGACAGACCCACTTTACCCAAGACGGCGATTCGATCATTGAACGGATACGCATACGTACCCAAAAACGATAAATAGGTATTGGAATTGGCGTTGTCCTCGAGATCTTGTTTGTCTGTATCAATTAGTGCTGGAATTGGACCAATTGCTTCGGCAGTGTCATAGATAACTTCCGCGCCAAAAAAGTGATTGTTAGTATTTAGGAATGTAGTACCCAGCCCAACTCGCCAACCGATTCCATCTCCAACAAGCGCGTCAGCGTCCTCTCCGGCCGAAGAAGTGCCGGCGAATACATAAGAGAATTCGAAACCGTGTGCCGCGACTGGCAGCGTTAAAACAAAAAAGATAGCGCAAAAAAGTTTTCATAATTTTTCCTTTTAGTCATGTGAGTTATAGTGAATGTTCAAATCCTAGCTACGCAAAAATAGTGCCACGATTTGTAGTGCGTCTTCATTTAGTTCCTCTACATTCAGTCTGTTTTATCAACAGGGGACCACCGAATAGCGTCCGCGAATACAACGCCGCTGTCATGTGGGTTTGAAATCCAAACCTCTACTTCAGGAGCTTTGATGTTGTAGTTTCCAATCACGTACCAGCCAAGTTCAAGATCCTTGGGATCCAGCGACTCAGTTCGGGCAGCTCCATCTATACGGAGATCAATTTGCGCGACGCCTCGGCTGACTCTATTAACGATTGAACTGGTACGCTTTGCATACTCTCGAACTTGTATAACATACCTATCTGGTAAAAAGTACTCTAGACGCCAGAGACCCGGCGTTGGTAGTTCCGAAGCAAATCTGGCATATGTTTCGCCACCGCCTTTCTGATTGAGCGTATACGTCTTCCAATATTTGCCGTATGCTGTAGGTTCAGTCTTTCGTTCCCAGATGTCCTTTGGTACAGCTATCTCTTCAAACTGATACGCTGGCAGACCCCTAATCACGTCACGGTCCGATACTCCGATGAAGCTCCGTGCGAAATGCGCTATCGGATGAACCTTGAATCGGTTGGATTTATCGACCACTGAAAAGCCCGCGTCTAAGTCGTCGATGACAATGAAAGGGCTATCGTGAGTCGGCTTATTTTCGATCTCGCGTACAGAAATGATCTCCATTGCCCCTCCACCCGACCTCGCACGTTCTTGCTCTTCGTTGGACAAATCTTGAACCTTTGGGACGACCATTTGAAACCTGGTACGATTGAGCGACAGATAGGGCTTGATCTCAACGTATTGCAGTGGTAACTCACTTTGTATCACTACTTCAAAAGCTTGATTTCGGTCAACAAATATGGGGGATTTCTCAATAAGATTACTGTAAACTCGATCGCTCAATTGGTTGATTGGAGTGACTGAACAATATCCAGACACGGGTTCCCCATTTTGTAGCGTGAAAGTGGTCTGAAGTTGCCTCAGTTTGATAGACAGTTTGTTTTGGGATTTGCTGTAGAACCATTCTCCACTGCATATCTCCGTTCATAAGGGAATTATATACTTGTTTACAAAACTTTATAAATACTATACATAAGAACAGTATTCAAGTCTCGCTATTTTCTGGTTGGTTTTCAGCCTCTTCGGCTTTCTTACGATTTTTCTCCCAGTTCGCTTCCCGCGACGTTCGCATCATCGCACCGACTATACGTTCAAAGTCTTCTAACGTCATGACAGGCTCTTTAGGTTCAGGAGTCACCTTTGGTTTACGTCTTAGTTTGTTGAACATTTTGACCTCCCTCGAGATTAAATCTCCCTGTGATTATACACATTATTTACATCTTCTCGAGTGCTGAGAAATCGAGTTGTACACGGCCATAAATTACCCTAACGAACAGGGTATTAAAGGTAGATCTAATTTGATAAATCGTACTCGGTTGCGTTTTTACTTTCCGTTTTCTGTAAAAGGAAAATAATCGCACCGATCAAAAGGAATAGATGAAACGCTACAACAACAATTAGTGCGAAAACATCCCATGGATTGGATAAGCTCCACCACCTTGTGCCGGATGTTAGAAAAAAAGCGAGAATCACTGCAAACAACGGAAGGGTCGGCTCTTTGATGTAAATATTAGTCCCATTCTCAATAGCTTCAGTTTCTGCCTGTCCTTCAAAGTTTGCCATTAACCCAAATGCTATAGTAGGTAGAAACATGGATGAATCAAACAATACCGCACTCACTCCCGTCACTACCCCCATTCCCATAAACACATAAGACAACTTACTGACTGAAAAATATTCTTTTATGGCGAGCAAACCGCATATACTCAAACCAGTTAATATCAATGTAATCAATCTTACCATCTATACTGATCCGTACTACTCTTCTGGATACCTTCGATACGACTCTTCCGCAATAAGTTTGGACAATTCTTTTCTGCTCAGTTTGTCTAACTCGGTTTGAGTAATACAATCATCTATACCTATGTTTTCAGATTGCTCAGACTTCCTAGAACACCCAAAAAGTCCAAAGAGTATGAGAACAGTGACGCATGAGAATGTCACTATTATTTTCATTCGATCAATACTCATCTAGTAACAACTCGACTAGTTCTTCATCACTCAAATCAGAAAGATAAAAACAGTCTTCTTTACTCTCTGTACCCTCATCTTCTTTAGAACATCCATAGATACCAACAAAAAGGATAAACGTCATTAACCCATACGCTAGCATTCTGTTCATACAGTCTAATGTGAGTTGTTTACCTACTTGATCTAACAATATGTACATTCGCAAATTCTTTTTCCATGTTCCAAACCAGACAGTAACAACCAATCAACAACATCGTCAACATTTTTGGTCAATAGCCATTTTCCTAGTTTTCCAAAGTCGATAGTTTTTTTCGTGAATGGCAATTTGACCTTGGGTAATTTGCTTATTGTTTTTATGATCAAATTTACCGTCGCCTTTATTAATTTTTTTGATATTAGTTTGATAACAGCTAATATCCCAGTAAATGGTAATAGAAGTAATTGGATCGCCGCACCATAGAGAAGACACAATTGATCCCCCAATGGTCCACATTGTGCTGTACCGTAGAACCAACAACTAAAAAAACCTGAGCCTGATTCAGCGGCATTCAAAACAGAAAAGTATACATCGTCGGAGGGGTATTTAGATGGTTCGAGATAAACAGCGCATTCTGGGTTCGATACGACCATGTCATGGATGACGTTTGGTTGATCCGCTTCAGAAGGTTGTGGTGTTGTATACGCAAACGTTCCGACCGTGAGCATTCCTAAAGCAATAGTTACTGCCGTTCCTTGAACGAGCCGACTAAGTTTTTCGAATATTTTCAAGGTTTAATCCTCCGTAGATTAATGAATTTTCCAACACAAAGTGCCGGGCTTATCAAAAGTCTACGAGGATAAATTCGCTCCCTGTTTATTCACCCAAACAAGATCATGACTCTTGTCTGTAACTGGGCTGTTGTATTCACAGGTAACCCGACTCCGGGCGTCCTGTAAGTGATTGAATG
>VXUA01000024.1 GCA_009837185.1 Gammaproteobacteria bacterium | reverse complement strand
ATCTTGCACTGTACAAACATGAAATCTGGAATACATCCAAAATACGAAGAAATTACGGCAACCTGCGGCTGTGGAAACACGTTTAAAACTCGATCTACACTTTGTCGTGATATTCATCTAGACGTTTGTTCGCGTTGCCACCCTTTCTATACTGGAAAACAAAAGATTGTGGATTCTGCTGGTCGTGTAGAACGATTCAAGAGTCGTTTCGGACGCCGGACCACGGGAACACAGAGTTCGTAAATCTGGTAGTGTAATGCTTTTTTATTGATGTCCACTCAAGATCCGTTTCTAAATTTACAATGAGGAACGCGTCCTAAATTCTTTACGAGCACCTCATTCACCATCAAATTAAGAGGGAGTTATGAAGTTTTTGAAGATTAGTGTAGTTCTACTTGCTCTCGCCATATCAGGTTCCTTGCTAGCTGGGCACGGAGCGGAACTGTACAACGAGTTTAAGGATACTGGTGAATTCTATGACGATGAGAATTGGCAAGAGTACGTTGATGCAATAGGTCAACGTTTATTAAAACACTCAAAAGACAAAGATCGAACCTACCATTTCTTCGTTCTAGACGTACCGACCATCAATGCATTTGCTACAGGGGATGGCTACATATACATCCACCGTGGCTTAATTACATACATGTCGTCAGAAGACCAATTAGCGGCGGTTATTGGTCACGAAATTGGACACATTGCTCTTCGCCATCACGCAAAACGCCGAGTTGCGTCGTTATTGAGCGGCGGTGCTGGCCTTGCTGCATACATCCTGACCGGCCGTGGAGAACTGTGGGAAGCTACCGACGCGTTAACACAGATTTGGATCTCGGGGTATGGTCGAGAAGATGAGCTGGAGGCGGATCGTTTCGGCGCGGAACTCTTAGCTCGTGCCGGTTATAACCCTATGGCAGTCATCGAAACGATTTCAGTTTTGAAAGACCAAGAATTGTTCGCACGGGAAGTCCGTCTTCAAACGCCAAGTTATCACGGTTTGTTTGCTACCCATCCAAAGAACGATAAACGACTTCACGAAGTAGTGAGTTATGCTCAGGAAATGCTCCC
This sequence comes from Gammaproteobacteria bacterium, assembly GCA_009837185.1. Classification (GTDB taxonomy): domain Bacteria; phylum Pseudomonadota; class Gammaproteobacteria; order Pseudomonadales; family Azotimanducaceae; genus Bin55. The sequence continues at coordinate 10,445 of VXUA01000024.1, read as the reverse complement.
TGAAGAGTCTGTTCCACCTGTCGGAGACTTTTGGGAGATGATCGATGGCTTACACTTCGGCATGCCGACGACTTTCGGTACCAGACAGAATATTTACTACGACAAGAGTTATCGACTCGTAATCGAATTTCCTGATAACTGGCGAATTCAGAGAAACCAATATCAAGTCGTAGGAGTCGCTCCGCGAGGTGAATCGGAGGCTCGGATCGCTATATCTCGATATACACAACAAGAGAAAATGGTTCCCTCTGAATTCGTACGAGACGGTATTGGAGTCAATGCAGCAGATATCGATGAAGAGACCGAAGCTTCTTTCGACGGTCGCGAGTATTATCTCGTGGCACTCAAGAATCCCCAGAACAGCGACACTAGTAAATTCATCGCAATATATACTCGAGGAAACGAGCACTTCGTAATGTGGGCTTCCCACGGAAAAAACGGAAACGCAGAATCCCTTACAGCTAGTATCGAAGAGGTGATATCTGGAATCCGAAGTTTAACATCTGAAGATCTCACCTACGAAGAGATTCTGAAGATTCACGTTCAAGAAGCCGTTCCAGGTGACACCTACGCGAGCCTGGTGGACCCGACTTCTCTGCACACGGTTGACTACCCAGAGGAGACTCTTCGCCTAATCAACGGTCATCACCCACATGGGGAACCGAGAGCCGGCGATAAGGTCAAGATCATCAAAATCAAATAGTGGTGGGTTAGCACTGCACGGCTTTAAATCAAAGCTAACAACAAGGAACTTAAATGGCGCATGTCATTGACTGTGAAATTAAAGGATCAGGGGGCAATCAATACGTGGTTGTCGATCTCGATCCGCAAGAAACCGTTATCGCGGAAGCCGGCGCAATGTTCTACATTGATCCAGAGATCACATTTGAAGCCAAGATGGGGGACGGGACGACATCTGGCTTGGCTTCTTTGTTTGGTGCAGTACAACGAAAACTAGCAAATGAATCGTTATTTCTAACACATTTCACCAACCAAGGTTACAGAAAACAGTCCGTTGCGTTTGCAGGACCCCATCTAGGCGAGATTCTTACAGTCGATTTAGCTAATTATGGGAATACTTTACTTTGCCAAAAGAGTGCATTTCTCGCTGCTGCTCTCGGCACCAAACTCAGTATCGCGTTTACCAGCCGTATGGGCGCGGGATTCTTGGGCGGAGAAGGCTTCGTACTGACTAAGCTGGACGGCGACGGTATGGTTATGCTTCACGCCGGCGGTTCACTTCTGAAACGAGAATTGAGGGGAGAAACACTTCGAGTTGACACCGGGTGCGTCGTAGCAATGGATTCTGGAATCGATTACAACGTTCAAGCAGCAGGAAATTTGAAGTCGATGATGTTCGGTGGCGAAGGATTATTTCTTGCGACCCTTTCCGGGCACGGTACGGTGTGGTTGCAAACAATGCCGTTTGCACGACTAGCTGCAACAATTCAATCGGAATTACCTAGCCGGACTTAGTACCCTCTTTTGAGTTTAATCTCAGAAGATATCCTCTGGTTCAACGATCTCGGTTTCTTCGCCTTTTTCTTGTAAGGGATTCAACTTTGGTGCCGTTTCAGCAAGAAAGTACTCTAGGATAGCATCACTTTGGTCTCGCGTGGCTACTTTACCAGAATCGGGATCAATGTAAACACTAACGACCCCGTCCGGGGGGGTCGGAACATACTCTGGGACGACGTCTAACGCGCTCTTCATAAACGCAATCCATATTGATAAAGGACGAGTCGATCCAAACTCTGATTCGCCGAGTGAACGACGGTCGGTGTAGCCTACCCAAGAAGTCGCAACTAAGTTTTGCTGATACCCGTTGAACCAAGTGTCGACAGCCTCGTTGGTCGTACCCGTTTTGCCAGCTAAATCCGAACGTTGTACTTCTGCAGCTCGTCGACCGGTACCTAAGCGCACGACATCGCGTAATAACGAGTCCATGATAAACGCGAGTCTCTCGTCTAAAACTCGTTCAGCTTGTGGGGGAATTTCGGCAACTATCGCGTTAGTCTCCACCACATACTCTGACGACTCTCGCCAGACGCTTGCATTCCACTCGGTGTTCGAGTACCCGCAATTCGAACACACGACGGGATGGATGGGAGCGTAGACAATCTCATCTTGCAAATTGACGACCTTATCGACCAAGTGGGGTTCAATCCGATAACCACCGTTAGCAATGACGGCGTATGCTGTTGCCATATCCAGCGAAGACATCGTCATACTTCCTCCGCCGATCGCTAACTGCGTACTCTGAGGTAGGTCTGATTCCGCAAACCCAAATCTTGTAAGAAAATCTCTCGTTCTGGCAGCACCAGTGTGTTCTAATACCCTGATAGACACCAAATTAATTGACCGGTACAGTGCTTCTCGTACTCGGGTTGGACCGTTATAGTCACCCGTGAAGTTTCGCGGGCGATACGCTTCTTCTAAGCCCTCGTCGTCATACACGAGAGGACCGTCTAAGAAAATCGACGCTGGCGTTACCCCGTGGGCAAGTGCTGCCGCATACACGAACGGTTTAAAACCGGAACCAGGTTGACGTTGCGCTTGCGTCGCATGGTTATATTCGGAAATATCGAAGTCATATCCGCCGACCATCGCAGTGATTCGACCCGTCCGTGGGTCTACCGAGACGATTGCCCCTTGAACTTCGGGTAGTTGTACTAACTTCCACGAGCCACCCGCTCGTCGGACTCTAATGACATCACCGATGCTGACAATTTCTGCTGCTCTTGTAGGTTTCGGACCTACTCCCCTACCGGCTTTCGGGCGCGCCCACGAAAGCCCATCCCAATCAACTGAACCAGTAACAGCGTCTTTTAGTATGAACTCGATCGATTGTTCCTGGACCGAGGTTACTACCGCCGGTACCATTGAGCCAATCGTACGTTCTTTCGCGACTTCTGCCAAGTACACTGACGAGACGTCCTCACTATCCGCAGGTACGCGCAGTTTACGTATCGGTCCACGATAGCCGTACCGGATATCAAACGTCTCTAGTTCGTTTTGGACTGCACTCTGAGCGGCTTCTTGATGATCAACATCTATCGTGGTGTACGCAGAGTACCCTGAATAAATTTGGTCTCCAAATTCGCGATATAGCTCCTGTCTTACAAGCTCCGCCGGATAAGGAGCATGAACGTCGAGTTGACGGCGATGAACTGTTGCTGTAATTGGTTGTGCTTGTGCAATCTCAAATTCGTCCTGCGTTATAAGTTCCTCTGCAAGCATACGTCGCAACACAAGATTGCGACGTTGTAGTGCCCACTCCGGACCGTTGATTGGATTTCCCGCCTCAGGTCGTTTTGGAATACCGGCCAACATGGCTAGCTGTGCTAACGACAGTTCATGAACTGGTTTGCCGTAATAAGTGTATGCCGCAGCTTGTACGCCGTAGGCGTGTTTCCCGAAGGGCACTACGTTTATGTAAAGCTCGAGAATTTCATCCTTGGACAGTTCGCGTTCAATCTTGAGCGCGAGAAGCATCTCGCGTATCTTTCGAACAATAGTTTGCTCTCTCGATAAGTCCGCGACGTTTCGGGGGATCTGCATCGTAATCGTCGATGCACCGCGCCGTACCGTATCTGAAAAGAAGAAATCGAGGGCATCATTGGTAAACGAAATCCAATCTACACCATGGTGAGAGTAGAATCGTTTATCTTCGGTTGATACTACTGCATCCAAATATTGTTGCGGTACCTCGTCGATTGCGACGGGGATCAACCTACGTTCGCCATACTCGGCGAGCAACGCCCCTTCGGACGAGAATACTCGTAATGGTCGCTCGTACTGAAAGTTTCGATAACTTTCGGTGTCAGGGTTTTTGGGGTCAAAGTAGAGAAACGTACTGGCAACAACCCACGCAAGAGAAAACGCTCCAGCAGTTAAGCACCAGGTACCAACTTTTAGTGTCAGGACGAGAACCTGTTTGATCACAGACCACAAGTCAGAGTCAAAAAGCGACTTAAGGTTCATTTTGAGGTCGTTTGTTCTTCAACGTATACAGACATTGAGATAAGAAAATACTAAACCGTAAGTTTGTTTGTCGAGCTAATTAGTAATAAGAAACACACTGTGTTCACATTATCTTCGATTTTTGATCAAAATCAGACTCCGGTGCACTGTGCTTCGATTGCGCGCTCGTGCTACCGTCTTTGACCACTGCTAGTCTCTGACGTGAAGAAATACGGACTTCGCTCGACGAGGAAACTTATCGAATCAATCGATTACCGGAGCGTTACACTATGCAGAATTTATCTTGAACTACAATAGACTGAACCCACGGCAGGCTGAACGTCGTCGCCGCGCAGACATTTGAATACCTTGACGTACTAAAGTTTCTTGTACTGCTTGTTACTTGTAATTCGTCACAATGTACCTACCTTAATGGTTGTCATTCAAGTCCATAAACATGGCAAAACAAAAAGATAAGCAAAAACAGAGTTCGAGTTGGGCACCACCACTTTTGAGTGGAATTGTTCTTGGTGCCATCTTGGTTTCCTGCGTTTACTACTTTGGAGTAAGAAACTTCGACCCAAACACAGAGTTTCTAAAGACGTTTCCCGATGTCGATAAGACATTTCCGAATACGACGTTTGAATTTCCCGAACGATTAGAAGAGACTGACCCAGAAAGGGTCGGTACGTTCTCAGTGCCAGAAGAACCACAAACAGAGTCTGGTGAACTCCAAGAAGAGGGTGTCGCGACCACGCCGATTGATCAAGCAGAGAGCGTCGATGAAGTACCGGAGACTAACGAACCATCAGAAAACACAGAAACAATTACTGGATATGTTCTCCAAGCAGGAGCCTTTACGGAAAAGAAACACGCGGATTCATTTCGAGCGTCCCTTTTACTTGAAGGCTATAACGCGTATACGACCGAGATTTCAGACGAGAATTTAGATGTGCAGTACCGCGTCATAGTAGGTCCCTACGATACTGTTCAAGAGAGCCAGGAAGACTCTCAGCGCCTCAAAGAACGAAACGTCTCGACTTTTGTCGTACCGATGCGAGAAGTATCGGAATAACCTTTGTTAACACCCCTCGTTTAAGCGAAGAACCCAATTGAAAGATTTCCACGGGACAACCGTAATTTGTGTCCGCCGCAACGGCGTAGTAGTTATTGGAGGAGACGGTCAAGTCTCCTTGGGCAACACCGTGATGAAACGTGGTGCGGTCAAAGTTCGACGATTGCATAACGACACAGTGATTGCGGGCTTTGCTGGTGGTACTGCCGATGCCTTCACACTTTTTGAACGCTTTGAAGGTATGTTGGAAAAATATCAGGGTAATCTGTCCCGATCTGCGGTGGAACTTGCAAAAGATTGGCGCGCAGACCGAGCGCTACGCCGTCTTGAAGCATTGTTAATTGTTGCAGACAAAGATAACTCCCTGCTCATCAGCGGAACGGGCGACGTTATTGAACCAGACGACGCTCTCATCGCGATCGGTTCCGGAGGTCCCTATGCTCAAGCCGCGGCCAAAGCGATGCTTCAAAATACGGAACTAGATGCCGCCGAGATTGTTCAAAAAGCACTCAGTATTGCTGCAGACATCTGTGTTTACACCAACAACAGTTTGACAATCGAATATCTTTAACTATGACCGTGATGACTCCTCGTGAAATCGTTCACGAATTAAACAAGCACATCATCGGCCAAGATCAAGCAAAACGTGCTGTTGCAGTCGCGTTGCGTAATCGCTGGCGTCGCATGCAACTACCCGAAAAATTGCGTGAGGAAGTCACGCCAAAGAACATCTTGATGATTGGCCCGACTGGTGTTGGGAAAACAGAAATCGCTCGGCGTTTAGCTCGTCTGGCGAACGCACCATTCATAAAAGTCGAAGCCACCAAATTTACAGAAGTCGGTTATGTCGGTCGAGATGTCGAATCGATTGTTCGTGATTTAATCGATGCTTCTTACAAAATGTTGCGCGAGCAAGCCTTAGACAATGTACGCGAACCTGCTGCACGTGCGGCCGAAGAAAAGATTTTGACAGCACTGACGATGTCTCCTGGTAGTAATTACGGGTATACGCAGACTGGGACAGGGAGTTTAGAAATCGCCAATTGGAAAGAAGACATGCGAAAAAATCTTCGATCCGGGAAGCTGGATGACCAAGAGATTGAAGTTGAAACTGTTGCGTCCGATATGCCACTCGGTATGGATTTCCTCGCTCCTCCTGGTATGGAAGACATGGCTTCCCATCTAAAGGATATGTTTCAACAAGTTTCCTCCGGTCGAAAGAAGAAATCCAAGCTAAAAATCGAACACGCCCGAAAACGTTTGGAAAACGAGGAAGCAAGTAAACTTCTAAACGAAGACGAACTAAAGTCTCAAGCTGTTACGAGCGTTGAACAAACCGGTATTGTCTTCCTCGACGAATTGGACAAGGTCGCAAAACGCACAGATCATGGGGTCGACGTTTCCCGTGAAGGAGTGCAACGGGACCTATTGCCACTAATAGAAGGATGTACCGTTTCAACCCGCTACGGTATGGTACGGACGGATCATATCCTATTTATCGCCTCTGGCGCGTTCCACTTGGCTAAGCCCTCCGACCTGATCCCCGAGTTACAAGGGAGACTCCCGATTCGAGTCGAACTGAGTGCCTTGAGCGCGGAAGAGTTCCAGCGTATTCTTGTAGAACCAAAAGCTTCGTTGACCGAACAGTACCGCGAATTACTCGCCGTTGATGGCGTCTCGCTTACTTTCTCTGATGATGCGATTGAAAGAATTGCTGAGATCGCCTGCGAAGTAAACGAGAATACTGAGAACATCGGTGCTCGACGGTTACACACGATTCTAGAACGTCTGATGGAAGAAATCTCATTTAGTGGTGGGGACACACAACAATCGCTTCATGTCGATGCGACCTACGTAGACATGCAGCTCAGTGCCCTTGTGAAAAACCAAGACTTATCGCGGTACATTCTCTAACATCGTTCACTGTCAGTAACGTGAACCCAACATCGATCACCTATCACTCCGAATCTCGAGAACTTGAGATTTGGTACGACGATACTGAGTCTGTCGTGTTGGCAGCTGAGTATCTACGGGTGTTCTCACCCTCAGCTGAAGTGCGAGGGCATTCTCCAGATCAGCGTGTACTTCAGACTGGCAAAAAAGACGTAGCGATCAATTCAATTGAACCTATCGGCAACTATGCGATTCGCATTGTGTTTTCCGATGGTCATGACAGCGGAATCTATTCATGGGTCTATCTGCGCGAGCTGAGTGCCAATTATTCAGCTAACTGGAATCAATATCTTGCTGAGTTAGCGGCGGCTAATGCTTCACGCCTCTCGACCATACCTCTAGGTTCTTGGTCCCCACCGACATAAAGCGCGACCGGTCTGCATGGAAAAAAACCAGATTGTCAAAGAAGTCTTTGATGCGGTTTCACCGCGCTACGATTTGATGAATGACATCATGTCGCTTGGGACACATCGTTTCTTAAAAGGCATCTTTCGAGAATCAACGGGTGTGCACCCGGGGAGTCAGGTGTTGGACGTTGCCGGTGGTACGGCCGATATCTCACTGTTACTCGCGCCCGTAGTCGGTCCAAGTGGTAGTATCACAATACTCGACATTAACGAAAACATGTTGCTGCGTGGTCGAGATCGACTCATTGACGCAGGCTTCGCGTCCGTACAGTACGTTCTTGCCGATGCCGAAGCAATGCCCATCTCGAATGAGACATACGATTGCGTTACGGTGGCTTTCGGTATCCGCAACATGAGCCGGATGGACGTTGCTCTTGCTGAGTGCTGGCGTGTTTTGAGAACGGGCGGCCGTCTGTCAGTGTTAGAATTTTCACATCCGGAAATAGATAGTCTTCGTGTCCTGTTTAACATATACCGCCAAATGTGGCCGGTCATTGGGCAATTAGTCGTAGGAGATTCTCATCCCTATCGGTATTTAGTTGAGTCGATCGACCGTCATCCAACAGCTCAAGCTATGGATATGTTTTTGGAATCCGCGGGCTTTCGGGCTTGTGTTCACCACAGTCTCTTAGGCGGAATTGTCACTATTCACAGAGGAATTAAATGACCATCATCGAATCTACTACTTCGAACGCGTTAGAAGCATCGATAAAAGCACGACTCGCACTTGATCCACAAGCACGTGCAGTTGCCCAGGAACTGGACGGTACCTTAGTCAAAATCAACGTGGAAAATCGTCCTCTATATGTTCTCTTCCAAGACGGGACGGCGAAGGTCGCGAGCTATACAGACGAAGTACCACAACTGACCATCACAGGCACCGTTGTCGCCGTAGGGAAAACGTTGCTAACGGGTAGCGTTAGCGATGTGGAGCTGGAAGGTGACGAAACTAAGTTAGAGTCGTTAAAGCACATATTTCGTCCTAGTTTCAATGTAGACTCCATGGCCGACGCGCTACGCGCCACTGCCGAGTATGGAGTCGCTGCAACAAAATCCGCGATTGAAGGATTAGCAAGTGAACTTACTACTAATCGTCGAGACCAAGCAAGAATTGAAGAGCTTGAGTTGCAGTTGCAAGATCTACAAAAGGCTTTCAACAGTCTTGAAGATTATGTGAAGACTCTTGGTAAGTCTTGATCCCCATCCGCCCAGTTTTTCGGGTACTTTATGCCGGATTGCGATATCGTTTAGATACGATACTATCTGACTTCGTCGCGGACCACTGGTTGCGGTGGTTTCTTCCAGCGACCTATCTTCCGAAGCCTAAATCAAGCTCTGCTACTCGGCTCAAACAAGCATTCATTCATCTCGGACCGATTTATGTAAAGTTTGGACAGACGCTTTCGACTAGACGAGACCTTCTGCCCGCCGAGTTTGCCGACGAACTCGCGACACTACAAGCACGAGTACCGCCCTTTGACTCCAAAGTTGCCGTAGAACGTGTAGAGCAAGAGTTAGGCGCACCACTTGTAGAACTCTTCACATCGTTTGAACAAGAACCGCTAGCATCTGCTTCTTTAGCACAGGTGCATGCGGCTACTCTACTGGATGGATCTGAAGTTGTCGTGAAGGTCATTCGACCCGACGCTGAAGAGGCTATCCACCGGGACATGCGCATGATCAAGGGGGTCGCAAAATTCTTGGAACGAGTGTCCCGAATAGCGCGCCGACTCCATATGATCGAAGTAGTTACCGACTACGAAGTTGCTATCCTCGCTGAGTTGGATTTAACTCAAGAGGGTAAGAACACTACAAGATTACGTACAAATTTCGCAAGTTCAGAATTACTGTACGCACCTCGAGTTTACACTCACATTACTACGAAAAACATCCTAGTATTGGAACGAATTCGGGGCATACCGGTCTCAGATTTGGACACTTTAAACGCATTGGATGCGGACGTCAAGTTGCTTGCGAAGCGAGGCGTTGAGACCTTTTTCACACAAGTCTTCGACCACAATTTTTTTCATGCAGACATGCATCCAGGAAATATCTTTGTTGATGTTACCAATCCAAAGAAACCGTCGTATATAGCCGTTGACTGTGCACTTTTTGGAACTCTATCCACGGAAGATCAAACGTTTATTGCGCGCAATATTATCGCGTTCTTCAATAGAGACTACGGGGAAATAGCGCGTCTGCACGTCGAAAGCGGTTGGGTTCCCGATGAGTCAAAGATTGGAGAATTTGAAGAACTAATTCAAGAATTGTTAGAGCCCTTTTTCGAAAAGCCACTGTCAGAGATTTCTTTTGGACAGTTTTTGCTGAATCTATTTACTGCGGCGCGACAATTTGAAATGGAAGTGCGACCCCAATTAGTGCTATTGCAAAAAACACTGTTACAGGTTGAAGGCTTAGGTCGGCAATTAGATCCCAACTTGGACCTATGGTCCACCGCGAAACCGTTCATGGAACGATGGATGAAAACAAAGTACGGACCGTTGAAAACAATTCAAGCAACGCTCAACCATGCGCCAGAAATTATGCTTGAACTCCCGTTTCTACCAGAGTTACTCGCAACTGCTCGACGGACTATCACGAAACTAAACTACAAAGCCGCTTATCAACATCAACGAATCAATGAACTAAACACAAGCCTTCAACGCGCCAAACGTGCGAGCTTCGCGCGACGGTTTGTTGGTGTCCTGTTGCTAGGGGGCACGGCGATTGCTTGGAACATTACACGCATGCCCCCCAACTCATTCTTCACCTCGACACTACTCGCGGTAATTGGAATCTGTGGTCTTATCTTCTTACTCAGTCGATGAACGAGAAGTATCGACCGATTTTAAAGTAGCGAAAGACTCTATCTTCTTCCAATCGAAGGCACGGAGTATTACACCACGGCTTTGCAAACCGGACTAATATTTGAGAGCTATTTCGTTCCTAGGTGAGCTCTTATTAAAGAAGTTGGAAATTCGTATCATACGACTATCGGGTAGTGTCTCAGTTTGACTTTCGGAGTCGAACCGAGACACGTCCAGCCG
>VXUA01000081.1 GCA_009837185.1 Gammaproteobacteria bacterium | reverse complement strand
GAACGAATTTGGTGCGGCGTGACTTGAAGGATAGTTTTAGCTCGGTCAGGGCTAATACCGACAAAGTCTTAGCATACATTTATCCGTACCTCTTAAGCATTTGAAACTTGACTCAATGAAATAAGTATATAGTTGAAATCAAGTGTACGCATATCATTTCGTGCGGTAGCGTGGAGTGGTGCTGCGGAGATATTAAAAAAATCCCTACATCGACGTGCATAGAACAGGTCGATGTAAGGACTTCTTTAGCGTTCCGACACTAAAACGTCGGATTTACTCAAATAGGATTATCACCTGTGTGAAACGTAGTACTAGTTTCCAGTCGCAGGACAATTATTGCACTGTCCGGGTCTTGGGTCGTTATCTACTGATCCGTCTGCGTTCGAAAGATCGGATCGAACGACAACCTTCCACGATTTCACGCGATTCCCATTTCCATCTCTTATCGCGCAGTAGTAGCGATAGTCTTGAGAACTTTGATATGGAACGCTAACATGAAAATTGTAGCAGTTGTAGTTCATGTACAGATCAACCCAACGGCTTGAACTGTTCGAACTTCCACTGAGGACCCCCGTCACAAGAACGAGCACGACCACAGAAAGAGCAATGGATACTTTTGATTTAAATGATTGCTTAAACATGCAAACACCTCCTGAGTTATTTGATTAGACCCGTATATCAGAAAAAAGTTCGGTAAACATTGCTTCAAATACCCGCACAAAAGTCGTTAGCTGTACGAGCACGTCATGGAACCCAAAAACTCGCTGAAATCGTCTAACTTCGTTTTTCGAGCGATTTACTAGAAAACTGCCCTCCATAGACGCTCATAGAGAGTCGAAAACGATACTAGACGATGTTTAGTACCTGGGAAAAACCAGTGAATTTCGAGCACCGGTCAGACTCTGCCTAGTGGTCTAAAAACGCAGCTATATCACCACGCGGGTCCGAGAATATAGTCCGAATAGTGCATACAGTGTTTTTTCAACAGGTGATACTTCTTCCAATTAGTATTGATAAAACGATCCTCCACTTCTTTGAACTCCGCCGGGTCGTCTTTTGAGGAATTCGTAGTACAGTGATAACCTACTTCTGCTTCGCTAACATTTTTCACGACACCATTGATATAGGGTGCCCACCACCAATATTTTAGAATTCGTACGAAATGTTGATCCAACTCCTTCTGATTTGCTGGAAAGAAACCTTTTGCTCTGAATTCTCCCGTTTTAAGATTTCCGATATACACGTTTTCGTGTCGTAGCCCTAGCACGTACTCAAAGAAAAAGCGTTGTTTACGAGATAGTGGTTTCAAAAAATCCAAGGGCTTGGTGCATCTGCCATACAAATACTCAACGTCATCTACAAACTCCCCGCCGCCATGCGAGCTTGAGGAATTTGTCATGCTGCAGCACAGCAGACCGGAAAGGATGAGGCCTGCTAGTATTGATCGCTTCATAATGTTTTCCCTAAATGAACTATTTTCGGCACTTCTAAATTGAAGTACAGATGGTAAGATTACAAAAACATATTTGATGTTATCCGAAAACGAAGCAATATTTAATACTACCGCTATTCATTCAGTGGAACCCACTGAATAGCATCCGCGTAAATCGTTTGTCGGTTCGACGCACCTGAGATCCTTACTTCTGTGCGTTCTGAGTCTACAACGAATTCACCGATGGTATTCCAACCATACGCTGCAGCTGGCGCGTTGAATTCGATCACTTCCCTTTTCTCGCCTATTAGCACTTCGATTGTTGTTATTCCAGGAGTGAATCTTTCGTACCAATCGGTCGGTAATTCCTGACTATTCAGAATGGCAGTTTCTCGAACATTCTGATCTAAAGCTTCGACGGGCATGTGATACTCCAACTGCCAAGCCCCGGTCGTAGGTAACTTAGCTGTAAATTTGGCGTAAGAAGGTCGATACTTTTTGCCCGCGTACACAAAGGCATACGTGCGTCGATACTTACCGAATGCCCTGGAATTAGAAAGTCGAGCCATCTCTGTTTAGTTGGAAGTATTCCGCGTTCGGGTACATAAATCGGTAATCCTTGATCCCACGCTTCTTCCGTAGTGATCCCTAGTAAATCGCGTATGAAAGATACTGCAGGTATAGTCGTTCGAGGAGGATTCTCATAGACAACCTCAAATTCGTCATCCAAGTCATCCACAATTATTTCAGCCAAGCTGGTGGGAAACCACTCAATATCGTCGACGTAAGTTCGAGTACCTGGTTCGAGTGCCTCGTCAATGATGGTGTCTACATCAAAGTTTGGTGGAATATCAATCCGAACAGCTTCGTGATTCAGTGAGAGATTTGGCTCAAGATGTCTTGCTCCCGACTTCATAGTAAAGTAGTGTCGTAGATTATGATACGGCACATGCTCAGAAGGGTACCGTTTTGGTTGATATTCAGGTTGGGTTAAGCGGTGGTTGTAACCGGCTCGACATGATCATTATTCTTGTTGTGATCGGCTCTCAACAGCATTGGATTCGACCCGGGTAGTCGCGGGCGTACGCGCTTTGCAAGAGTGGTTTGAAACGGCTCAATGCCAGACGTTTAGCGCACCATGGATCAAGTGTTTTCGGCAAAAAGGGACACTACAGTTTCCGCATTATTGGGGCTATCCACCGTGCATGGCGGGCTTTGGAACTGGCTCAGGCAGTTCGAAGGAATAGCGCGGCCACTGCAAGTTGAAGATGCGCATCAACGTTTTGAGTTCCTTGGGGGCGGCCGCGGCGAGCACGTATTGCTTGTTGGTCTTGACGTTCTCCATGAGCGGTAACTGCGTCTGTTGCAACAACGTCAGAATTTGGTCGACGCTGAATGGCACCTTGCGGGTGCGCAAGCGCCAGCGCAACTCTTGGAGACAGCAGAACGCCATGAAGCAAATGAGAAAATGCGCTTGAATGCGACGATCTTTCCAGTGATAGACCGGTCGCACTTGCAGCTGGTGCTTGTTCGTGCGAAAACCGTCTTCAATCTGCCCGAGCTGGCGATACTGCGCGAGGAGTGCCACATCGTCTTGCGGATTATCATGGTTGGTGACGATCGCATGGAGGCCGTCCCAACGCGCATCGGCGGCGATCGCCGCGTCATCTAAGGTCACATAGCCTTGGGGCGAGACGTGCAGAAATTTACTCATCGCGGGTCGTATGCACTCTTTCACCGGGGCGCGCGTTCCCAGTCGCTGACGCAGCTTTTCGATGGTTTTCTCGCGTTGTTTGGCGTCCTTACGCGCACGCTTTTCCGAGTAGGTCACCAGCACGCGGCGGTCGCCATCGAGCAACACGCGTAGTTTAAGCGTTGGCCCCTCGGGTAACGTAACCTCGGTATAGCGGTCCAGATCAAAGAGTGCGGCCTGCCACTGTTGTTTCAAGTTCCGTACGCCTTGTCCCAGCACATAGTGATACCCATGCTGTTGCAACAACTGCTGGTTCTGATAATGGCACAGCCCGGCGTCCGCAATGACGGTCATCTGGCGCGGCATACCTTCCTCTTGAAAGCCCGCTAACGCGTCTAACAAGGTATGGCCTTCGTACTGATTGCCCGGATAGATGCGATACCCTAAGGGTAAGCCCGTCGGCGTAATGAGCAAGGCAAACAAGACCTGCACGTCCTGCGGCTTGCCGTCTTTGGAATAGCCTTTGCGCCGTAGCTCGCCGAGATCTTCACGAGCACTTTCAAAGGCGAGCGTGGTCGTATCATACAACACCGCCGTCAACGGCTTCTGGTGCAGCGACAAGGCGCGTCGTCGCCAGTCGCGCACGACTTTTTGCTGGCGAGCTTCATCTAAGTAATCCATCGTCTGATAGGCGCGATTCACGCTGAAGCGCGGCCCCACGCTCGCCGACTGCTCCTGAGCCGTTCGCCGTTTACTACGCGGTCGGGCTAAACGCGCTAACACTAATTGCTTCAAAATCTGATTGGCGCTTCGTTTGCGTACGCCTAAGACCTGATCCCAACCGATTTCTCGATACAGTTCGCCCCACACTAAATCACCGACCGAGATCGCCTCGTTCGACAGATAGAGATCAGACAAGGCCCCCGGACTCTGCCGAGAACGCTCGGACGGCTGCCGCAAATAGGCGCGCACTTGAGCCAACGTCGGCGCGTCAAATAACGGCCGCGTACCCGCGAGTTGTTGCTGCTGGCGCGACAAAATAAAGAGTTCGCCTTCGGCTCGCAGTTGCTCACTGGCTTCAAGATCATACGCAGTACCAATTTCCTGGATCACTTTTTGAAGGACCGTGGTCCCCAGCCGACGACTCTCCACGACGATGACGCGCCAGCGGGGACGTTGCCGAGACGTATCGTGAATCACGCGCACGAACATGACCATTCCTCAAGTTCAACAATTACTGCGAAATTGTAAGGAAAGGCGCACAAATGTCAAATACTACAATTTATGGGACACTACAAACGCCAAGACCACGTACCGAATTCCTAATCTTACGGCAACTACGGGCTTTCTTAGTACCCTAAAAGGAACGCTTTTGGGAAAAACCTATGAAGTCGGGAACACTACTCTCTGGAGCATCAAGAACAGATCGTCGCATTGGTACAGTTGGATCGATCGCGCCGGAGGCGAAGGAAATTGGTCTAGCTGATCAGACGGTGGGGAATTGGCTGAAAGAAACTCTGGATCGTCCGTAGGGTGGTACTAGGGAACGCTCTCTCTTTCCTATCGACGAGAGTTAGATCCGACAAAAGAAGATGGCGACATCTTAGTAAAAACCAAGGCGAAGGCGTGACTGACCAAGCTTCATATGCGGGTACTGACGACACCATTGTGTCTATCGGCTTTCCGCCGAGCAAGATTACGCCTGAATTCTACATGTTTCCAATGTGTATGAGCACTCAATAAATCGAGTGGTGCGGCTTCATTGCCGGAAGCCATCCCGAAGCTCGACCGAGTGCGTGCTCACTTGGGACACTCAGCACGTTACGTGATTCCTTTATTGTCATTCTTGTGCATTGGGCTGAAGTGAATTTGCGGGGCATCAGGTACCGTGATTCGGCATGAATGTTCCCAATCTCTGGAGACGTTATGGAATATCGAACTTGTGGATACTTTGGAAGTGATTCACCGGTGGTGGACTTACATCAAATTAGCTACAGTGTTGGGGCAAGTAGCTACGGTTATCAAACATCGATGGTTTGACTAATACAACATTTTGAGACGAATGACCGTCAGCAACCGCAACAGTTCCTAGTGAGTCTGTAGTGTGGTCATAGGATCAGTGGGAATGGGTTCTTCTGTTGATAAGCGATAGTTTTTTTAGCGTGATAGCCAAGCAGTAAAGCGTTCAAAGAGATCGTCTTGGTGCTCAGCCCACCACTTCGCGTCATTTATAAGGAAATGCTTGGAATTTTGGGGTGCCGTTGGCATATGTGGTTTCATTTCAATGTGTGTGTCTACATGTTTCCCCACCAATTTCCAAGCAGAATGTCGTAACGGTGCGTAAGAAATCCTATTCGAGATTCCTACCATCGACGTACTTCGCGCGGCAAATTGCAAAAATTTCTTTGCGTTTTCTAAGTTGGGAGACCCTGCAACAATCACCAATTGTCCGTAGTCGCGTACGTGTCCATCCCAAACAATAGCAAACGGTTGTTTTTCTAGGTTGATCGCGTTAAAAATTCGCCCGTTATATGCAGTAGTGATAGCAACTTCATTGTCCGCTAGCAGCTGTGGCGGTTGAGCGCCAGCTTCCCAAAAAACAAGCGAGTCCTTAATCGTATCCAGTTTCTTGAACGCTCGATCGATTCCTTCGTCGGTCGACAGCACGTCGTAGACGTCCTCTGGTGGGACACCGTCAGCCATAAGAGCAAATTCCAGATTGACTTGCGGCATGCGACGCATGCCTCTTTTGCCAGGATACTTTTCAAGATCAAAAAAATCACTGATCATCGTGGGTGGATCGGTCTCATAATTCGAAGAGTTGTATGCAGTTATCGTAGCCCACACAATGGTCCCAACTCCACACTCAGAATTTGCGTGTTCAAAATAATCTTCTTCTGCGGAGGTGCCGTCAGGCGAATCTGGTAGCTCAAGATCACCGAGGTATTCCAGCAACCCCTCATCACAACCTATTAGATCTTCGTGTGACTCAACATCAACGACATCCCAGAAGACATTGCCAGACTCGACTTGGGCGCGTATTGGGGCGAGCCCACCGTTGTAGTTTTCAACGTTTACCTTGATTCCGGTTTCTTTTTCAAAGGGTATAAAGAAACCATCGATGCAAGCTTTGGCGTAGGAGCCGCCCCAGGAAACGACAGTCAGTTCTTCCTCTGCACACAGACTCAATGAGAACAGTAGGATCGTGAAACCTACTATACTCGAACATCTACGCTTATTCATTCGTTTGCTGCTCCTTTTACTTTCAAAGTGTAGATTTCCTCCATTCAAAAAGATTTCTTATTTCTTAAGTGTGCATCAGGGGCCGGTGAAGTGTCGTAGGCTAATCTAGACAGGACTTATTGTACAAGGTCACAGTTCTAAGCGCAGCATTGGTGCTTTTTATCGCGTTTATCAAACTGAGGCAACTAACCATCGAGGATCGAAACCAACCCTAGATTCATTAAAAATCTTTGAAACTAAATACATTCAACCATGTCACATAACTATAATACTCCTTGCCAATTTCCTGTTTCCTGAGGAAATTCAAATCAGTTAGTACGAATTCGTTCTTGAGCTAGTGGTTTTTGGTAGGGACCGTGCATGTCTTGAATGGTACGAATTTTGCATGGTATTTTTTTCCAACTCTTACTCGGAAAAATTAGTAATGAAGAACTTTGGTTATTTGATAGTAGCATGTTTTGTACTATCATTTACTTGTACAGCTTTTGGTGAAATAGTCCTACCCAATGTTGTTGGCGATCCTTATGAAGATGATCGGGAGTACCTGACGATTGAGGAATTCAAAGTATATGTACTACCGGTTCAGCAGGGTGATTTCCGAGGTCTAACGCTTGCCCAGCTTGAAGATGAACGACTTCGAGCTATCCGCAAAGTGACTGCACAATTAAAACTAGCCGTATCGGTACTACCACCTGATCCAATTAACGAATTGCGTACGAGGGTTGTGTTCCACATGGACGACACATGTGAATCATCGGGGAATGAAGAAATTGCAGGTAAAAACGTAAAGACGGGAAAAGTTTACTACTCTCCACTAGCTAGTAAAAACGGTATTGACCGAAAATTGGGTCAAATATCGATTCGATGTTACTCTTCCTTCGTACACGAATTTCCATATAAAGGGATCGTACTGCACGAGCTTGCTCACGCTTGGCAGGACTTATTCTTACCCAATGGACTCAAAAACAACAAAGTCAAAGCCCAGTTTGAGTGGTCGAAAGAGTGTTTACATACTCAAACTTCGTCTTATTGGAAAACTAGTGCAGTTGAGTTTTTTGCAGAAATGACGTGTTCCTACTTCTTTCGTAGCAAGCAAGTGCCCTATACTGACATGTTAATGTCGGGAAAAAACAAGACTTTAGTGTATCTCGCATGGCA
Source organism: Gammaproteobacteria bacterium (assembly GCA_009837185.1). GTDB lineage: Bacteria > Pseudomonadota > Gammaproteobacteria > Pseudomonadales > Azotimanducaceae > Bin55. The sequence goes on along the minus strand of VXUA01000081.1, from coordinate 4,251 downwards.
GGACCCACCTAGGTTAGATGAATTTACACCCTCTGTTGGAAGTTGTCCAAATGAAACCGAATTGACATCGAATCCAGAGACGAAGTCATCAAACTTCGCTTCTCACGATCATGATTAGATCCATACTTGGCTCTGGATTTCTGTATTAAACACATTACTCTTGACGATAACCAAGCCCAATTCAAGCCGGCGAACACCGCTAGTAAGAAATTAAATAAAACGTAGCCGGAGTTACAAATTTGGCCAACGAGCAGGGTTTATTTAGGTGGGCACTTTCCTGATTCACGCTTAGTGATCGACGCAAACGTTTACTAGAGTATGCATCTAGTAGTGAACATCAAAGAATATGTTGTTGAGCTTGTGGTTATGCCAGGGACTCGCTAAAGTTATCCACATTTCTAAGGGCTACGTACATTCGATTTTTGTAAGAATGTTCATACAGAGCGTCTTCCCTCACGGTATGAGCTTGTTCTAAATCCACCGGCGACCGAAAGTCTAAGGCCGAGTGTAATCCTGTTCGGTTATAGACTCCTTCGAAATACTCAAAGATTTACAATTCCGTTTCCGCCCGCACCCATAGACTGTGTGATGTTTGGCATTTGGCAGACTTGAGTCGCCGCAGTTTGATGGACAGGTTGTTTTAGGATTTACCGATGAACGATGTTCTCGAGCATATCTCCGTTCCTAAGCGACTGAAGATCGATATAGGAGCGAGTTACTCCGCGCCGCAGTAGACTGCCGATACCCACAAGTAATCAACGCCCACCACTTCCCCCGCGCCGGTAGTATACTGGAATTATGAGCACTAGTACGCGCTCTATACTGGGGAACTTTTTTGAATTACATTGGTCATTAAATCCAAATTCTTTATCACCAACTACTGATTAAGGACCTGTGCATGCATATACGAACATTGAATAAACGAGATCTCTACAGTCAGTATGGCGTATTTAGCCTGTTGCTGGGTGTGCTTTGTTACTTTATTGGATTCGGACACGCGGTGTTAATCCCAGAGCACACAGCTCCTACCACAGCCGCGACGGTCACATCTGCTATTCTTACAAAAGTAAACTCACCAGCCGTTGACGCGGCGGTCTCCATCGACGACCACAATCAGGTGCAGCAAGATCGAGTCGGCTTACTTGCCGCGAAGATTTCTAGGGAATTTCCCCGAGCATCGAAAGACGCCCCCATGTTTGCCGCATGGATTATCACCGCCGCGGACAAGCACCATGTTGACGACATATTGCTCGCCAGCATCATCGCGGCAGAAAGTTCCTACCGAACCACTGCAGTCTCGGACAAGGGTGCGATCGGTCCCGCCCAAATCATGCCGAAATTCTGGGCTGTATTTTGCGCACCGCTCAACCTCCACGCGCCTGGCGACAACATTGAGTGCAGCGCGCGCATTCTGTCGCATCTCGGAGAACTGTGCGACTCGGACGAAAGTTGCGTCATTCAATCGTACAACATGGGCTTTCCTCGAGTGAAGGCCGGCAAAAAATTTTCCTGCGTGGCGCGCTATCAAGAAAAAGTCGAACACTTCAAAACCCGCTTCGAGGCCGGTTCCTATAAAGAGTGCTCCTGCCAAAGCTCGGACTGCGCCGGTTGTTGCTTTCACATCTCACAACAACCCTATAACAGCTGAAATACTGATTGCGTTGTTTTTCTGAACCGAGTTTTTACACGCTGGCCATTCGTCTATCTCTTCATATTCTCAAACCGTTTTGTAGGCCCGTAAAAAAATAAAAACAGCAAAGACTAGTCCACCAAACCCAACAAACACGATCGTGGTTGTCACACGCACCCAATGCGAGGTGTAGTAATACCGGATGTGATGTCCGAATACGTCCGGAAAGAGAAAAAATTCGAGGTAGGATAGTCCGTTCGATTGAAAACATCTGAGATTCGGGGTAATAGTTTAGACATCCAACTAACTAATCCTCGGTATGCTTTGGTGAGAGTATAGGGGATTACTTTCCAGCTACCAAATTGCGAAACTACATCGCACGGTGAGCTAAGAGTTTGGAATTCTCCGTCGAGGAGATCGAAGACTTATCTGACCTAGAGATATCTGGTCCGCGAGTCTTCCCGTTTTTGCCTTTGTTCTTCAAGTTCGTTGAATTCAAAAATAGTGTCATTTCAACGTTGATCCCATCTTCCCAAAGAGTCGCTTTACTAGGTACCAACTTCGCGACGCAGAGATTGCCAAGGAACAAATTGAAGAGTCTACCGATAGTGTCAACCGACTTGGCCATCTCCAATTATTGGAGCGTAACTTCAACGAAGAAAAACGAGCGAAGCGTCCAGCAGTTTGACTTGACGAACACTACGACGATCCAGTGCGTCGCCAACACTATTGTGAATAACATCTTCTCGGTGAAGTCCCAAAGGAAATGAAAGGGAATTATATACTTGTTTACAAAAACCATAAATACTGTACATCTAAACAGTAATAAGTTTACAAATTTAAAGTTTAAGTGAATAATTAGCTGGTACTTATTGACTTTGCCTTCAATTTGTGTTATACTTGTTTACAAATGAAGAAGCGACGCAAACCCAAAGCTCCTGGACAGAATACTCGCATGGGTTTGACTGTGAAGCAGTTGTTCGAGATCATACCTGACGAAGCGACAGCCGAAAAATGGATCGAAGGCATTATCTGGGGCTGGGATAAACGAAATTGCGGTCATTGTAGTGCGACTGATACAGTCGAAACGAAGTCAGGTAAACCCATGAAGTATCGTTGTCGCACATGTGGAAAATATTTTAATGTTCGAACTGGCACATTTTTACAAGGAACGCACATCGCACTCGATGATTGGATTTACGCAATTTATCTGATGATGACAAACCTCAAGGGCGTGTCGAGCATGAAGGTTCACCGAGAGCTGGGCATAACGCAAAAATCAGCTTGGCACATGATGCATCGAATTCGGAATTCAATGGACGTTGTGCCACCGAACACATTTCAATTTAGCGGGGAGGTTGAAGTCGATGAGACCTATATCGGTGGGAAGGAAGGCAACAGACATTCAAGTAAGAAACTGCGCCTAGGACGCGGTCCAGTTGGTAAGAAACCTGTGATTGGTGCAAGGGATCGAGAGTCTGGATACGTTAAGGCGAAAGTCATTGACCGAACTGACAGAAAAACCTTACACGGATTTATCAACGAGAACGTGGCAATTAAGAGTCAAATTTACACCGATGAGGCTCATGCGTACAAAGGACTAATAGACTATGAGCATAAATCAGTGTCGCACTCAGCAGGTGAATACGTCAAAGATCAAGCGAGTACGAACGGTATCGAAAGTTTTTGGGCAATGGTCAAGCGCGGTTACGTAGGCACGTATCACAAAATGAGCTTTAAACATCTCCATCGCTACGTGCAGGAATTTACCGGTCGTAACAACGCCAGAAAAATCAACACGTGGGTGCAAATCATGTTAGTAATCGGTAATATGGCGAACACGCACCTGCCGTACAAAGAGCTAATCAAGGATCCCGTAGCGAAGTAATTAACGCTCGCTGTTCTGTAATTTGTTCTAAGTTTATCACATCACCGTCGTGGATACGGTCCATGATGTTGTAAATACTTCGTGAAATTACTCTTTACAGGATCACGTAATGAAATGGAAACGACTCGGTAATTATTACGCGTTACTACCTGAATCTCCAGACGAGAAATTATTTTTACTTGAATTGCTGGATGTCTTAGACGCTACTATTCTGACACGAAATTTCACTTATGACGATGTCGATGCTATTGGTCGCTATCACGACGAGATCTACGATATGGAAGGGACTGGAGACGTTATTCGCGATTGTCCCACAGAGCTTTGGACTGCGTTCCAAGAAAGAATAAAAAAGCTTATCGAATCTCGTGTTGAAATCGTCGACAGTACACATTCGTAACGAGCACTTTAATAGGTATGTTGTTTCATCTATTTGGCGCGGGCGTCCGGGAGCGAGATTCATATTATTTAACACCCGTAGAACGATGCGACGAATACGTGCATAGATTGAATCTGAAACACTCTCATCAAGGTTTTCTCCTGGATAAATCGTATACGCCACAACAAAATACACTAATCAGTCTCCTAAAATCAATTAAATCCGCCAAAACAGCGGATTTCGTATTTTATTTGCTGTTTCTGGAATTTTGGAGCAATTTTTAGTTTATGGTAGAATGTTCCCATTCAATCACTTACAGGACGCCCGGAGTCGGGTTACCTGTGAATACAACAGCCC
>VXUA01000079.1 GCA_009837185.1 Gammaproteobacteria bacterium | reverse complement strand
AATGGTTCTACAGCAAATCCCAAAACAAACTGTCTATCAAACTGAGGCAACTTCATCTCGCTAGGCAATCACCAATGAATCAATTTTCAAAATTTCTTGTTAGTTTCCGTAACATATAGGATATAGCTACCAAGAATATGCTCAGATTCATGGATACGCAAAGTGAAACGATCTCAAAAATTTCCGCAAAATTGACAAATTCCAATCCGAGAATGACACCATTAAGCGACATTCGTACCTTTTCCGATTTGTTTTGCGGCATCGGTGGTTTCCACTATGCGGCAAATCAGTTAGGACTAGAGTGTGTCTTTGCTTGTGACATTGATCTAGCTTGTCGAGAGCAGTACAAGCAAAATTTTGGATTCGAACCAGCTGCGGATATTAAGCTTGTAAGAGCTGAAAAGGTACCGGATCACGATATGTTGTTCGCTGGATTTCCCTGTCAACCCTTTTCAATTATCGGTGATCGGAAAGGGCTCAATGACCGTCGAGGCACACTTTACCATGAGATTTTGCGGATCGTCAGCGTCAAGAAACCTAAAGCTCTAGTTCTAGAAAATGTACGCCAATTCTCAACTAATTCCAACGGAAGGGCGTTGAATGCGGTGTTAGTCAGTCTACGCGACCTAGGCTACTCTTGTCAATGGAAAATATTGAACGCTTTAGACTTTGGTCTTCCGCAAAAAAGAGAGCGTGTGATAGTGGTTGGCTTGCTACGACCGGGAGTAATGGACTTGTTTCAATGGCCGAAACCAATACCAAACTACAGACCTCTTGCCGATCTCTTGGAGCAAAACCCCGCTCAGAAACATTTTGCGAGTGAGACAATACGGAAAAAACGTTTGTCGCGACATACGCCCAAAACCTCACCTGCAATCTGGCACGAGAATAAGGGTGGGAACGTTAGCTCATATCCATTCTCGTGTGCTTTGAGAGCTAATGCCAGCCACAACTATCTACTGGTAGATGGAGAGCGTAGGTTAACACCCAGGGAACAGCTGCGATTACAAGGATTTCCCGAGAGTTTTGAGGTCATTGGTAGCGACAGTCAGATTAGAAAACAGGTTGGCAATGCGGTACCGATACCGATGATTAAATCTGTTGTCGAAGGAGTGCTAGATGCGCACAGTCAAATTAAGAGACGGAATCGAGTCACATCAACCTTATCCGATAGGAGAGTTCACACGAGGGATCGTTCAGTCCATTTGTGAACGAATCGTTTTCCTTAAAGCTACAGGAAAACTTGATCTGTCAGGGGAAGAATTCAGCAGTATATTTGCCGCTGCGAGTGGCGGTCAATATTTAGGAAAACCCATTGGAATTGCTGATGTTGTTAGAGGCAGATGCTGTTGGTCAGTTAAGACTGTAAAACAAAAGCAACCACACACTGTGCATTCAGTCCGTCTCATTAGTGGTCGGAACAGCCCAATCTATTCCTCGGGTATCAGCGACCCACTATCTGACGTTCGATTGACTGGACAATCTGTATTGGACATTTATAACAACAGAGTGAACAAGGCCAAGAGAGATCACGAGGATATGCGTCTTGTCGTATTTGTCCGAAACATGGTCGCGCAAGAATTCACTCTGTTTGAGCGACCGATCTATCCGTTAGTGGTGAACAGATATCGATGGGAGGTTAACAGTCGCGGTAATCTGATTGGGTTTGACGATGATACTCACGTGTTCACGTGGCAACCGCACGGATCACAATTTACTATCCACGAACCAATCCCTCATGGGGCGGTTCGATTTCGTATCGCGCATGAACCAGAAGTACTCGAGATGAATAGAGTCCTTCTCGATGTAGGATTCAAGCCTGATTGGGTAGAGATAGTGTAGTTTTTTACGCCTAGTCAAAGTAGAACACGAAGCTAGCGCATGAAATTTGTGATTATCTTCCTTACGAATTCATGGTTTTTCAGCTGGCATTCCCAAACCACTAGGACCTGCCACCCCAAGGCTATGATTTCACTGAGGTGTTTTTGATCGCGTTCAACGTTTCGTAGCAATTTTGCATCCCAGTATTCTTCGTTAGATTTTGGGCGATGGCTCCCCGCAGGGCAATTGTGTCCGTGCCAAAAACAACCATGTACAAATATCACTCTCTTCCGTCTAGTAAAAACTATATCAGGTCGCCCGGGTAATTTCTCGAAATGAATTCGGTATCCTCTGAAGCCCATATCTCGTAGCAAACTTCTTAACAGTAACTCCGGTCCTGTATCTTTGGATTTGACCTTCGCCATGTGCGGTCGTGGAATCTCGAATTGATACGAACGTGAGTTTGTTGTTTGCATCGTAAATTCCCGTACCTGATTTTGTATGTAACCTAAAAAACTTAGTCGCTTATATCGCCGTTAATTTGCAGTTTAGCATGCTTCAAAGCGGAATTCCCCCTCAAGTTTGTGCTCGCTGCTGTCGCATGTCAAAACACCATAATCCAACCAGACTCGTCTAGAAAGGAATCGTTGAGCGTTCAAAATCCAAGCGGTCTGAGTTGAAATTGAAAGTCCGGTAGAGAGATCTCCTTTGAATCTAGGCCTTCGAGAGTCTTTGTCAGAAAGTTCTTTGCAGCTTTTGCCATCACGCGTTCGAAGTCCATGATCGTACTGATTCGAGAGTCTGAACTAAGCAAGTAAGAGTTCACAAATTCCTTCAAATCTTTTGTCTGGTCAAGCGTTCTTGAGGGGACTGTTGCTTCGGAGATTTCTATGAGCCCGTCTTCTATGGAAATCGCATTTAGAGACTGCACCACCACTAACTGGTGTTCTTCACTGAGGAAAATTCTACTGTCCCGACTCCACAGAGTTAATCCATTGAGTCCACCGACATGCTCGGGTTGAGACGATATTCCATCAAAGGCTACTTGAAAGACAATTTGTAGCTCTTCGTCAATTTCATTACCACTCAAATCTAACCATTTCAGATTTTTAGATGCAGTTAGTTCCTCTGGCACTTTTCCTTCGAGTTGATTATTCGCTAGGTTTAGGTGATGCAACTTCGCACATTTCGAAAGAGTATCCGCGACCGAACCTGAAAGTTCATTGTTGCTCAGTACTAAGCGTTGAAGCTCGGGAAGATCACACAATTTCCTAGGAAACTTACCAGTCAATTTATTGGTATGCGCCGCGAATGACGCTAAATTCTTGAGTCTAGTTAAGCGATTTGGGATTTTTCCAGTAAACTGATTGTCTGACAGATCAAGCCGCCGTAAGGATGTGATGTTGCCTAGTGATCTAGGTATCCGCCCACTGAAATTATTTGAGGACAAGAGTAGTTCTGCCAAAGTTTTCATCTTCCTTAGATGTTTCAGCCCGCCTGATATTGAATTCCAGCGAAAATCAAGGCTATACAGGTCTAGCGTCTTTATCTCTTTAGGTATTTCTCCTGTGAGGTTGTTGTCATCAAGCTCAAGATGAGTGATTCGACCGCCGCTCATTCTCAAGCCATACCAGTCTTCCAAAGGGGCGTCGGTTAACCAACAATCATTGTGGTTCCAATCGTCTCCGCCTGTCGCGTGGTAGAGTGCTTCAAGTGCTTCTCGATATCTTTCTTCAGTACGCTCTTGGTCATTTCCCCAAGCAAATTGGATAGTGAATAGGTTGTAGCTAGCAATCCCACAGACAATCAACATCGCTGATGCAACACACCTGAGGAAAGACTTGTTGAAAGATTGAGTCAATTCAAACACAATTCAATGCTTCGCAATTGAGATGAGTAAACAAGGTTAGCGATAAGTCTACAACGTTTATGACTGCTGAAACAGCTATCACGTCCAAGTTCCAATATGATTAGACAAGAAAACCCATAGGAGCTACACGACTTTCGGGAGAGTAGAAATTTCTGACGCCAGGGAGCACTTCGTCAAGATCGCTAGGTGAAACTCCAAACCACAAAGCCAACTCGGCAAAGTACTGCTCTACCGAAGTTGTTGGGATGTAGATTCCACGACCCACATCTAAGGGGCTTGAGTCGGACAACTCCGGATAGGATCCGTACATCGTACCTCCTTTGACTTCGCTTCCCATGACCATGTGATGTCCACCCCATCCATGATCGGAACCCTGACCATTAGAAGTGAGCGTTCGGCCGAAATCAGAGATCGTAAAGGTAACTACGTTTTCGAACTCGCCGAGTTCTTGTAACGCTGACCTGAATTCATCGAGTCCTTTGCTCAGCACAGGTAGCATGGATTCTTGATAACCGACCACGTTAAAGTGGTGATCCCAGCCACCGTATTGCACAAAGAACGTTTGGCGACCTTGTCCGAGGACGTTTCGAGCTCCAATAACTCGAGCAATCTGTCTAAGCGTCGCCGAGAAGTAGTTGTCTGAAAACTGCGTTTCAAACTCGGGCGCAGATCGTATCGCATTGACAATAGTGTCTCGATTGTCCATTGCTCCTTCCAATCTACGAGAATACTCGCGCCGGAGCATGTTCTTCTCTTCGACACCAAGTATATCTCGAATGACTTCATGAATGTCGATCCCGTTAGACCAAAGCTCAGGAAATAACCAAACAGTGTTTGCACCATCGCCTCGATTGAAAATCGTGTAAGGATTCACTTTTGCGCCGGTCTGAAATAGGTTTGTTCCAGCCAAAGAGATGTTCATTGACAATCCATTCGCTGGATTAGGATCGAGAAGATCGGCCATTCTCCCACCCCATCCGAACGAAGAAGATCGACGGTACGAAATCGCCGATTGCCATTGCGCTATCTGATCGGAATGTGAAAACAGTCCGAGCGGCAACTTCGCCGTTTTTGCTCGAATCGCTTCAGCATCGACAGGTTCGATCAGTGTTCCAACATTTGCAACGAAAGCAAGATCACCAGCTTCGTAGATCTGACGAATTTCGTCGAATCCAGCATGCAGCGCATAGCTTCGACCTTCGTTCGTCTGATTCGATAGTGGAAGCAAAGAATCGAATTCAAGCGCAAGGTCTGATCGAATCTTTGCGTATTCGTCGTACTGATCCTGATCGTACGGTAGGAGCATGTTGTACGAATCATTACCTCCCGCCAACAAGATGCACACCAGTGCTTTGTACCCATCGGTTGTCGAAGCTGCGACACTACGGGTCAATCCAAGGGTTAGGGCCGTCGTTGAAGCCGTTGCTGCTGAAACGCCCAGACCGCAACTATGACTCAGGAATCGTCTGCGATTTAACACAACTCAATCCTCGACAGCATTGTCTGGTGAAATCAAGATTAGATAGATCGCGATTTGCGCTCGTTCTTTATCGTCGTCGACTTTGTGGAGAACTTCCTTAACGATGTCTTTTGTCGTTTGGCTCAGTTTTCCTTGCGTCAGAACAATGTCTAGTCTTCTGATGAGATCATCTGGCTCTGCTGCTAACTCCTCATATTCGCTCAAGTCAATGCGCGGTGTCTCGAAATGAGGACGAAAGGTATGAAATAACTGGTTTTCGTTGAAGATTGCGAGCCCAATATAGTTAGTCACTCCAATTACCGTGGTGGAGGTCGTGATTTGAAATTCGGGTGCAACCATGTCGTTGTCCGCAATTTCACCAACTGGTGCATAGTTTGGTTGATAGAAATTGAATACACTGGGAGAAGCAAGCGGATGCTGTTCGACTAAGAATCCCATCCGAAAACCTGTGTTGAAGTATTCACCGGATTCAGAAGTGTAATTGAATATGCGCGCCAGCGAAACCATGCGCACCACCGGTTCTTCTAGTCTTCCAAACGTGGCGGACCAAGTACCAAGTTCTGCTTCTGGATCGAAGAATATCGCACGAAGAACCGCCTTCATATCGCCACGAGGACTTCCCGTTTCGCCGTTGAACGCTCGAGCTACGCGTTCAACGTACTCAGGGGACGGATTGGAAGTGACTAATCGTTGAATTAACTGTTTGCAGAAGAATGGTCCCACATTCGGATGGTTGAACAACACATCAATCGCGGCTTCCACATCTTGCATTCCAGGCTGACCAGCTGGAACGACTGTCTCGCCGAGGAGTACTTTTTCACTAGGCTCATGGTGCCTCTCGTACATGATCATCGGCAGACTAAACACCTCGGTGTCAGCGTGATTAAAGTATCGACGACCCCAATAGTGTCCCTGTCCCGCGTAAGTCAATCCAGTAAATATCTTCGCCATCTCGCGGATGTCGTCGTTATCGTAGGTTGGAATTGGTTCTCCATCAGTGTCTAGTTTGAGATTGCCATCGATGTTCAACTCATACAATCCAATTGAAAACAACTGCATGATCTCCCTGGCGAAATTTTCGTCTGGAAATCTATTTCGTCTTGGATTTGCCTTACGGTTATTTGCGTGACTGAGATAATGTCCCATTGCTGGGGATAGTGCGACACCCTCCAAAAGATCTCGAAAGTTGCCAAATGCGTTTTCTAATAGCAGATCGTAAAAGGAAGTCAGCGAGTAGGGGGTCAGTCTGAGCACTGGAGCTCTATCCGAAACAACGAAGAATTGACTGAGTGCATAGGCGACCCGTTGTCGAACAACATCCTCGGCTGTCATGGTCTGTTGCCACCATGCAAATCTATGGATTACCGTTCGGAGTTTGAGAGGATTCCTAACGAACTCGTCCCATTCGCCGGAGTCTTGGCGTGTGATTAGGTCTTCAGCTATCGGTTTGTGGAGTGTAGGAGGAATATCGAACTGTTCTTCCAGCCAGAAATTGCGACCTATTTTCGCGATTTCCTTGATATCCTCATATCGCAAACCAAAAGTAGATTGACTCGCGAAGCGAGACGCTTCTTTGAGTTCGTATTCAGAAACGGTTTCACCGGACCCTATCCCTGGGTCGATGTCGTCATCGTCCTCCCCGTCGCCGATACCACTTATGGAGAAGCACGCAATCAACATCCCGCCAAGACACAATAGCTTCAATGGGAGAAACATCCTGCTACTGTACATCGCAATCGTCTGTCTGATGGGAAGTAGGCGTTCTGTGTGCACTACGTAACGCATCTACGTGTTTGATTAGATCTAATTCAACAATTGTAAAACATTTGCTGTGATTTTGAAAAAATTCATTGAAAAAAATAATCACTTTCACTTGCAGACTTTTAGTTCAATGTGAGCTGGATTGATTGTCTGTTCATTCGCTAGACATTTATAGAAAAAACTCCTGATCTGGGTGAATCAATAATGTTCATCACGTCCTTTTGTAGACAAGGTTTAACATCACTCACGATCAGTATAATCTAGAAGAGTAAAGTCGCCTAAATCTCGGGCGAATCGCAAGCCACTTCAGCGGAAGAGTCGTTGTTGTTCAAATGAAGTAACACCAATATTCTCCTCATGTTAAACCTTTCAGACAACTGCTCGAAATCACTTCATTTAGTACTTGAACTCATAGATGAAATTGCCCCAAGAAGCTCATTTCTTCTAGGTGGAGGCACTGTTTTAGAAGCACGATGGCATCATCGATTAAGTACTGATGTAGACCTATTTACGAACGAAGAGGGTATGTTCGATTTCATCGATCCATTCATTCGATTAGCAAATACCGATACGTGGTTAAAACAAGGAATTGGGATTAAGCAGATATTTGGTGCATACGGAGTGATTGGTAACACCCCATATGGAGAGTTTAGCATTCACGGTAACCCAAACATTTTCGAAAACGCGCGCACCGAAGAAGAGATCGAGGGGACAGGAATCTTCGCTCAAAGCACTCCTGAAATACTTTTAAGAAAAATTCGAGCGCGCATGCTTCGAACTGCGTTGTATTATTCAAGAGACGCCTACGATGTAGTTGTCGCAACCTTGTACGCTCCCAATGAATTGAAACTGGCACTTGACAATCTAAACACTTTGGAAAACGACTCCCTTGAATTTGACCGGCACCGTACTGACTTGCAAATTAGGGATCTAGACGATTTAATTCAACCGAAGTTTCCGCAAATCGTGGACAATCTTCAATCCTTCCTGTTTGATGTATTGACGAGGAGGATCCATCGCGAGGACTTGCTAAACACTTTGGGTCTAGATGAGGAACTCCTATATTGAAATCTTCCTTAAAACAGCAAGATCACTCGGAGTCAGTGAAGACCTGGGAACGAGAGACCGGGTTGAAAGCCGAATGGCTGTTGAACCGAGTACCGATTAATGTATTGCCCCTTGAAGACTTCGATCTACCTTCGAATCACCGTCGTCCGCAACGACTACCTTTGGGAGTGAATCTCTTACAAGGTCAAATCAGCAACCACATGGCTGGAATCAGAAGCAAATTTACAGCGGCAGAAGTGGTCGAGATGATGAAGAACCCGTCGGTACTCACTATGCGTCAGATATCCTACATTCGTGAGTTGATCAATCACTGTAGTCCTTGGATTCTTCAATTGCTTTCAAACTCATTAGGGCTGACAATCTACGAATGGGCTCGTGTCATGGGAATCTGTGAGATTAACAATAGACGACTTGCAGAATGGATAAACTCCTACGTTCCCGACTACGAAGTCTCCTTTTATTGGAAAAGGATTTGGTAGTTGCCAATCGATTGGTTCTTCACGGTTGAACCTAGCGACTTTCCTATCAATTCAAACGCGTGTGGTTAAATTTAGAAATCAAAAACACTGAATTTACTCTCGACGGTGCGCAGAAACCCTCAGAAGACCTCTTGGCATAGGACCCAAATCACAAACTTCTTTGAGTACGATCTTTTTTCTCTGAACTCGTGTGATCTGTTAAATTTCAAGAGTCCCATCCAAACTGTGAAACTTAGGAATGGAGCTATTGTCATAAAACTGTAATTATTCGTGCCAATTTAGTAGGGAAAAACATCTACAGAACATACAGAGTATGAAGATTCTGTCGTTTTACGCGCCGACATTGCACGTATCCTGCGGCATCATTCTTGCATGGTATTGACACATTCAACTTTCGATCGAAAAAGGAGCCAAAATGAAAACGGGCAGACAATGGATAGTAGCATGCTTTTTGCTAGTATCCTCTTACGCTGTCTTTGCAGAAGTAATCGTACCCAATGTAATCGGTGACCCCTATGAGGAGAATCGCGAGTATTTGACTATTGAAGGCTTCAAAGTTTATGTACTACCGGTTCAGCAGTATTCGTGGCGTGGATACACATTAGAAGAACGTGAAGATGAACGTCTTCGAGCGATCCGCAAAGTGACAGCGCAATTGAAAGTAGCTGTGTCTCTTCTACCGCCAGACCCAATAAACGAGTTGCGCACTAGGGTTATTCTGTACATGGACGATACGTGTGAATATGGAGACGCAAAAGAAACCGGTAAGACCTTTAAAACTGGAAAAGTCTTTTACACTCCGATTGCGAGCAAAGATGATTCTGACCGTAAATTAGGCCAAGTGACCATTCGGTGTTATTCAGCATTTGTTCACGAATATCCTTACAAAGGGATAGTGTTGCACGAGCTCGCACACGCATGGCACGACTTATTTCTACCTAATGGCTTTGAAAATTACAAGATCAAAACTCAGTATGAGTGGTCGAAAGAGTGTTTACACCGACAGCACAAGCCCTATTGGAAAACTAATGCCGGTGAATTTTGCGCGGAAATGTCCTGTGCGTACTTTTTTCGCAGCAAAGATGTGCCGCATACAGATATGTCAATGAGCGAAAAGAACAAAGCTCTTGTCAGTGCCGCATGGCAGGATCCACCTAATTTAGATGAATTTGAACCTGCAACAGGAGGTTGTTCAGACGAGTCTCAAGTGACTTTAAATGAGGGTGAAGAAGTCATTGAAAGGAAAAGGAGTCATATTGCGGCTCATTAATTGACAGATGTCAAACTATGAATCCATGATGAGAGCGGGATTCCGTTGAATTCACGCTAGGACGTTTTTTCTGTATTCAGACGAAGCAACCCTTATGAATCGGGTGCTTATGGATTAAGTAAATAGAAGTCCACAGCAGCTTGTTTTATCCTGTTCTGAAGCTACGGAAATCAAAGTCGAAAAGCTTTACACCATTTCAGTAGTCATTAATGGAAAATCCTTGGCGGAACAGCACAACTTTAAAATTTACCAGTAGCTAGGACAGAATTTACGTTTTAAAATTGACGTGAAGTAAGCAACTCCCAAAACAGAAAGGAACCAAAACAATGAAGCTGATGTTATTAGTTACGATAGCATTGAGTGCTGTTCTTTCGCTCGCTGAAGAACTGTCGGGGACCTATGAATTTCCACCGCCAGACGGTATGGAAGGAGATTCAGCCATCGTCCAACTCAACAAAGATGAGGACGGAAATTACTTAGCCCAAGTAACTTCTGCGGAGGTCACCATTGAAGGGACAAATATCGTCGTAGGTGAGCATCAGTTTTCCTTTGATATCGAAGTCGAAACCCCTGATGGAGACATGTTGCAAGTATATACCGTTAAACTTGACGAGGACGAAGTCACGTTGTCGATACTGTCGGAACTTGGTGGCCGAAGCGAAGCCATGTCATTCAAGGGTAAACTCGTAAAAGAAATCGAAGGTACTTATACATTTCCGCCACCAGAGGGTGCCCATGGCGACACTACCAAAATCCAACTAGCGAAAACGGATGATGACAACTTCTCTGTTACGGTTACTGTCGGTACCGAGACGATTGAAGCTAAGAACGTCAGAGTCGGAGAAGATCAGTTTTCGTTCGACACAGAGACGAAGACACAAATTGGAGACATGTCCCAAGCTTGGAAAGTTGAAATCTCGGACGACCAAGCGACTCTGTCTGTGCTGGCGGATGTTGATGGTCAAAGTGAATCGATGACACTGAAAGGCAATCGAATCAGCGAGGATGCTGAGTCAGAGAACTAGAGCAACAAACATATTAAACTGTGAAGTATCCACAGTCACAGACTAATTAAATTTTTCGTTTTTGCTTAAAGTGATGGGATAACTAAAAGTGCTATTCCATAAAGTTGAAAAATGTGTCCAGTGGTCGCTAGTCGTATAACTCGAGATCCAGAGCAGTACGTTCAAATTGATCAACCACTTCTAATACAGGACCTGAAATCAACTCTTCGAAGTAGAGTTCGTTGACTACCGTTCGACAACTGCGGGGTTCATCGGACTCTTCTTGATCTTCAAGTTCACTTAAACGGTGGAATGTCCTGTTGGGTTCTTCGTAAGGAGGTTTACAGAGATGTTGGACTAATAAATCCCAGTTCAACTCTGTCTGAGTCTGTCTTATGTCGGCTAATAACTGAAACGTTTGAAGAAATCGCTCTACACTCGGTGATTTTTTTGACTGTAATTCTTTCCAGGAGCGACTCGAAAAAGTACCCTTCAACCGTCCAAAACCACTTCCATGTTCCAAGTAAACTATCGACGAACTAGGAATGAAATAGCCTTGCGTCAACCCAGCGGCTTTATCGCCTAACCGAGCGGCTAGTTCGATGAGCGTCGCAACTGTACCTTTCAGTCTCATTGGATTGTCTATAGACACGAGCAATTTAATGAGATCAGGATTGAGTTTAGTGGTGAGTTGCAGATCAGGCGCTAGTTCTGCACACTTCTTTTCGATCCAAGCACCTTCAAGTGCTTGTTTCCACATGAACCGATCTTGCTCCGAAGTAAAGTTTGCTCTATCCCAGTAATAAGTAAGTGGACGCTGACTCACTCCATTGTGAAAGCAGTATCTGTTGATTAATGCGTAATTCATTATCGAATCAGCATGACAGGATTCTGTCAGCTCCCAGTTTGACTCGCTGTTGTGTTTCAATATGCACTCTGGGGCGGTCCAGCGCGTCTTGAACTCGGGTGAAGTCGCCCTCAGGATCGGCAAATAATCTCCCAAATGTGAGTGGGTTCTCTAACACAATAAACGCAAAAGACCCTTTTTTGTCTCCGGCACCCCAAAGATAAGGGTTGATGTCATTGATGTGGTTATCCAAAGCTGTTCGGCATTCTTCAGATTCTGTGAAGAAGGCTGCTAATTCGTCGGTAGTGGCTCAGTTTGAAATTTGAGCCATTTCGGAGCCAGGCATAGACGCCGAGCCCGCTCGTTTCATCGAAGACTGCTGCATACTCTGGAGCAATGCAAGAAAGCTCCGAGCACCCAGTCTGACGTCTTCTCGACGATTATCGAAGATGTACCTCATCTCCGTAAGTTGGTAGATTCCCTCTG
>VXUA01000006.1 GCA_009837185.1 Gammaproteobacteria bacterium | reverse complement strand
CCGCCGGCTCAGATGCCGCGATCTCCACCACGTCGCCGGCCGCATACAAACCATCACCGTCGCCAAACTGCACGCTCAATTGCAATCCACCCTGGGCTGGATGCTCAATGGTGTAAATTTGATTAACTTCAGTAATCGAGAGTTCCGAGGTCGTTCGTGCTTGGTCTCTCCATTCAACGGTTACTTCTGCAGTAGTAGCCAGACCGAGTCCAAAGTGAACTTCGAGCGGGTTGTGTGAAGCAAAATTGTTACTAGCACCCAATTGGCGTATTTGAGTATCTTCCGTTGTAGTCAGGGTCACGAGTGCGCCAACGCCGAATTTGTTTGAACCCGCTCCCTTGAGTTTGATTACAACGTAGTTTCCTAAATTCGTAGAGTTGTTGCGATAGAGAGCTAAATGAGGTGTATTGAGATTTACGACCAATATGTCGATATCTCCGTCTCGGTCAGCGTCAAAACATGCAAGTCCGCGACCCTGACCTCGACCGATGATACCAATGTCAAACACGTTAATCATTTCGAATGTCCCGTCGCCTTGGTTTTCAAAAAACCGGGAGGGTTGAAACCTATACTCTTCCCAATCGTCCCAACCATTTACATGAAAGATGTCGAGATCACCGTCGTGATCAAAATCTTTCATACAAGCTCCCCAGCCCCAATTTCCATCCGCTACACCAGCGTCATCAGTTACGTCGTTGAAGAACCCCTGTCCATTGTTCTGGTACAAGCGATTTCCGAACGATGAACCACCAACGTGTAAGTCGTAAATGGACGTCACGAACCAGTCGAAATCTCCGTCATTATCGTAGTCACCAACCGCTGCTCCCATACCCGATTGATCTTTGATGACTCTTCGGTCAGTACTAATTACGTAAGAACTACCGTTGTAAATAAATGTTTGACTTTCGTTTGAATCTGCAGCTATAAGCAGATCCGGTAAACCGTCTCCGCTAATATCAAATAGATTTTGTGTCAGCGTTAACTCGACTCCTTCTTCGACTAGGCTACTCGATATACCTAAGTCTGTACTCATGTTTGAGAACAAACTTCCTCCTTCATTTCGCCAAAGAGTCTCCGTGTCGTTGTTTTGTTGCCTTCTGTCTCCCCAATGTGTGAGTAGTAGGTCTAGCAGTCCATCTTGATCATAGTCCGCGAAGGAACCGGATACGGTGCTATCGGAGTGCAGCTGTAGCCCAGCTTCGTCGGTGATGTCGACAAATTTACTCTCCGCGTCACTACCAATAAATCGATTCTCCAATAGATAGTAGGGGTCGCCTTCGACTGCGCCGACAAACAAGTCGAGATCTCCATCACCGTCAATGTCTCCAAATGCAGGGCCGCTTCCCCAATGCAAAAAGTTAACACCTACTTCGGATGCAATGTCGTGAAACTTTCCAGTCCCGTCGTTGACATACAAAGCATTTGGTGCATCGTCGGTTCCTACGACATAGAGATCCACATCTCCGTCATTGTCAAAATCTCCTGCGGCAACTCCGCCAGTGAATTGTTGCAGGACAGTCATATCGCTGTGCGGAGTGATCACTTGCCGAGACAACCCTGAGTCGGTAGCAGCTTCAAACCTCAGTACAGTGGTTTCTTCGTCTTCCGCAGAGGTTGTGTTTGAAGTATCAGTGTTGTTTGGCGATGCAAGAACGTTGAAAGCCGCTATTGCAAGTATTGTTGAAGCTAAGCAGAAGACACACTGGCGAATGTTGAAATATGCACTACCTAGCGTCATGCGGTGTGGAGGTCTCCTACAGATGAAATTGAGCGAAGGTAGTCCTCGTTTTGACGGTATTAGAAAATCGTTCGAAAGCAGTTCGTGCGGTGGTGGTATTGGATGCGTACACATTGGTTCAATTCAGTCCTTCTTCTCATAACCTGAATTGAGTGTTGCTAAGGCGTAGCGACTTCTTCTTCAGCAACAGTAGGTTCGACGAATTTCATGGCATGTTCAAACGCTTTTTCACCGACTTTAATTCCAATCAACCGTCCAGGGATGTCGTCCGCCGGGGGATGGATTCCGCCCCAGATGCGCGACAGACTGCATTGATCCGACGCGTCGCGATAGGTGGCCCACTGCAACGTCAGCGACACGCTCGGGCCTTTTTCGAACACGAGGAAGTCATCCTGTGGAGCCTCGAAATCACTCATGCCGCCAGGGAAGTATTCGTCTCCCGTGAGCGCAGTCATCACTTCGGCCGCGGCGCGGGAGTAGGTCGAATGCCCCGAGACGTACCCGGCGAAGGGCGGCGTCACGAACGTCGGACGCTGATAAGGCCACCAGTTTTCCGCCAAGATCCAATCCACTCCCGCCACGTCTGTGGTCGGGTCTATGATGTAGTCTGGACCCCGCCACGCTAGCAGTTTGATCTTACCGACGTTTTCGTCGTTCGCTCCCGCCAAGGGATCGTCAGCATCTATAAGTTCGATATACCCCGGCTTCAACGGGATACCGTTTTCATGGTACGACGGGAGCTCGTCATCCGAACTTTGTCCTAAATCGGCCATCGCGCGAATCGAAGAAATTGGTCGGATGTAGTCATACCATCCTTTGACTCCCCAAGCGGCGATCGCCGCGTCGTGCATCGTGCCACCCAGCACGAAATAACTGATGACATCCCATTCCAGTTCCGGTCGATCCTCGCCAACACCGCGGACTTTGCGCGTCGACAGCGGATGATCATTCACCTCATTCAAAATCACGAACCAATGCCCAGGCGGCGTTTCCGAATCCGGACCATCGGCCCAAAACTCTGCTAGCACCCGCGTGTAATCGCCTAACGGCACCATCTGGGGTTCGTACGGTTCTCCCGTCGTCGGATTGGCTCGGTATCCCTGTCCGGGATCCAAACCATTATCTTGGAAGAAGGATCGATGACCCGGAAAATCTCGCGGGTACTGGTCGACGGCAATGTTCCCAATGCCGTTCGGGGAAATATCGATCAGTTCAGCGCCGCGTCCGACCGTCGGATCCAAATGCGACGACCATACCGCGACGAAGGAATGCGACCACTTGTACTCGTCGGCTAATGCTCCATCTATGGTCGGCGGTCCGCCCGGATCGTGATATACCTGATACTCGTAGTCTTCACCGTCCCGTGTATAAATCGTCACGTCGTCAGGAGACAGGGCAAAGGGCAGCACGCTACCCCATTCCGGACTCAAGAACTCCGGCTCTGAATTTGCGTTATTGCCGGCCTGGTCAATGAAGTTCTCCAGCGCGAGTGGTTGCCAGCGGTTGAGATCGACGATATTTGGATTACCAGGCATGTGCGGCTCGAGCGCGGGATTGACCGGTAGGTAGCTCTTGTTCTTGTAGTCGTCGTATTCGTTCGCATAGTCCGCTTGCCCGAACGCGATATAGCACGAGGAGATGTAATTCCCCAATGCAATTGGCGAACCGTCCGCGTAGTCCGCGTCTGTATCGTCAGGATCCAATTCAAGATAACTCATCAGCGCGTTGCTGTCCTTGACGATTTGACTCAACCCGGGCGACCGTGCAAAGCGATGCCGGATCAGCCGAAACGAGGCATAACTCAATGCAACTTCAATGTCCGCTTCGGTGAAACTCGAGTTGATGTCTTCAAGAGGACAGGAAATGACTTCACTAGAACCCAGCAACCACGGTTTCGGCATGGGGTCTGCGTCCTTCACCATGCCAGCCCAGGCATCGTATTGCGCGGCCGAGATGTGAAACAGATTGCGCGCATGTACTGTAGGCCGGGCGTAGTCATTGCGGATCGCGGACAGTAGCACCTCATTCCACCGGCGCGCTATGGAGACGTTCGCCGAGGGCGCGACACCAGGTACATAGTGCGCCGTCACCGTCGCTACGCTGGAAGGCATCGCAAAATTTGTCGATGCCGAGTACTTGTCGGCTACCGAGCCTCCGGAGACGGTCCAATGACTGAAGTAATAACCTTCTTGTGGTTCTTCCGCTTCGATGGCGACCACTTCGCCAGCGTTATATCGACCATCACCGTCACCAAAGCGCACGCTCAAACGGAGTCCCGTATAGCCCGGTTGATTCACTGTGATTACCTTGTTGACTTCTAATACTGAAAACTCAGTAACGCTACCGTTCTGATCAAACCACTCAACTTGAATATCAGCTCGCGTAGCGTTCCCCAACCCAAAATGCACTTCCAACGGGTTGTGCGAGACGAAATTGTTACTGCCTCCGAGTTGTCGCATCTGCGTCCCGTACTCAGTGGTTACCTTGACAATCGAGCCAACGCCGTAGGAATTGTCTCCCGAGCCTCTGAGTTTGATGACTAAGTAGTTGCCCAACCCCACGGACTCGTTGCGGTAGAACACGAGATGTGGTTCGCTAGCGTTAGCGACTAGTATGTCAATGTCTCCGTCGCGGTCTGCATCGAAACACACAATACCACGACCCTGTCCAGTGTCTTCAATACCAACGGACTGGGCGATTTCTTGAAATGAACCATCGACACGGTTCCAAAACAAGCGCGACGGTGTCTCTCTAACGGTTTCTTCGCGCCAACCGTTGACGTGAAAGATGTCTAAAAAGCCGTCGTTATCAAAGTCTTTAGCACAAGCGGCCCAACCCCATGCACCATCTGCAACGAGCGCTTGATCTGTGATATCCGAAAACGTTCCAGCGCCGTCATTGCGGTAGAGCCTGTTGCCGAAGTAAGCTCCGCCGTGTTCTAAATCGTGAATTGAGGTTACGAACCAGTCGAAATCGCCGTCGTTGTCGTAGTCACCCACGGCCGCGCCCATCCCCGCTTGATCGGTTATGACTTCTCTGTCGGTGTCTTTTGTAAATTGCGCACCACGGAAATTCTTTAGTACTTGACTCGTGAGAAAATCGGCAACCATAAGAAGATCTTTATCAATGTCTCCGTCAATGTCGAACAAATTGGCAGTGAAGGTGTACTCTGTGTAAGTCTCCAATAGGTTTTGACTCACTCGAGCCAAATCGCTCACATTACGAAAGACTCCACCGCCTTCATTTCTCCAGACGGTCTCAGTGTCAGTGCGGTGCTGTCGATTCTCACCCCAATGTGTAAGAAAGATATCGAGCCATCCGTCTTGGTCATAGTCGGCCATGGTTGCCGAGATTGTGGATTCAGACGTTATGGTTATGCCTGCTTCTTCGGTGATGTCTACAAAAACTCCCGCGTCAGAGTCGTGCTCAAATACTCGAACAGGATCGAAGTTCACTGCCGAGATAAATAAGTCTAAATCTCCATCGCCATCGATATCACCAAAAGCAGGTCCGATTCCCCAGTGTAATAGATCTACGCCATATTCCTCTGCAACATCGACAAAGGTTCCATTACCATTGTTCAAGTACAACGCGTTTGGCACGGTGTTGCCTCCCACTACGTACAAATCGACATCACCGTCGTCGTCGATGTCGCCTGACGCAACTGCTGCACCGTAGAACTGTTTGTCGTCTAGATCCTCAGGCAAGTGCGGAAATGTGCGCACCAAACCCGTGCCGGATACTCTGTTGAACCGCAATTCAGTTCCATTGGGTGTGGTAAATCCTGTTGCGACTATCGGGAGGTTGCCGGGAGTACTAGGTTCCGTGGCTGAGAGCGTTGCGTTCTCGTTGAAAAATAGCAAACACAGCAACAGAAATGCAAGCAACAACCCAGTCCCAAACCAGATTTCCCAGGACCGATGTTTGGTAGTTCGATTCTCCATATAGAAACAGTCTAGTACTAGCGTACTATCAATCTACATTAAATTAGGTAACCTGTAATTATATCACCGAGTTTTAGTCGCTTGAGGAAGAAGCAGATGAGGGGTGTATCTGAGCTTTAGACGATTCTCATACTATCGGAACACAGATTCTCGGAAATCTCAGACCTTTTCTGTCTGAAGCTCGATCGATGAATAGGTGTGAAGTGATAAGATTCCAATCAAAGTTCCCCCAATAGTATTGACACCAAAGATGATCGTTTGCTGTGTGTCATCAAGAGTGGAGCATCGTTACGGCGAAGCCACTTCCTCGTCAGCAACAGTAGGTTCGACGAATTTCATGGCATGTTCAAACGCTTTTTCACCGACTTTAATTCCAATCAACCGTCCAGGGATGTCGTCCGCCGGGGGATGGATTCCGCCCCAGATGCGCGACAGACTGCATTGATCCGACGCGTCGCGATAGGTGGCCCACTGCAACGTCAGCGACACGCTCGGGCCTTTTTCGAACACGAGGAAGTCATCCTGTGGAGCCTCGAAATCACTCATGCCGCCAGGGAAGTATTCGTCTCCCGTGAGCGCAGTCATCACTTCGGCCGCGGCGCGGGAGTAGGTCGAATGCCCCGAGACGTACCCGGCGAAGGGCGGCGTCACGAACGTCGGACGCTGATAAGGCCACCAGTTTTCCGCCAAGATCCAATCCACTCCCGCCACGTCTGTGGTCGGGTCTATGATGTAGTCTGGACCCCGCCACGCTAGCAGTTTGATCTTACCGACGTTTTCGTCGTTCGCTCCCGCCAAGGGATCGTCAGCATCTATAAGTTCGATATACCCCGGCTTCAACGGGATACCGTTTTCATGGTACGACGGGAGCTCGTCATCCGAACTTTGTCCTAAATCGGCCATCGCGCGAATCGAAGAAATTGGTCGGATGTAGTCATACCATCCTTTGACTCCCCAAGCGGCGATCGCCGCGTCGTGCATCGTGCCACCCAGCACGAAATAACTGATGACATCCCATTCCAGTTCCGGTCGATCCTCGCCAACACCGCGGACTTTGCGCGTCGACAGCGGATGATCATTCACCTCATTCAAAATCACGAACCAATGCCCAGGCGGCGTTTCCGAATCCGGACCATCGGCCCAAAACTCTGCTAGCACCCGCGTGTAATCGCCTAACGGCACCATCTGGGGTTCGTACGGTTCTCCCGTCGTCGGATTGGCTCGGTATCCCTGTCCGGGATCCAAACCATTATCTTGGAAGAAGGATCGATGACCCGGAAAATCTCGCGGGTACTGGTCGACGGCAATGTTCCCAATGCCGTTCGGGGAAATATCGATCAGTTCAGCGCCGCGTCCGACCGTCGGATCCAAATGCGACGACCATACCGCGACGAAGGAATGCGACCACTTGTACTCGTCGGCTAATGCTCCATCTATGGTCGGCGGTCCGCCCGGATCGTGATATACCTGATACTCGTAGTCTTCACCGTCCCGTGTATAAATCGTCACGTCGTCAGGAGACAGGGCAAAGGGCAGCACGCTACCCCATTCCGGACTCAAGAACTCCGGCTCTGAATTTGCGTTATTGCCGGCCTGGTCAATGAAGTTCTCCAGCGCGAGTGGTTGCCAGCGGTTGAGATCGACGATATTTGGATTACCAGGCATGTGCGGCTCGAGCGCGGGATTGACCGGTAGGTAGCTCTTGTTCTTGTAGTCGTCGTATTCGTTCGCATAGTCCGCTTGCCCGAACGCGATATAGCACGAGGAGATGTAATTCCCCAATGCAATTGGCGAACCGTCCGCGTAGTCCGCGTCTGTATCGTCAGGATCCAATTCAAGATAACTCATCAGCGCGTTGCTGTCCTTGACGATTTGACTCAACCCGGGCGACCGTGCAAAGCGATGCCGGATCAGCCGAAACGAGGCATAACTCAATGCAACTTCAATGTCCGCTTCGGTGAAACTCGAGTTGATGTCTTCAAGAGGACAGGAAATGACTTCACTAGAACCCAGCAACCACGGTTTCGGCATGGGGTCTGCGTCCTTCACCATGCCAGCCCAGGCATCGTATTGCGCGGCCGAGATGTGAAACAGATTGCGCGCATGTACTGTAGGCCGGGCGTAGTCATTGCGGATCGCGGACAGTAGCACCTCATTCCACCGGCGCGCTATGGAGACGTTCGCCGAGGGCGCGACACCAGGTACATAGTGCGCCGTCACCGTCGCTACGCTGGAAGGCATCGCAAAATTTGTCGATGCCGAGTACTTGTCGGCTACCGAGCCTCCGGAGACGGTCCAATGACTGAAGTAATAACCTTCTTGTGGTTCTTCCGCTTCGATGGCGACCACTTCGCCAGCGTTATATCGACCATCACCGTCACCAAATCGTACGCTCAAACGGAGTCCAGTAACACCCGGTTGACTCACCGTGATCACCTTGTTTACTTCCAAGAGGGAGAATCGTGTGACCGCGTCGTTTTCGTCAAACCACTCTACACGGACATCGGCTCGCGTAGCAGTCCCTAGCCCGAAATGCACTTCCAAGGGGTTGTGCGAGACGAAATTATTGCTGCCGCCGAGTTGTCGCATCTGTGTTCCGAATTCCGTGGTAACCTTGACAATCGAACCAACGCCGTAGGTATTGTCTCCCGAGCCTCTGAGTTTGATCACTAAATAGTTGCCCAATCCCACGGAGTCGTTGCGGTAGAACACGAGGTGAGGTTCACTCGCGTTAACGACAAGTATGTCAATATCGCCGTCACGGTCGGCATCGAAACACACAACTCCACGACCTTGCTCAGTATCGTCAATGCCCACATGTGCGGCAATTTGTCGAAATGTTCCGTCCAAGCGGTTCCAAAACAACCGCGAAGGAGTGTCTCTGTATTGCTCTTCACGCCATCCATTCACATGGAAAATATCCAAGAAGCCGTCCTGGTCGAAGTCCTTGGTACAAGCTGCCCATCCCCACGCTCCGCTCGCGACATGAGCTTGGTCAGTGATATCCGAGAAAACTCCATGTCCGTTGTTCTGGTAAAGTCTGTTGCCAAAGAACTCGCCACCGAGGTTTGCGTTGTAGATTGAAGTGACGAACCAATCAAAGTCACCATCGTTATCAAAATCACCTACTGCGGTCCCCATGCCATTTTGGTCTTTGATCACCGTTCGGTCAGTCGCACCGAAAAAGTTATTTCCATCGTTATTCAATAGAAGTTGAGTTGTACCAAAGTCTGCTACCATAAGAAGATCGGTATCGGAATCGTTGTCAATATCAAACACATTCGCGGTAAACGTATATTCAGTAGGATAAACTAGCAGATTTCCGCTGACACCTAATTCTTTACTTACATTGCGAAAGAGTCCATTACCTTCGTTGCGCCACAGTGTTTCAGTCTCTGGGATAAATTCGCGCTTTTCACCCCAATGTGAAAGGAAGATGTCGATCCAACCGTCTCGATCATAGTCTGCCATTGTTGCGGATACGGTTGTTTCCGACGATACAACAATACCGGCTTCCTCGGTAATATCAACGAACTTTTCTGCCTCGCTATCATTCGCAAACATCTTAACCGGCTCGAATTCCATCGCCGAAACAAACAGATCTAAATCACCGTCGCCGTCGATATCGCCAAAAGCTGGTCCGCTTCCCCAATGTAACAGACCTACGCCATATTCCTCCGCGACATCAACAAACGTACCATTTCCATTGTTTAAGTACAGCGCGTTCGGTACCTCGTTGCCTCCGACCACGTACAAATCGACATCGCCGTCATCATCTATGTCTCCTGATGCGATTCCTGCGGAGTAGAACTGTTTATCAGACAACGATTCCATTTCATGCGGATACGTCCGATTGAGTCCGATATCGGTAATCTTGGTAAATTGCAACTCCGCACCTGTGATTGTCGTAAACGCATTGGGAATAACGGATCCGCCATTTGGGTCTGACGGTTCAGTGGCAAGTAGCGTGCTAGTCTTTTTGAAAAGCAAAAACGAAAGAAATAGCAGCGCAAGCAACAACCCAACGCATAAAACGACCTCCATAGATCGATTGTTGGTAATTCGTTTCTGCATTTAGGAATATTTCAGTTCGAAAAGAACCTCAATCCACTTGTTTTAAGGCAACCTACAATTATATAACGGACACAATTAGATTTCAGCAAAGCGGGCAGGTCCCTATATGTCGAAGGATTGAGAATACTAGACTAGGTTTCAAGGTCACTCGGCGCGACATCGATTTACCTACACTTCAGTAAGAACCACGCCGCTATACTTCTATTGGTTAGTTTTTTCCTGTAAAGGAACGCAAACGCTTTAGTGCTTGGTGTTATTTTTCGGGTATAGAACACCTAAGTTTGAAACGATGCGGAGTCTGAGTGTCCCAGTCTCCCGAATCGGTAGCCTACACTACGTCTAACTGTGTCAATCTACTCGCTCGATAGGAGTCCAGCGTATCGCATCAGCGAATACACTTTGATACCTATGTTCCGTTTTATTTGATACTAGCACGTCCACTTCAGTGTTTGACAGGTCAAAGTTCCCAACAGTGTGCCAGCCTTTCGACAAATTCGACGCTTCAATCGAGTGGAATACTGTCGTCGCACCATCGAGTATTTCGAGGTCGATCTTACTAACAGAGAGTGAAATCAGCAAAGAGACTGACAACATTCCACCTATAGGAATTTCTTCCAGTAAAAACCGATCGGGGAGATAATATTCCAGTTTCCATCTACCACCACTTGGAAGTTTCGCGGAAAATTTTACGGATGCTGTCCGCTCACTATTATTTGTAGTCAACACAAAAGTACGTCGATACATTCCAAAGGCGGATGGGTCCTCCTTTCGAGACCACTCTAATGGCTTCTCTCGAAAGTTGTACTGGTAAGCTGGTAATCCGCCGTCTAGTTGAACTCTCTCGGTACCCAATAGTCTTCGAAAAAATTGAGTAAACGAACTAGAAAGTACCGATGTATCGCGGTGTTCTATCACTGAGAATTCTGGATCAAGATCGTCGATTGTGATCGATGCGTTCGGTAGTTGTTCGACCTCAACAATTTCAATCGCCTTAATAACGGGAGCGTCCTCAATATTCACTTCCTGATTTTGCATCTCATCGGAAAGAGGCAAATCGATACGAAACTTCTTTCGATTTAACGACAGATAAGGCTTGACCCAAATACTCTGAACCGGGTTCGGACTCTCAATCACAACACGTACATTTTGATTTGCTGCAACCAGAAACGGCGGCAAAGAAACGGAGTTCGAGGGTCCTACTAGAAAGGGATCATCCGATCTGTACGCTACTGAGAGTTGAACAGGTCCGGAGACTGGTTGATCGTTTCGGAGTACGAAAGAGGACTCGTAGCTCGTTCGGTCTGATCCTGTCACAGCTTGAATGTTTGGATCAGTTGCGCTAAATCCTGGCAATTCTGCCTTGGAAATCAAGTCTCCCGCTATTTTTTCAAGATCTATTCCATTATCCGATAGTACATCAACGAAGTCTTCGAAGAGAAAGTTCTTGCCACGAAACGAGTTCGTTAAAGCCACTGAAATTGGAGCTAGCGCGTCAGTTCCCACGGAGTCCCTTAGAAGCTCGACGAAGTGTTGTGCGCGTAGTCTCAACGCTCGCAATTCAAGAGTGTTACTCGCTTGTGTTTCGGGCTCGTGTAGACTTAAAGAAGCAACTGTGTCCCACACTTCAGGTGCACTTCGAACGGCCTGTGATTTTTTCAACCTTTCCAAATCTTGCGAGAACACAGACCATTGCATGCTAGTTCCCAGAAAGCGAACTGGATCTAAACTGACTAAATCCAGAATATTACGGTTCAAGGCAATTTGAAAATCAAAATCAGAATGCCGGGCCGGAAACAACGCTTCAGACAACAGTCCTAATAGAGTGTTTAGTGCTCGTGCGCCTTGTTGGGTAGCGTTCGTGTGCTGAGTAAGCAAGTTTCGATAAAGGACATAGTTCACGTTGCTTTCAAACATCGAACTTTGTACGTACCCTATAACTTCAGCAAGCTGCGATGTGATCCAGTCTTCCTCTGTCATATCCGATTGATCTGAAGGAACGCGGCTAAACTTAGACATGTTGGGATATGTCGGCAAAGTTGATTCTCGCATCATCAACATTCCAGGAGGACACATCACAGTATTCAAGCCTACACCGCCACCGAAGACTCGAAGAGTTGAAGGCACTTCCACGAGCGTGTATGACTTGTTGCCATAGTTCAACCCTTGATCGCGAATTTCCTCGATGACCCAACGTAAACGTTCGCGGATTTTGTCTATTGCTGGCGCAAATGCATCAAAGGTGCTCTTGTGCGCGTAGCTATACATCGCTTCAAATTCAATCCCCTCTACTTCCAATGAAGCCGATTCAAACTTTGAACCCACCAGAGCAATTTCTGTGATTGGATCTGATTGCTCAAATCGAAAGGTCGTACGAGAATTTTCCTTTGCTTTCACACGTTTCGCAGGTCCAGCAACGAGCCAGTTTTTCGGTACGATAACGTCTATGTCGA
>VXUA01000028.1 GCA_009837185.1 Gammaproteobacteria bacterium | reverse complement strand
AGACTACACTGACGTGGAGGAATTAATCGTAGATTACCCATACATGGAAGCCTTGCGTCCAAACTTAGCAATTAGTAGTAATTTCTTTAGACTTGAAGCTACCGTGTATATTCCCAACTTAGGTAGAATCGATTTCACCTCGGAATTCTTTCGTCATCCGGAAGAAGGCGATGTAACTGTCTATAAGCGTGACTTTGGACAAAGACACGAATGGGAAGAAGAACTCGAATATTAAAGGACATGGAGATTTGAAAACACTGTACCTATATCTTCGCGACTTTTCTTGCGAAGAAACAGAGGAAGAAGTACTTTATACCGGCACAGTCGGGTGGTATATTCAAGGAGAAGAGGGCGAAGAATCAATCGAAGGCGAGAGTCACATCGTCGATCTACAGTCACATCTAGAGGAATACCGTGAGGGTACTCGATTTAACGCAACAGTGCTATTTCTAGACGATTCCTACACACTATTTGTTCGAGAATCGGTACCCGGACGGAGCGTTCCGCAAATTCGACGCGCGCTTCCTTTTGCAGTTGAGAACTATCTATCGGATGATCTCGAAAACACACACATTGCTCACGGATCCATTTCTCGCGGTAGTGATGTCGACTGTATCGCGATCAATAGTGAGCTGCTGGCCAACATTCTTCAAGCACTCAAACTATCGGACGTGTATCCAACGGTATGTACGACATTTGGCATGCAAATCCCACGCCCTGAGGAAGAGCACGATGTGCATATCGTGATGGACAACAACAGTGCCTGGATTCGCACAACGGAACAATTAGCTGTAGTGAACCGAGACACACTAGCTGATGCGGTAAACTTGATCTCGGGTAATAGAGAGCCTGTCCCAACCATCAAAATTTGGAACTTCGGGGACGGTGATACTGACTTTTACGACGAAAGCATGTACGAACCAGAACTGTTCGATAACCGAGGAATGAGTTTTGTGTCTTTCGCTCTCGAACAGTACAGTGCTAATGACTGTGTAAATCTCTTACAAGGCAAGCACTCATCTAAAGAGAACGCAACGGTAAACGTGCGGCGTTGGGTTATGACTGGTGTATTTGGTCTCGTTTGCCTATATGCATACATTGCGATTCAAGCCGCCGAGGGCGTGTGGGCAATGTTCAAGGTAAACGCAGTACAAGACGAGATGAAAGCACAGTTCGTTGAAATCTACGAAGAGCAACCACGGGGATCAAACATCGCCCAACAAATGCGAACTCGATTAGGTGTTGCTGGCGATGCTACACGAGAATTCGATGTTTTGATCGAAAGACTAGCGGAAGTGGTGAGCTCACCTGCTCATTCTCCTTTAATAAAGTCGATACGATACTCCGCTGTACTCCAAGAACTGAGCGTTGAATATCGAATTTCGGATTTGGAGGCGATGGAAGACTTCATCGATTCATTGAAGAGCAACAACAAATTCACCGTTACACCAGGCAACGCACAGATAGAAACCGAAACCTCAGTGCTTGCAAGCCTCAAGGTATCTTTGAAATGACCAACAAATTAGCACAACAGTTTTCCGATTCATCTGTTGCACGATGGTTCCGTACTTTATCTAAGCGAGAACAAGTTCTCATTTACGTTGTTCTAGCACTTGTAGGAATAGTTTTAAGTCTCGTGCTACTTACTTCTGTCCAGAATTTTCGTGATGACACCGTCTTGTCATATCACGAAAAACAAGCTGATTTAGCATGGATGAAAGCAAATGTTGATCAAGCCAAATTTGAAGCAGATATGAGACGGGCAGGAACGCAAGGAGATTGGCGACCAATTTATCGCAATGCAGAATTACACAACATTGAAATTCGAAGTATCGAACGAGGATCCGACGGTGCTACTATTTACATCGAAGCACATCCATTCCAGGACATTCTGAATTGGATATTTTCATTACAGGACGATGCTGGCATGCGAGTTCAACAAGTGAATTTCAATGAGTCGGACCCAGGTGTAGTTACTACAAACTTGGTCCTTCAGTAATATAAACCCGCCATTCGTCAAGGTATTCACGTGAATCCTCGACTTTTCTTTCTTAATTTTGAGGTATTTCAATGTCTGACTGTAGTGTTTACTTAACTTTTAATGGAAATTGTCGAGAAGCTTTCGACTTTTATCGAAGCATTTTCGGTGGCGATTTTGATTACATCACAACTTTCGATGAACTTCCAGAAAAGTATGAGAGATCACCAGAAGACAGTGATCGAATCATGCATGTTTCACTTCCCGTAAAAGAAGGATTACTGATGGGAAGCGACACATTTAGTGCCATGGGTGATGTTGATTTCGGAAACAACTTTTCGATTTCAGTAACAACGTCATCCGTTGAAGAAACTGATACATTCATGGAGCGAATGTCTGCTAACGGGGCAGTTACCATGCCAGCAGAAAAAACTTTCTGGGGTGCTTACTTTGGTATGTGCCGCGACCAGTTTGGAATAAACTGGATGTTTAGTTGTCCAGCAGAAGAGTAATCTAACCACTCCGAGGGTTCGTCTCACTCGTGCTGTTTAAGCGGAGCTCTGACTGCACTTTGCTTCAACACATTTAAACAAGCCTACTCGAAAACAGCTGATCTGCCAATTTGCTGTCTAGTCAGATTGGTTGTGCAAGCTTCGAAAAGCAAGATTAATGTCTTGTTCGGCATTAATCTTGACTATCTACCGTACGACGTGTATTTGATCGATTGTGCGTACGATTCGAGACGACAGAAGAATCTTCACCAATCTTTAACTGGCGAGTCGGAATGACTCTACTAGAATGAAAGGGAGGGTTTCGAATCTTTGGTACCTGATCTAAACCAAACCTAACTCAACTTCAGATCAACTTTCCCTTTTGAGCCTAAAAACTGGGAGAGAATGCTCGCTTCGTTGCCTAACAGACTATATATTTAACATAATATATATTATACGCAATATGAATATTACAAGCTCTATCTTTTTACTGCATCGCTATGAGTGATCTAAGTTTGAATACTGAGCAATGTTCGATCAGTGATCTTGTTCTCCAATATACGTTGGAGTTCGATCAATGCTAGCTTGGGTTCGGCTTTCATGCCTAAGCACGTTGCCAATCCACTTGCGTCGGTACTGAGTCTTGAAACAAGATTGATGCGATATTCTTGTTTGTGTTGCATCAATTCGTAAACATGAAACTGCATTGAGTCTTGTAGCCTAGCATCACATTTCACATGTTCAAATGAGAAATTCGAGTTTAAATAGTTAAGAAAGTGGTCTTGTAGAACGAGAACAAGTCGTTTTCCGATTCCTTCAAAAGTTTGAATCTTATGATGTAGCTGAATGAGGATGGTTTTGGCTGTCATCTTCCAATTCATACCATACGGTTGACCCGTTTCAAATTCTGAGATTGAGTCGATCACACTTGCGCTCAACAAGAACTGTTGTCTCGTCTGCCATAACGACCCAGTGGTGTCCATCGTTTGTAATTCGACGCCAACGAAATCCTCTACTCTTCCGTTACGAGCTGATACCAAGAAGTAATCTACGGTACCCCCCCGGCACGCCTACTTCTCTAATAACGTGTAGCTCATTTCCGGGTTCATGTAATGAAAGTAAATGGATACAATCCATAAAAATTTGATTTCGTTCCAGTAGTCGTATCGGACAAATAATCAAGCTTTTCGAAGTTCGCGTACCGTGTGAAACGGTACAGGTGCCTATTGATATATCGGGTTCGCTCTTTCTGACCTTAATGCACTTCTTTGCGAGATAAGGACATGTTTGCCGTGCAACGATAGTCTGCCAATCACAGTGCTGCGATGTACTGCGGCCAAAGAGTTCGAGTATGTTGCTCACAGTAACATTGTGGTCCGACTGATTGCTGAATCAATGTATTCAGCAGACAAGTCAATTCCTATAGATTTTCGCCCTAAACATCTCGCTACGAACATCGTTGTACCAGATCCACAAAACGGATCTAGCACAGTCCCATTGGTCGGTGATGTGGCCAGTATTGGAATCTTGCATAGATCTTCCGGATAAGGTGCGAAATGTGCGCTGAATCGTTTTTGTCTATCTTCCGGAAGAATGTCCCATACATCGGAAGGTTTGCTACCATTCGGATGGTACCTTAGAAAATAGAATCCTTTACTCTGCAACTCCTTCGCTCGACCGGAAACTTTTTCCGAATCTGAGTGTGTCGTGCGTTGTTGTCCTCTGATAATCATTCTAAAATCTGAAATTTTTCCTAGCCTTACCGACTCCAAATTCGCCTCTAACTCACGAAGTGCATGTGCTTTTTCTGTACTGGATAGCGATGTGGTTAGTTCAAGCTGACGCTTATATCGCACACCTCTTACTCCGCTAGCTGAAACCACTGAACCATTGACAACTTTCGACCTCTGGGGGGTGTTCCTGATCGAATCCGCATCGTAATAGTAATTTGATTGCGACTTGACAAAATGAAATAAATACTCGTAAACGTTACGAAGACGATCTTTAGTGTTATCAAGCCCCCCTTTTACTTTATTCCAAATAACGCTATTTCTGAGCGTCCATCCTTGTTGATCAATTAGCTCTAGCGCAATTCTCCATGGGATTCCAGAGAGACCCTTGTTTACATAAGAGTCACCCATGTTTAACCAAAATGAACCTGTACTCCTGAGGACACGCTTGACTTCGAGAAAGATCGCACAAAGACTATTTATGTAATGGTGATAGTCCTGTTCTAATCCAATACCTTTGGCGGCATACACTCTTTTTCGCCAATATGGAGGGCTTGTCATGCAGCAGTCTACCGATTCCGACGGGAACTGTTGAAGTGACATCAATGCTTCGCCGACTATGAACATAGGAGCGATATCAGACTCTTGAAAATAGTCTCGAATCCTTTCGTCCAATACGTTCGTATCGGCAATAACAGGGTTAATCATGTGAAATGTACTCCTTTCAATTTGCCATTCTATTTACGAAATCGGAATCCAAGGGAACACAAAATCGAATGTTCAGTGTAGTAAAAGGTACAGGGTTCCAAAAAAAAGAGAATATCACGAGGATAGATCACGAGCTCTCAAATCTCTCATGAGATCGTCAGCGTCGTCTTGGTGTAACCATCGACTTCTATCAGATCGCTGTTTGAGATCTTCTGGCGTAGCAAACGCGTCAGCTTTGTCGACGTCTTGAAATTGCAACTCGTGCAATGTGAAGTAAATTCCTTTCTGCGCAATTAATTCTTCGTGCGTACCAATTTCACACACCTTTCCTCGGTGAAGCACAAGAATTCGATCGCACTCTTGAATAGTTTGAAGTCGATGTGCGATGATGATGGAAGTTCTGCCTTCCGTCAATTTCTTCAATCCGTCTTGTATGATTAGTTCAGTACCCGTGTCGATACTCGAAGTTGCTTCATCCAGAACAAGTACTTCGGGATTTGCGGCTAATACTCTGGCAAACGCCAATAGCTGCTGTTGCCCCTGTGACAAATTGTGTCCTCGTTCGGCTAATTCAGTGTCGTAGCCGTCAGGTAATTTATGAATGTACTGGTCAGCATTCACTACTCTCGCCGCCCACTCCACTCTTTCTTTAGATATATCAGGATTATTTAGCGAGATATTGTCGTACACGGTACCCGAAAAAATGTGGAAATCTTGTAGTACTACGCCAATACGTTGGCGTAAATCTTTGCTACTTATGCTGTTAACATCAATCCCATCGACAAAAACTGTATCATCTTCAATGTCATAAAATCTTGCCAATAAGCGAATAATCGTGCTTTTTCCTGAACCCGTAGGACCAACGATTGCTAATTTTTCACCAGGCTTGATGTGGAACGATACGTCGTCTAAAACCTTGTTCCCTTTCTTGTAGGTGAAATTTACGTTGCGAAATTGCACCTCTCCACGTAATCGCTCAGGTAACTCTACGGGATGCTCCGGTTCATGCAGCTGTTCCTCCCAATCCAATGCTTGAAAGATTCGTTCACCTGATGCCATGGAACGAAATAACGTATTAAAAAACTGCCCTACTCCTGAAATAGGCGTTATTAACATATTGACAAAGTAAGTAAAAGTGAACAACACCCCAATCGAAATCGAACCTTGAACTACTTCTCCGCCTCCGTACCAAATAATCAACGCAGTCGCAATACTCGGTAAGCTCGTGTTGAGATTTTCAAATAAGACTTCATAGTTGATCGCACTAAACTCGTGCTTCCGATTTTCACGGTTGTAGGCAGTATATTCTTCAATGTTTTGCTCCTGCCTACCCGATAGTTGTACAACTTCAATACCCATGAGGTCTTCTTGTAAGTATTGATTCAACGAAGACACTGAATCTCGGATTAGGCGGAAAAATTTAGTGATAATCAAGCGAAATACGACTGTTGCGACGACCGCTATCGGTATGATCCCTAGTCCGACCAGCGTAAGATCCACGCTCATATCGAACATCACCCAAATGATGATGAAAAAAGGTACGAAATCCGCAATGATCTGAATAAACGACGTGATCAGGTTATAAAGGTTTTCTATGTCGTTCGTTACTCTTGTCATGACTCTGCCGACCGCGACATGATCGTAGAATGAGGAGGGTTTCCGTTCAAGTGAAGCAAACAAATCTACGCGTAAATCCCGAAGCGTCTTCAATGCTCCACTGGTGAGCGTAAGCGACTGAGCTAAATTTGCAAACGACTGCGTCAATACCATCGCGACATACAAGAGGATCGCCGCAAGCAGTAGATCAGAGTTCAGTAGATTTGCTAACCAATGCGTTAGTTCTACGAGTCCAAAATTTGGGAGGACCCACTCTGACACTTCTGGTTGAGGAGCGAGAATCTCGTCCACTATGACGCGACCGAGCAAGAGTGGAATCGCAACCGCGATTAACGCGCCTATCACTAACAATACAAAGCTCGCGACCAGTGTGAGCCGGTACGGTTTTGTCCAACGCAATAACCGTGCGAACATGCGAACGTTGACGGCTCGGTGCGTTAGATGTTGATCAAACGCCGAGTATTTTGAATCAGTACGGTCAGACTGTTGAGTGCTTGCTTCCGCCATCAGCCTGCATATTTCTGTTGTTCAACGTCTTTGTGCGTCGGTTGCACAGCTTCCTGAAGTTTCCGAATCAGCCTAGCTCTTCTTGACTGATCGCGATCCTGATTACTTTGTACAGCTTCTAAATCAGCATAGTGTCCCCCACGAGCTACCAATTCACGATGCGTACCACTCTCAATAACCTTCCCATCGTCGAAGACGTAAATGTAATCAGCGTGTCTTGCCGTAGAAACTCGATGCGAAATCAAAATTGTTGTCTTGTCTGCGCGTAATCGGTTTAAACCACGAATAATCCGCTCTTCGGTCTCAGTATCGACACTAGAAAACACATCATCTAAAAGCAATACTTTTGAATCGCGAATCAATCCTCTTGCGAGCGTCGAGCGTTGTTTTTGTCCACCAGAGAGTGTTACGCCGCGCTCGCCGACAACAGTTCTCAGTCCTTCGGCAAGATCAGCCACCGTCTCCTCCATACTAGCTGCTTCAGTCGCGTCCCACACTACTTCGTCATCTCGCGTTGTGTCGTCATAGGAAACGTTTTCTTTGACCGAAGCTGAGAACAAAAACGCATATTGAGGCACAAGTGCAATTTCCTGCCTTAACTGTTGAATCGGAAGGTCGCAAATGTCCTGCCCTCCTACGAATATGGTGTTGCGAGGAGTATCGACTAAACGCACGACAGCCTTCAAGATCGTGCTCTTCCCTGACGCCATACGACCGAGAAGCGCCACTGTGTGTCCCGCTTTAATGTTAACATGAATGTCTTTGATCGCAGGTTCGATTGCTTCAGGATACGTGTATGACAACCCTTTGATCTCTAAGGACGGTTTCAATTCAAACTTGGTCGCCAAATCAGCTTTGTCTTGAACTTCTGGTTGGTGGGAGATAATCTGAAAAATCCTCTCGGAACCAGCAGCGGCAGAGAAAAATAGTGAGAGTGCCCAGCCGATGTGCGCGACTGACCCAGCGAGCAACAACAACCAACCTAGAAAACGTGGGAGCGTACCGACATCGATGTGTCCTTGGAGTACCAAATAGCTACCAAAGCTCAACACGATTAGAGGGGAAATCGCAGTCAGTGTAGTCATCGTAAGATGCATATACGCCAAAAATCGAGAAGCTCTATAAGCTTTTTTAGTGTAGTGTGTTGCAGTTTGTCGAAATCTCTTGATCTCTTGAGATTCCTGCGCCATCGCTTGGATCGTACGAATACCAGTCAAATTTTCTTGAGTGAAAGAAGTCACTTGAGCCATAGCTTCTTGACGTTCCATAAAGTATGGGTAGATCTTTCGTGTGATAATAAATCCAGTGATTACTACAAACGGTAGAGGCAACAACGTCGCTATTGCTAAACCGGTCGAATATCGAAACATCATCGGGGGAACAATGGCGAGCGTAATCAAAAACGTGGTAATTTGAACTAGACCGAATGACACAAACATGCGTACTTGACTCACGTCGTTCACTGCACGGGACATTAAGTCTCCGGTGTTGTATTTATTGAAAAAGGCTGGACCCTGATATTGGATGTTGTTAAACAAGCGCTTACGTAGATCGTAAGTTACCGAAATTGCGATCCGACGTAACAAACGTCTAACAGGTACAAAGATGATGAATTGCACCACGACGACGGCGAAAATCCCCATCGCAGGCCAAAAGTAGTTTGGCGGTATAGTGGGATCTGCAAGACTATCGATAACTGTCCCGGTGAAATCTGGTACAAATGCTAAGCCAATTCGATGCACTACCAAGCCACCGATCGCTAGCGCGAACCACCACCCGTATCGTTTTAGATAGGGAAAGAGATTTCGGAGATGGCCTAGATGTTTGAACGAAGAGCGTTCTCGGCGCGGACCGCTTTGATAGCGAGCCCGCATACCACCCGAGTAGGTATGCCTCATAGAGTTGGCTGAGCCTTGATGATTGGCGTGCTAGCAGGCAGAATCTGTAAATAGACTTGAGACTGTACGACTAGCAGTGCTGAGATTGGTGCT
Source organism: Gammaproteobacteria bacterium (assembly GCA_009837185.1). Taxonomy (GTDB): domain Bacteria; phylum Pseudomonadota; class Gammaproteobacteria; order Pseudomonadales; family Azotimanducaceae; genus Bin55. The sequence goes on along the minus strand of VXUA01000028.1, from coordinate 3,550 downwards.
GTTTTTCACAATTATAAGAGTGTGATATCTAGGTACTCTTATAAAATTCTCACACACAACCAAACTTTTTAAGACCTTAAAAATTCTCTCTTCACATGCCACGTATCACTCGTCGTAAGGTAATTCAAATGTCCGGTGGTACCCTAGCCGTCGCGGCTACCCTACCCTACACCTCCATTTTGGCTGAAAGTAAAGACAGTTTAGGATGGGACACGTTTCTCAAATCGTGTGAGAATTTGTCTGGGGCTCAGTTTGAAGAAGAATGGACAGCGAATCAAGACGAATACACGAAGAAAATCGAAGACCTTCTCGTTCGATTGAACCTTGAGGACGACAAAATCGTCGAATTCATTGAGAGTTACAACAATTACAACTCGAGCTTTCCCAAAATTCGCACCATACATCGAAAAACAGAGTTTCAGGTCTCTTTGCTAGAGTTCGAAGCAGACGAAAAGATTCCGCTACACGATCACCCTGATATGACCGGGGTCGTAATCTGTACACACGGTGAAATCGAAGTCACTCACTACGACAAACTCACCGAGACTAGTGAGGAGGACCTGCCGTTAATAAAAAAGGAAAGAGATCTTACGATGACTCCGGGCATGACGGCTACGCTCACAGTGAGTCGTGGGAACATCCATGAACTACATGCAAAAGAATTCACACGCATGATAGATGTTTTTACTCCACCTTACAGTCGCGACCGAAGTAGTCGAACCTGCTACTACTGGATTGGCGAGGACACCTATGAAGGTCGAACTGACACCTTTGAAGCAGAAATAACGCGAGGCCCCTTTCGCCGCTCCGCTGAGAGCTCCTAACTTAGCTCACTTTGAATTCAAAGACTAAGAGTCATCGTCGTCGGTCAAACAGTCTATGATTGACGTGCTTAGGTTTTCGAGCAATTCGATATACATATCCGGTCCAGCATCCAATGTTGCACCTAAAGGATCTAACGTATGAATTTTCAAGTTCGCCCTATCCTGTAGTGAATCGACGAAATCATCATCAAATTGGGGCTCGGTAAAGACACACTCAATCTTCAAATCTGTTATTTGTTTTTGAAGTTCTTGTATGTGTTTTGCCCCTGGTGTGTATTCACCTTTCAGAAATGAGCGCGTTAGTCCGTCAAGACCAAATCTATGTTCAAACGATTGATAACCATCGTGATATACGATGAACGGTTTGAGTGATACTGTAGCAGCGTCGTACCTTTCGGTTAGCCGTTCTATTAGGTCTTCCACTTTGGAAATAAAACTGTCTGCGTTGTTGGAAAAAACTTCAGCATGTTCCTCAAATTGTTCAGACAGGACACGAGCAACTTCTCGGGTCATTACTATCGCATTCAAAGGATCAAGCCAAATATGATGGTCAAACATGCTCAGGTCCCGATGCGACGTGATTTCCGGTTCATCTTCATTGTCGTCATCGCTCTCTTGGTGCGAGTCTTCAGCCCATCGCACCAATTCGATGCCGTCAGCCTTCATCAGTTGGATCACTTCGATGTTTTCATCGAGTGATTTCGTCGCGGCCCCCATACTGGCTTCACAACTTTCATCTATGAGAAACACTACGTTCGCATTCTGAAGCGTGCGCATGTTGGAGGGACGTAGTACGTGAGTATGAGGTGATTGAAATCCTGGTATGATCAACTTTGGTTCCCCCACCCCAGACATCACAGCACTGACTATTGAGTGCAGAGGCTTAATTGACGTGACTACCTGTAAGTCTTCTTGTGCAACGGAATGTGTGGTGAACCCTATCATGCCACCGAGCGCTATCAGCAACAACAACTCTTTGATCTCACGTATTCGCGACATATCTGCAAATCCTTGGGTTTGTAAGTAAGAAAATCGGTATTCTATAATTTTAGTGCATGCCATCGCCTATGCGTTCCGAACGAATTTTTACCAAAATTTGGATCACCATTTACCGAAAGAACAACGGTAGTCGGTGAAAATCGTCCTTTGAAGAACCATAGCGCTAAATTCCTCTTGTCTGCTGATAACATCGGCGTGCGACTATCTGAAAGGTGGATTTTCAGATATGTCAACGTCAGTGTTGCGAGTGGACAACTGGTTTGCATCATTGGTGGTAACGGCGCGGGTAAGTCGACTTGTGTAAAGACTCTTCTGGGACTGATTCCACTAACCGAAGGGAAGATTGATAAACAGAAGTCTCTCACGATCGGCTATGTACCGCAAAAACTGGCGATCACACCGATATTACCTATGACTGTGTATCGATTGTTGACTCTAGGCAATCATCGTTGTGCCCGTAGAGAAATTGAACATGTCCTGTTCGTGGTAGGATTAGAAAAACTTGGAAATCCATTAGTGACGACTCTTTCTGGCGGCGAATTTCAACGATTGATGCTTGCTCGAGCGATCTTGAGAAAACCACAGCTGTTAGTGTTAGATGAACCTCTACAAGGGGTCGATATTGCTAATACCGACATCCTTAACGACTTAATTCTGACGATTCGTGATGAGCTTCAGTGTGGCGTATTAGTTGTATCGCATGACATCGAAAGAGTGTTTCAAGACGCTGACGACGTGTTAGTTTTAGTCCCACACGAACATGACGAAGTCAAAACCGACAATCCGGTGTGGAATCGTAGCCGCTAGTCTGTTTTCGATGGATTGTCAAGAATTGTGATTGAGATGCTGGACGACTTCTTTGTACGTGCAATGATCGCAGGTATTGGCATCGCGTGTTTTGCTGGACCGGTCGGATGCTTCATCGTGTGGCGACGCTTAGCTTATTTTGGGGAAACTATCGCTCATTCATCCCTGTTGGGTGTAGCGATGGCGATCATTTTTGAATTCAACTTAGTGATTGGCATCTTTGCGTCAGCGTCGGTAGTGGTAACCATATTATTTTTCTTGGATCGACGTGGAGGACTGCCAACAGATACCATTCTTGGCTTGCTTGCCCATGGTGGCTTAGCACTCGGACTAGTTGTTTTAGCGTTTATACCTAGTATGCGGTTGAACTTACAAACGATTTTGTTTGGGGACATCCTAGCAGTTACCAAATTGGATCTACTTCAGGTCGGGTTAGGAGGGATAATTGCATTAGCGGTCCTTTTGTGGTTGTGGCGACCATTGTTGGTATCCACTGTCAGTGAAGACTTAGCGACTGTAGAATCACTCAGACCGAATAGGGCCAAGTTTCTCTTTGGTATCCTCGTTGCAGCAATAATTGCAGTGGCGATCAAAATCGTAGGAGTTCTGCTCATCGTCGCGTTGTTAGTGATTCCGGCCGCGACCGCAAGACGATTTGCTAGGACACCAGAAATAATGGCTGTCGGAGCTACAGTTGTCGGTGTAGCGTCTGTTATTACGGGCTTGTACTCCTCGCTTATATATGACACACCGTCGGGACCTTCCATTGTGGTTGCGGCGATCTTACTCTTTATAGCGACCCGCGTAATTGCTGTAGTGTTTCTTCGCTACAAGTGATTCGAATAGCGCGAACTAAGAGACTGTTTCCCAACTTCGTAACACTTTTTAAAAATGCTATTTTAGAAATAGCACCTTAAGGT
>VXUA01000002.1 GCA_009837185.1 Gammaproteobacteria bacterium | reverse complement strand
CTGATTATTGAACGCACGTTTTCTTGGACATCGATACTTGCTAACAAAGCTTCGAGTACCGGTTCCGAGACAGTGTTGATGTTCACAATTAATTGACTCGTCGGAAGTAACACCACATGCTCGCGAAGAAACTGTGATTCTTCACCATTTAGAGAGAGGAAATAATCAAATTCCGAAAGGTCCGCCACTAACTGGTTTGGAGTACGAAACGGTGGGTTGTAACGTGAATATTCGAAGTCCTCGCCTCCGCTCGGTTGAATGCTCTCGTCGTCATCTATCCAATCTTGTATTTTGGCCGAAGTATCGTAAGGTAACCTTATCTTCGAGCAAAGGTTGTTGAATGCGCTTCCCGCTATCAAGCTATCTGGGTCGTTGAGACCATTCGCATTAAATTGTGATTGCAAATCGAAAACACGAATGTTGAATTCACTGCCCTCAATATCGGAGATTTCGAATTCTATGTTGCGAGAAGCCCAATCTTCCTCGTAGTTGTCATAGGGTCGGTCTTCAGCTTCGAACCAATCCAGCAATAGTCGTGCGGAAAACAGTTCCTCTAACCCCGAAGCATAGACTAATAACTGATCGTAGTTTTTAGTGAGCTTGACATGTGCGATAGAAACCGATTGCAAAGAGACCAATTGGTACGCCAGCATTCCTGTTACTCCAACGATTGCTAAAACGCCGAGTACTGCAACACCTTTATTGCGCGATCTAGACGATGTTGATCGTTGCTGGCGCATGTTATCTGTTCCCCGCTTGTGGTGCGGTACCATCCTGTGGGTCTCCGACTTCTACCTCTGGTATCGTTGGAACATTTGGTATCAACCAGACCTTTTTAAATTCTCCAAATTCGGGTAGAGTAAACGAGAGTTGAATAGCAATCGGCCGAGCCTCTTCTTCATCCTCTCCAGCAATTGCTTCTGGATCTCCTATTTCGGGGACGAGTCCTTCCACATCGAGGGGGTCTGGATAGGTAGTGAGTTCTTCGCCTTTAGAGTCTATGAGTGCAAATTTCAGTCCTTGTCCTTGCATCACAGTTTGCGTTACAGCGACGCTCTCCTGAATACGATCCATCACATGCCAGTATCGACGCGTCAAGGTCCCTTCCTCGATACTGTATTCCACTCTTTGGACGGTCCCTCGATCCTCGTCAAGAGGATTTAACCATCCCATGCGACTAAATTGCAACAAACGTCCGTCATCTATCGTGAGAGGATCCATGAATTCTCCTAAATCATCCCGAATTCCACGACTTACGACTTGTCGCATGTCCCGGTCCAATACACTCATCGCTCGATGAATATCGGTCATGTATTCACTTCGACCGACCATAGTTAGGGACAGATCCGCGGTGTGATATAGCATTTGGCTTGAGATCAGCCCGATCATCGCGAACAACGCTAGTGCCACTAGCATTTCCATGAGCGTAAACCCAGATCGTTTCATTCGCTTCTACGCATTATGGTTGTAATCCGATCGATTAAATGATTGCCCGTGTGGGGGTCAACTAACTCGATTGAAAATTCAACTAGTTCTACCATGTCGCTGTCAGTTTCTAACGGCTCTCGAATGATTCGATACACATCGTCCCCGATCGTTATTTGTTTTGTGTATCGATCTGAAGTTTCACCGGTCTCCTCTTCTTCCGATTCGACGACGCGATTCATCTTTTCTTCTTCAATCAAGTTAAGTAGCAACCAATGTCCGACAGTAGTCTCTTCTAAACTCAATTGATGTCGAATAGCACTACTGTTGCTTGAGTAAATGATCATTGCTGATATCGCAAGAATGGCTATTGCAACCATCATTTCAACCAGCGTAAATCCGCGTTTAAATAACTTACTCATCTTCCTCATCATCCTCATCCTCATCATCGGAATAAGGGTTACGATCATCGTTCATCGCGAACACTTCGACTTTGTTCAGTCCATCCGACTCCAAAATGCGTGTCTGATCACTATGTTCGTGTTTACAGTTCAACACAAACGGCGTCATTTCACCACCAGGCACTATTACCATTTCGGGTTCTTGTTCGTTGTACTTATCAATGAGAGCGGGGATATCAAGGTTGCCGTCAAATTCCAAGAACATGTGCACGGGTAAGTCATAATTTTGAAACAGTCTCTCTTCGCTCTCAAGCCAATCTTCGTCACTTGGGTCGAATTTCAAGAAACGATAACCATTGGAACTAATACTTACACCCCAAGTCTCATTGTGCGTTGTTGCTACGCGGCGGACTAGTTCAATGCGTTGTGCTAATCTGTTCGCCTCAGCACGAATTTCATGCTTGTAGCTATTGGTAGTGAACGATACCGCGACGAAAGTTATTAAGATCCCGACGATTACGAGGGTAACTAATAACTCAAGAAGCGTAAAGCCTTCTTGCGACTTGCGGTACACGATCAACTGTCAACTTAGGATTAAGAATTCTGGCGGCTAAAGTTCGTCAGATCGTATGTCTGCCTCTATGCCGTCTCCACCTTCCTCGCCTTTAGCGCCATAGGAAATGATCAGGGGCATACCTGTTTCATCATCTATGGAATAGTGGTAATCCCCTCCCCAGGGATCTGTCGGCTTTTTCCCGCGCATATATGGTTGTGGTCCCCATGCCGGCGGTTCGGGAAACCCAGTAGGTTTCTCCCACAAAGCATCCAATCCCTGAGCTTCAGTCGGGTACTGGGAATTATCTAGGTTGTACATGTCCAAAGCTTGAGAGATTTGGGCGATCTGTGCTTTTGCGGCCTTCACTCTAGCTTCGTCTGGACGGTGTGCGACATTGACGACTACGATCGTAACGAGTAGCCCTATGATCAGCACCACGACGAGCATTTCGAGTAGAGTGAAACCTTTAGTCTTGGATTGTTTTTTGAAATTTCGTTTTATAAGTTTCATATTAGATTGCCAATTGGGTCATACTGAGAATTGGTAAAAGAACGGCGATCATGATAAAAAATACCATGCCCGCCATGACTAACAACATCGTTGGGCGAAAGAGTTCAACCAACGTGTCGATTATTCGTTGTAGCTCTTGTTGTTGGTACTCTGCCGATTTAAATAGCATTTTGTCAAGTGAGCCGCTCATTTCTCCACTCGCGATCATGTGAATAAAAATCGGTGGAAACTGTTTGGTTGCACTCAGAGCTCTATTTAAGCTCGTACCCTCACTGACGTGTATGTATGCTTGCTCTAAGAGTCGGCGAATCCACAAGTTATTTACAACATTGGAAGCGATATTCATACCGTCGACGAGTGGGACACCACTCGAGCCAAGGATTGCAAGAGTATTAGCATATCGCGCTGCGTTCATACTCCGGGCGAACCAACCAAACGTTGGCAGGCTTAATTTCACACGATGCCATGCTAGGCGAACGGCGTTAATTGAGAGGGAATATCTGATTAACAATAAAAATAACAGAAGTCCGATTAAAACCGCCCAAGCCCAATCTCGTAAAAATTCACTAACCGCGATCAATATCACGGTGACTAGTGGTAACTCCTCACCGGTAGAACTGAATACTTCGACGATTGTGGGAACCACATACGTCATCAAACCGCCGACGATGATGACTGCAACGACAAATAACAATATTGGATAATACAGTGCAGACTGGACATTCCTCCGCGACTCATGCTGTTTCTCAAGATAGTCAGCTAGATTCTCGAGAACGTTATCGAGTTGTCCTGATTGCTCGCCCGCTCCCACTGTTGATCGATAGAGCTCGTTGAATGTACCTGGATGCTCTGACATGGCTCTTGTCAAAGTTTGTCCTTCGACGACTCGAGTCCGAACAGCCATAAATATTTTGCGAGCTCGCTTGCGCGAAGTCTGTTGAGCAACCGCGGACATCGCTTCTTCCAAAGGCAGTCCCGCACTTACAAGAGTAGCTAGCTGGCGGGTAAAGAGCACCATTTCCATGGGCTTTAACTTGCCAAACGCGCGAGCAACAAAACCCTGTTGCCCTTCCTTTTCAACTGACGTTGTGAGTTCGACATTCATAGGCGTGAGCCCAATGTCGCGCATCAGCTGTCGGACGTGCCGGAGGCTATCTCCTTCGAGAATGCCCTTTTTTGTTTTGCCGCTCGCGTCTAGTGCAGTGTACTCGAAAGCTGCCATGGTTAGGTTTCCAATGTCACGCGCATGACTTCTTCGACCGTGGTTATTCCTCTTCGGACTTTATCTCGACCGTCGTGTCGGATACTCGGATAAAGTTCTCGAGCTAGTTGGTTCAGTTCTTGTTCCGACGCTCGATCATGAACCTTTTGACGCATCTGGTCATCTAGTAGCAATAACTCATAAATACCTGTACGACCACGATAACCGGTTTGTCCGCATGAATCGCAACCGCGCATGTCGTAATACTTTGCGTCCATTCCGCGCATAAACTCTCGTTCTAATACCGTAGGACCTCGTTCGGTCCTGCAGTTGGTGCAAATGACGCGAACTAGCCGTTGTGACAGTACGGCGGTAAGACTCGTAGCGAGCAGATAAGGTTCCAAGCCCATATCCACTAAACGGACGACCGTTCCGACAGCAGTGTTCGTGTGAAGTGTCGAGAGCACTAAGTGCCCCGTCAAACTTGCCTGGATCGCGATTTGAGCAGTTTCTAGGTCCCGAATCTCCCCAATCATGACGATGTCTGGATCCTGACGCAACATCGCACGCAACCCACGTGCAAACGTCATCCCTGTGCGCGTATTCACCTGCGTCTGCCCTATTCCTTGCAAGTTATACTCGACTGGATCTTCCACAGTGAGTATGTTCACGTTTTCAGTATTCAGTTCGGACAGCGATGCATAAAGTGTGGTGGTTTTACCTTCACCCGTTGGGCCCGTGACTAGGAATATTCCATGGGGCGACGCGATGATGTTTCGAACGTGCTGAACATCTGGCGGTTTCATACCGAGATGGTCAAGTTTCAATCGGCTTGCTTCTTTGTCGAGCAGTCTTAGAACCACCCGCTCCCCTTCGCCCGTCGGCATCACCGAAACACGAACGTCGAGCTCTCGACCACCAATGCGCAGGGTCGTACGACCATCTTGCGGGACTCGTTTTTCTGCAATATCCAATCTGGACATCACTTTGATTCGAGAGACTAGTAAGGGCGCAAGCGTTCGTTGTAAGCGCACGATTTCACGTAAGACTCCATCAATTCTGAAGCGAACTACAACGGTATTGGGAAAGGTCTCAATATGCACGTCTGAGGCATCTTCTCGAATTGCCTGAGTCAATAGCGCGTTGATAAGTCGGATGACTGGTGCGTCATCTTCTTGTTCTAATAGATCTTCGGCCTGTGGGATATTGTCAGCTAGACTCGCCAAATCCATGGACTCATCAATGTCTTGAACCATTTGACGAGTTTGTTCTGAGTCTCGTTCATAAGCTTTTTGAAGAAGCGAATTGAACTCTGATTCGGATACGCGAACAAAGTTGTTCCGTTTTCCTGTGAACCTACGGACTTCTGCTAACGTTCGCAAATCGGGAAACCGACGACAATAAACGGGTAATTCCGATTCGTTGTCGTGCGGCTCTCCGGTAAGGAGTACTCCATTACGATTGGCAAACGTGAAAGGTAGAAGTTTACGAGCGGAAGTACCAGTTACTTGTGGTTGCGTGGCTTCTGGTTGTGGAGCAACTTCAGTCAAAGAAAATAATCTCGGCTATTTTGAACTTATATTTATACGAATATTCAATGCAAAAGTGTCAATACTCGGCGTTGTAGATACATTGACCACGTAAAGAGTTTCATGATTAACAAGAAGCCAAAATGTACACTTGATGTGTCAGGTTTCGAAAATGTGTAAGAGTCCTACAGATCAAGCTATTAACTAGTTTGGAGATATGACTTGAAAGATAGGATCGGAATGGTATATTCGGCAAAAGTATTTTTCTCTAAACATCCTGAATGTATTAACCGTTTTATAGCGTAGTCAGAGTCTAGTCGTTCTCCAGTCTGTTCTTCAGTCCTTCGAACAATGTGTTGCAAATCTCGAGACACAATAGAGTCTGCTTGTTGTAGGCGCTCAGCAATCAACTTCATCACAATGCCACACCGGAAAACCCTAAGCTGCTTACTCGATACGCGTAGTATTCATCGCGAAATTTCGCGCCTCTTAATTTAATTTCCTCCCACTGTTCAACAGCCATCGGTTTCTTTGAACTGGTTGTTTTCGTGTCTAAAAAGTAGGTTACTTCTCTCATGGCAGTGAGATACGACTGAAGGTGACAGGGAAAGTATTGAGTTTCATCCGCGAGGATTTCGAGTTGTCGGCGCACTTCAGCGTCCTCTATATCTAGGTCCCAGTTCGTCCCCATAGAGTGGAATGCGTTTAAACAGTCTTCGTGTTCCAATAACGATAAATTGATAACTTTTCCAAGTCGTGATAAACCAAACCGTTCCAATATTGATGTTGAGTGTTGGTGTCCAGCACACAAAACCATCATCGGCAGACCGTTTATGCCATGGTGCAACAGTTCAAGCACAGCCACGCCCTCTTCTTTTAACTGTTGAACTTCGTCGATGGTGACCAAAATTAACGGTTTGGGCTCCCAAGAAGCCATTTTGGTCAACATCGAATTGAAGCTGAGAGACTGCTGATCGAATTGCTCTACGCCTGCACCTGTACCAAATATCCTTACATCGAACCTCTTAATTGACTTCAACACCTTTCTTTTTCGCATCAACGTTTCTTCTAGCGATACTCGAGCTTCTTGGAGGGTCAAATTACTAATGTGCAGCACCAGATGAACAAACACCGACTTCTTATTCTCGGAATAGATTTGTTGAAGTTGGTTCGCGAACTGGGTCATCAATTGAGTTTTGCCCATTCCTTGAATGCCGTGAATTAGAAACAACCCTTTTTGGTAGGATTGGTAATTCACAATTTGATCCCAGAACGTGTGCAGTACTCCTAGCTCAGTTTTCCTCCCGACGAAGACGTAAGGGGACTCTCGCTCCGATCGAAGGTTTGGAATTGAGTCAACTAACTTCATAATCCATTATTGTAATCTCCTCGTTGTTTGACTCCTTTTAGTCAGTACAGTCCGATGATGCTCCGTACGTACGATAAGACATACTATGAGTACGAGTTGGATTTGCACCATAACTGAGTCAAAAATCTTGTTCTCGCTAGCTCCTAAAGAAGAGAATATTGAATGTGGGCTGTGCAAAATTAGTTCGTATCCGTTTCCGCTCAGAAATATTTTGTTTTGATGAGTAAAACCGCTACTTGAACTTTGTTGGCGAGCACATTTTGTCCGTTGCTCAGCTGGATCGAGCTGATGTGGAACAAATTTTTGCAGTGGCTGACAAAATGACACCCTTCGCCCAACGCGAACGTGTAACAAGGGTGCTGGACGGAGCCATTCTCTGTAATCTCTTTTTTGAAGCAAGTACTCGTACGCGTCTCTCTTTCGGTGCTGCCTTTAATTTTCTCGGCGGTAGCGTGAGAGAAACGACTGATATGGCATCGACATCCTTAGTAAAGGGTGAGTCACTCAAGGATTTCGCTCAAGTGATCTCGGGGTACAGTGATGTGATTGTCATGCGGCATCCGATTGACGGCGCAGTTGCCGAGTTTGCAGAAGCTTCGCGAAGTCCTGTGCTCAATGGTGGCGATGGTTCGAACGAACATCCTACTCAAGCATTACTTGATCTGTACACGATCAAAAAAGAGCTTAGAGCTAGAAAAATGGACCTCGATGACCTTCGAATCGCAGTAATAGGAGACCTCAAATATGGCCGAGCGGTTCATTCGCTAATCAAGCTGCTCAAACTGTTTCGCAATATTACATTCCATTTGATCGCTCCTCCAGCATTGAGTGCACCAGAGAATGTGGTCAATGAACTGCGGGAAACGGGGCATGAAGTTCAGCACTTTGAGCAACTACAGCACGGCATTCAAGGTGTTGACGTACTTTATGTGACTCGGACTCAGGAAGAACGATTTTCATCCTCTGCAGAGGCGCGCGAGTACAAAGGATTGTTTCGGATCAATCAAGTTGTTTACTCCCAGCATTGCGAACCCGAAACGATCATCATGCATCCACTTCCTAGAGATTCTCGCGAAGCTGCACAAGAACTCAGCGTAGATCTAGATTCACACCCCAATTTTGCGGTGTTTCGACAGTCTGACAATGGATTGATAGTGCGAATGGCTTTATTCGCATTGATTCTCGACGTTGTAGATAAAGTCGAAGACCACTCAGCTCCAGTCGGATGGATCACGGACGCAAGGAAATGGGACTGACTTGTGGCAGCTGGCTAGGAGCCTTCTTTGATTTGACGAATGAATTCCGGTATCACTTCGAACAAGTCAGCAACTAAACCGTAATCTGCGAGTTGAAAGATTGGAGCATCGGGATCATTATTGATCGCGACAATAACTTTCGAATCTTTCATACCTGCTAAGTGTTGAATCGCACCAGAGATGCCCACGGCGATGTACAGTTCTGGTGCTACAATCTTGCCAGTTTGTCCTACCTGCATGTCGTTGGGGACGTAACCAGCATCTACAGCAGCGCGGGAGGCTCCAACAGCAGCTCCCAACGAGTCAGCTAATTCTTCGAGAAATGCAAAGCTCTCGCTGCTACCTAGTGCCCTACCCCCTGAAACCACTACCTTTGCGTTGTTGAGTTCGGGTCGTTCCGACTGTGCGAGTTCGTCTTTTATATGGGTCGTAGGACTTGGATCTGGGAATGTAGCCGAATCAAGAGTATTAGTGGCTGTTGCCAATGTTCCTGGTACGATCGGATCGAACGCGGTACCTCGTACGGAAAGAACTACAGTCGTGTCGTTCGACTTTACAGTTGCAATACCGTTTCCAGCATATACGGGACGCTTGAATGTAGTTGCGTCCAAAACTTCGACTATATCTGAAATCATTTGCACGTCGAGTAGAGCCGCGACTCGGGGAAGAAAGTTCTTTCCTGTGGTCGTGTGCGCCGTAAGAATATGTTGATATGCGGGAGCTAGCTGTACAACTATCGCGGTAACGTTTTCTGCGATTGCGTGTTCAAAGTATGGAGCATCTGCTACGTGGACTGTGCGTGCTACGCCTAGGTTGACAATAGACTGAACTACTGAAGAGCACTCACACCCAGCGATGAGAACGTCAATCTCATCGCCAATCTCTGATGCGGCCTTAAGCGTATTCCGCGTAACAGGTTTTAACTCTGAGTTGTCGTGGTCGGCAATGACTAATGTGCTCATGGGAGTACTTTTGCCTCGTCTCTCAGTTTCGACACTAGCTCATCAATCGACTTCACGACAATACCTGCAGACCTTGCTGGTGGGCGATCAACACGCAATGTCTCAGTGCGTCGTTCAAGGACGACTCCGAGTTCTTCAGCGGAAAGCACATCAATTTGCTTCCGTTTGGACATCATGATGTTTTTCAACGACGCGAATCTTGGGACATTCAAGCGCAAATCTGTTGTAAGAACCATCGGAAGTGGCACTTGTAGTGTTTGTAGTCCCCCGTCTACTTCTCGAACTACAGTCGCAAGATTGTCACTAATACTTAGGTCGGATGCGAATGTTGCTTGAGGGAGATCTGTTAATGCAGCAAACACTTGTCCTGTTTGACTATTGTCGCCGTCGATACTCTGCTTACCAAAAATCACCAATTGCGGTTGTTCTTTGGTGTACACTGCTTTAAGAACTTTTGCGATCGTGAGAGGCTCTAAATCATCGGGTGCGTCTACGATGATGCCCCGATCAGCACCCAACGCTAAGCACACGCGTACTTGCTCTTGAGTTTTTGCGGACCCAACACAAACCGCGACAATTTCGTCCGCGATTCCTGCTTCCTTTAATTGAATAGCTTGTTCGACGCCTATTTCACAAAAAGGATTCACTGACATTTTTACGTTGTTTAGATCAATACCACTACCGTCATTTTTGACCACAACGTTCACGTTGGCATCGACCACTCGCTTTATCGCGCATAGGATCTTCATGTGTTTCCTCTTGCTTTTATGTGTCTAAATTTGGTCCACTTGTAGAATTTTCCAAATACATGTGGTAAGTAGTCGAATTCGAACCGATTATTATCTTGCATCTGTGATTCCAAAATTTTCAATAACTTAGTACTCGACATTCATGGTTAAAAGACAGCGTGAATCGATGACGTTCGATGTCGTCATTGTAGGTGCTGGTCCGGCCGGTCTAAGTACCGCGATTCGCATCATGCAATTAGCAGACGAAATGGGTCGAGAAACCAGCGTGTGCATCCTTGAAAAAGGCAGTGAAATCGGAGCTCACATACTTTCTGGGGCGGTTATCGATACACGTGGATTGGACGATCTCTTTCCTAGTTGGAAAGATCTTGAACCACCGTTAACACGAGTCACCGAAGACCGGTTTCACTGTCTTGTGAACGATCATCGAGCTCTTGCTGTTCCACGCGCCCTAATCCCGAGACCGAGCCGAAATGAACGTAACTATGTTACTTCATTGGGTAGTTTGTGTCGATGGATGGCTCAGCAAGCAGAAGAACTTGGTGTCATGTTGTTTCCAGGTTTTGCCGCCACGGAGATTTTGTACGACAAACAGAACAGAGTGATTGGTGTTGCAACCGGCGACATGGGAGTCGACCGGTTCGGAAAAGAAAAGCCAACTCATGAACCAGGATTAGAGCTTCTAGCGTCCTATACAGTCTTTGCGGAGGGTTGTCGAGGACACCTAGGAAAGCAAATAATCGCCAAATTTGACCTCGACAAAAAGAGTTCACCTCAACACTATGCCATCGGGCTTAAAGAATTGTGGGAAGTACCTGCAGACCAACACAAACCCGGCCGCATCCTACATACTATTGGTTGGCCATTAGGATTCTCTCGATCGGCTACGGGTGGTGGTTTTTTGTACCACATGGAAAACCGGCAGATCGCTCTCGGATTGATTGTCGATCTCTCGTACTCTAATCCCTATCTTGATCCGTTTAGTGAGTTTCAAGTATGGAAGCATCATCCCATAATTAAAGAACATCTCTTAGATGGCAGACGAATTTCTTACGGAGCTCGAGCGATTACCAAAGGCGGATACGGGTCTCTACCAGATTTAGCAGTAGCTGGAGCTGTTTTAGTTGGCGATGATGCAGGCTTTTTAAACCCGTTAAAAATCAAGGGTACCCACACGGCGATGAAATCTGGGAAATTAGCGGCAGAAGCCCTCATGCATTCACTTAGTGCTGAGCGGCAACATGATGTCGTTGACGTGCAACGGCGCTACGAAAAGTCTTGGCTTCATGGGGAACTTTATCAAGCTAGGAACGTCGGTCCTGCTTGGCATCATTTTGGTATGCTCGGTGGTTCTGCATGGGCTTGTTTAGAACAAAACGTTTTCAACGGTTGGAACCCTATTCGACTGAAGGACACAGCGCTTGATCATGAGCGATTGCGATTGGCAAAAATGAGCAAAAAAATTAACTACTCCAAACCCGATGGGGTCTATTCCTTCGATAAGAATTCAAGCGTCTATTTATCGAATACAAACCATGAAGAAGACCAACCCTGCCATTTGTTGCTACAGGATCCGGACCTGCCGATTAGAAAAAATCTTCGAGACTTTGCGGAACCTGCACAACGTTATTGTCCTGCTGGGGTCTATGAAGTCTTAGGTGAAGAAGGCGAGGAAGTGTTTCAAATCAATGCGCAGAATTGCGTGCACTGTAAGACCTGCGATATTAAAGACCCATCACAGAATATAACGTGGGTGGCACCTGAAGGTTCAGGGGGACCGAACTACCCGAACATGTAGGTTTTGACTTGATTGCGATCCTATTGCAATAGAGTCCGAAGTGAAAGACCTCCACCATTTAGAGTGTAGGTTATAACACAATTCCTCTTTGACTATACACAATATTTACAACTTTCCGAGAGATCATTAAACGAGTGGTGGCCGGGCAAAAAATGCCCCGTTCGACGCGAGGTAAAAAAAGCAGCTTTACTCTAAACAGAATTTACAAGTTTAAAACAGACCTAGAATCAAATCAATTAACAACCGCGTGGTGAAGCAGAAGACACCGCAAGAAACACAAAAGAGCACCTTTCTCCAAAAGCTCAATTCCGCGAACCATTTATTCATTCTTTGAAATAGGCTTAGACTTTGCTCGCGCGCGATCTCACTTCTCATGCTACTTTTGTAGTAGTTCAATTCTTCATTGTTTTCGTTTTCTACTGAGGCCACGGGCTAGCACCCCACTTCCAATGCACTCTTCGATCGTATTTCATTTTAAGACGGGGTTTCCTTAGATCTGACTAAAAGACACTGTACGATGTAGTAGCACTGTGAAGAGAACTCAAGCGCAATTCACCTTTGATTCGCTCAAAGGGAACCCATATTTTTTTCGCTGTCGTTCGCCGACGCAAAAACTTCTACCATTTTGTCGGTTTTGCAACGTTTTCCTCCACGTGTATTGCGTTCGAGTAAATCGGTACATTCGGTTTCACCAACATCGTCTGTGTACTCCAATTCACCCATCCAATTCCAAAACCGATGTCGGGCATTCCATAGATGGTCGAATGACAAGACTGTAACATGAACTCAAAGTGTTTCGAAAAAACCAGAAACAGAGAACAAAATAGGAGATCCGAATATTTAGTAGACGTTCAGTCGGGTCTGAGCACGTATTGGGGGACAGGTTCTTAGACACATTTTGATCATGGCGCG
>VXUA01000045.1 GCA_009837185.1 Gammaproteobacteria bacterium | reverse complement strand
ATACGCCGTTAACATGTACTTTATTATAGTAATAAATTCAAACTAAGCCACTACCAAGACTTCATGCGGCTTTTTGAAGCTGCGTCTTTGTTTCCGGTATTTGTCTCGCCGCTCGGAGTGTTCGTGTTACCTCGACGAGTGAAAGAACTTTACCGAAATCTTTTTGGTCGAGAAGTCTCCAACCGGTTCGAACACGCTGGCTGTTCATATCGGTGGATTGCACTGTCTGCTGGCAGTAATCCAGGAATTGCCAAGTAGCCGTTCTCTCGGTTTGGGTTCCATTAGGAGAGCGAAGAATATGGTATCCGATCGCGTTATTTATAGAACCAGAAACACAATCTAGGAGGCGTGAACTTCGTGCGAGGTCCAGTGCCAAACGTCGCGCGTAGCGTTTGCGTCGATTGATCACTGTCGGTGGTAAATCAAATACTAGAGGTATGTATTTCGAGGTGGGTTCCGCATCGGGCGTATTTGACACTTTTGGCTGTGCAGATTTGGGAAGCGGTCGAGTCACAGGTATGCCTTTCCGATCAGAAGTAGCAATACACTCAATTAGATGTGCGCGCTCTCGATGATCGACCATGAGCATGGCGCGCACATATTGTGAGTTTAGATCACACCAAAGGCAGATTTCACGTTCCATGACTTCTAGAAAGAGCTCGATGTCAAAATTTCTTTTATCACACTCCTCGCAAATGTCTTCGAACGCTTCATGACAGTCGCTGAGATCTTCTCCGAAAGATTTCCAGATTTCTCGCATTGCAAGGTAGAGCTTTCGGATGTTCGTAATGTGCCTGCGTCCCATGCCATTGCACAGTGCTTGAGGTAGTAGAGGGTAGAGCTTTCTTACAGTAAAAAGCATGTCGCTGAGTAATGATTGGCTAATGGGAAAACCGTTTTGTCGCAACCACTTCACTGATTCGCGTTGCGATAGTTTGGTTGCTATTTCCTTTTCTCTGGTTTCCACACAATCGTTTAGATGCAGTGCTCGATCAATGAAATTTCGACGTCGACGAATGTGATTTTGAATTAGGTGCGACAGTTCAATCTTGCCATTTGAAACTGTTTCGTTTCTCACGATCGTAGGTACAGGAACTGGTTCTTGCCCATTCTCTTTACGTTCTTTCTGTACTGCTTCGAGTAGTCTGAGTCGTCTTCGACCACCCCCTAACAGTTCGAAATTTTGTGTATCCCCATTTCTCACATACACAAGTGGATGGAGCAGGCCGACGTGTTTTATCGAGTCATACAAACGCAACTCTGAAGCACCAATACGCGTGGATCGAACAGTTTTCTTGGGCTTAAACGTGGTGTTCATTGTCGTTGGTTCATAGAATCGAAAGTGATTATACGTACAGTATATTGACTAACTTAAAGAAAACTCACGGCATCGTGACGTGATTTCCCCACTTACTGAGAACGCGGTGCATTCTCGAACATCAAGGTGTTCATTTACGAGACTGATAGAGAAGGGATTACGCAGAAGATGTCTTCATTTACTCCTGTTGAGTTCGGCAACAAAGAGGACCGAAATGAATATGACACTTACGTTCCCATTATTGACAACCAAACTTTCGTGGATATTCTTTAATTCCCTTCACTACCAAAATACGTTCATTTGAACGACGATTCACCTGCGTGTGATTCGATCACCACACTAAATCTCGAACCCAACGACCACCACCGTCTAGCTGCATTGTGCGGTCCAGACGACACGAATATTCGCCAACTTGAGCAACGTTTGCAAGTCGATATTCGTAATCGAGGCAATCAATTCCAGCTCGTTGGTCCAGGACCACAAGTATCCGCTGCCCAATCGGTGCTGAGCCGCTTGTATCAGGAGACTGCGTCGCGTGATCTACTCGACCCGCACACGGTACACTTGTTTTTGCAGGGGACGTTTGTTGACGATCTGAGATTGCAGAAAGACGTAGAAGAGACCGTCACCAACGGCCTGATCGTAACCCGTAAACGGCATATAGTGCCGCGCGGACACAATCAAGTGCAGTTTGTCGACAACATGCGGAATTCGGACATAAATTTTGGTGTCGGTCCCGCAGGAACAGGCAAAACCTATCTCGCGGTCGCATGTGCTGTTGAAGCTTTGGAGAGTGGAAAGGTTTCGCGCATATTACTCGTACGACCGGCGGTTGAGGTAGGAGAGAAGTTGGGTTTTCTACCCGGAGACCTAGTGCAAAAAATCGATCCATATTTACGGCCTTTATACGACGCGCTGTACGAAATGCTTGGAGCACAACGGGTTCTCAAGTGTATAGAAAAGAACGAAATAGAAATCGCGCCATTAGCCTATATGCGGGGACGAACGTTGAATAACGCGTTCATCATATTGGATGAAGGTCAGAACACGACGATTTCACAAATGAAAATGTTTCTCACACGCATCGGATTTGGCTCAACTGTCGCGATCACTGGTGATCTCACGCAGATTGACCTTCCGCAACACCAGTATCGCCAACAATCCGGATTGGTTCACGTCCTGAAGATTATCAAAGAAATCGAAGGAATCTCCGTCGTACACTTTAATCGCCGCGATGTAGTTCGCCACCCCTTAGTTCAAGACATCGTCAATGCGTACGAACGAGACGACGTAAACCGAAAACGAAAGAAAGACGACACTTCGGAATGAACATGATTCTCGAATCAACAGCACCCGTAGTCGTGCAATTTGCAGAACCCGTACCGGATGTATCTGACAGCGAAGTTGCTGAATGGGTGGAATTAGCACGGGGAGACCGAACAGGCGAGATATGCGTGCGATTCATGGGTCTCGAAGAAGCACGGATGTTAAATCGACAATTTCGAAAAATTGACAAACCAACGAATGTTTTAGCTTTTCAGAGTGACTGTCAAGAAATATTGGGCGACCTTGCCATTTGCGTACCATTGGCGTTGCAAGAAGCACAAGAACAAGGAAAAGCTCTTTCATCTCATTTAGCTCATCTCGTCGTACATGGGACGTTGCACTTGTGTGGGTTAGATCACCAAACTGAACAGGAGGCTCAACGGATGGAATCGTTAGAGTCAGACTTAATGCACAGATTGGGTTTTCCCAACCCGTACGAAGACTATGGCTGAAGAAGTAGAAAGTAAACCTCGCTGGCGAGAATGGTTTGAACAACTATTTGCCGACGATCGGAACGACGATTCCTCCAACAAATTTAAAAAAGCGATCAAGGAGTTCGCGTCAGAAGAAATTGAGAGCGCAGACACGCTGAAGATAATTTTTGGCGCACTCCATGTCGCTGACATGCGTGTACGGGATATCATGGTGCCACGGGCTCGGATGGCATACGTTCGAGCTGATTCGAGTCGCCAGCAAATTCTGGCGCAAATCGCCAAATCTCAGCACACTCGATTTCCGGTAATCGGAGAAGATGTCGATGACATCCGTGGAATCTTGCATGCCAAGGACTTGTTGATTGACGCGAATGTAAAAAACGACAATGGCTTCGATGTTGCGAAAATTTGTCGACCACCGTCGCTGATACCAGAAAGTAAACGACTCAACGTGCTGTTGAAGGACTTTCGTTCCTCAAGACGTCACATGGCAATAGTAGTTGACGAGTTCGGGCACGTTTCTGGGCTAGTAACGATCGAAGATATTCTGGAACAGATCGTTGGTAATATCGAAGACGAACATGATCAATCCGACTACGAGGATCAGAGCATCGTGCCCTTAGCAGATCACCAGTTTCGTGTGCGCGGGGACGCGTCTATTGACGAGTTCAACGAGTACTTTAACGTCGACCTTCCTCGAGGGGAACTGGAGACTGTCGGCGGAGTCATTACCCGGAAGTTTGGCCGAGTACCAGCTAATGGCGACGAGTTGCAAATAGGTGCGATGAAGGTTCGTGTTATAAATGCTGACGATCGGAAGATCACGTTATTGCAGGTGATTCAACCATAGTGCAACACCGCGCCGCGGTGATCCTCGCACTGGCGTTTCTAGGCGGCGCGATCTACCCGATAGCGTTTGCGCCGTTTGAGATTTGGCCGCTTGCGCTTGCATCTCTGGTGTTGTTGTTTTTTGCTTCAGAGCAAGTCTTCGAGCGTGCGTTCTTGCTGAGGTTGTTAGTTCCATTCGCATTTGCTGTCAGTATGTACTCGGTGGGCACTTCTTGGGTACACAGCAGCTTTTTGGCCGTTGGAGGCATTTCGAACACGATCTCAACTTGGGTAACCGTGTTGTTCGTGTTAGCTAATGCTGTTGTGTTCACCGCGATCATCTTCATTTTTCAAGAACTTTGGGCACGCAGACCAAGATTCATCCGGACCGCTGAAAATTCTTACACCTTAGAGTGGAAACCTTCGCGCGAGCTCGGCGGCTACTCAGTTTTAGGAACAGCCCTAGGTTGGGTGGTCTTTGAGTTTCAAAACAACCTATTGGAATCTGACATCGCATTTCCGTGGTTGCAAGCTGGCTACGCGTTTATCGACACTTGGTTGGCCGGACTAGCAACTATTGGGGGCGTGACTCTCGTCAGCTTTTTCGTTTTAGTTACGGCGATGGCGTTGTATCGAATTCGGCGAATTCGGCTCATTACGATGGCTTTAGCAGTGTTCCCATGGTTGTTAGGAATCGTACTACTTAACGTACCTTGGACGCAACCGGTCGAAGAGAAAGAGATAGCATTAGTACAGAGTAATTTTTCGATCATAGAAAAGACCTCTGGAAGTGGGCCGGCTTTGTCATTACGAACTAACTCGAGATTGTCTCTTGAGGCGGAAGGCGTTGACTTTGTTATTTGGCCAGAAGGTGCCCTCCATATAGTGGTAAATCAAGAACTGATCGATGCGCTCTATTCACTCGCAATTCGCGTCGATGCGTCGCTGATTACAGGTGTGTTGAGTCAAACCATAGTTCGGGGAGAAGAAGATCCCTTTCTTCACAACGCTGCCGTAGGGGTGAGCAAGCACGGTCGAGAGTATCAGGAATATCAGAAGAAAAAAATGGCACCTTTTGGAGAGCAAATTCCTTTTGAAACTGTTCTAAAACCAATCATACAGTGGTTGAATTTGCCAATTAACCGGATCGGCCCGGGAATCGGTCGACAAAACAACATGGTGCTAGAGGGTGTAACAGTGGGCATGACTATCTGTTACGAAATTGCATTCCCCTCTTACGTTGCGATACGTAGTCGAGATGCTGACTTTTTGGTAACGATTAGTGAGGATGCGTGGTTTGGAAATTCCATCGGCCCAGCCCAGCACATGCAGATTGCGCGCATGCGATCTGTGGAAACTGGGCGTTACTTAGCGCGCGCGACGACAAAGGGAATTAGCGGAATCGTAGACCCGAAGGGAAAGTTGATCGCGACGATGCCCGTTGATGAACAAGGTGTTGTACGTGGAACCATCCGAACGATGGAAGGGGAGACTTGGTTTGTTAGGTACGTGGCTGGAGTGTATGCCTGGGTCTGGGGAGTGATTGCTGTGCTTGGTGGTGGCGTGCTCTCTGCTTTTGGAGGTGTGCTGGGGTTAATGTTTATGAGACGCGTTTTTGGAGGCGACAGCGAAACTGATGACGACGTAGAGGATTTGGAACAGGAAGAAATCTTCGATGAAGCCACCGAAGGAGATGAAGATCCGGATGACGATTGGTAATAAGGTCCCCGCTTCCACGGAGAACCCAATGCGAAATCCCTTTCGCATTTTGAAGCATCCGTACCTCGGGGTTCAACCTTGAGGTAAGATTATGCACACGGATGCTGACTTGTTAGTGTTTTTGTCGCTTAATTTAACAAATAGCTGATACCAACAAATTTTTCGCTGATTCATCTACGTAATACAGTTGTGTACGAAGATCAACTTCGTAGTCTGAAACGTATTCGGAGTAAGCTTCGGCGATTCAGCGGAGCATTGATTTGGGAGTTTCAAACTTTATCCACCGATAACTTGGAAGAGACTATGGGTTGTGTGTGTTATATGGGTGGTACACTCGGGTAGTTCCTCTTGAGTTCAATTTTTGCTTCGAAACATTCACTTGAAAATTGAAATAGTAAACGGGCCTGAATGTTCTTTAGGACAGACGTGTAAATAATTTACAAAAACCATTTATCGATGACTGACTCTGAAGTGTCAATATGTTAGCCCTGACACTCCAATTAGTGTAGCGAGATTTTTTCTTTTCTTCGATTTTCTTTAGCAGTGCATAATTCTTTTTCTCTCAAATCTACTAGACTACTTTCATTCACGACAAATTGAACACTCCTTACGACCCCACCGCTGTCGAGCAAAAGTGGCAAAAGTGGTGGGAGGAACAGGGTACTAACTCGCTTTCAGAACAAGATCTGCGCGAAGTACAACATCCTTTCTACAACCTCATGATGTTTCCCTACCCATCTGCGGAGGGTTTGCACATCGGCAACATCTATGCCTACACAGGGGCGGATGTTCAAGGCCGTTTTCAGCGTCTGCTAGGCAAGACCGTTTTTGAACCGATTGGTTTTGATGCTTTTGGTATTCACAGCGAAAACTTCGCATTGAAGACCGGTACTAATCCAAACGAACTAATCCCGAAGAATATTGCGAACTTTACTGAGCAGTTAAAGCGTTTTGGGGGAATGTTTGACTGGACTCATACAGTCGATACTACAGATTCAGAATACTATCGGTGGACGCAATGGATTTTCGTTCAACTATTCAAAGCTGGACTGATCGAGCGTCGAGAAGCGGCAGTTAATTGGTGTCCGTCCTGTTTAACGGTCCTCGCCAACGAGCAGGTGATCAACGGTTTTTGTGAACGTTGTGACGCGAAAGTAGGTCAGCGCCAGCTTCCTCAGTGGTTTGTCAAGATTACCAAATATTCCAAACGATTGCTGGACAACATTGACGAATTAGATTGGTCAAAAACGACCAAAGCCGCACAGACGAACTGGATCGGCGCGAGCACTGGCGCTCATGTGCAATTTGCGCGAGAAGACTCTAACGAGAACATCGTAGTCTTTACCACGCGCCCAGATACACTGTTTGGTGCAACCTACCTAGTACTTGCACCGGAGCACGAACTTGTCGAAAGTGTGACTACCGATGGACAAAGCAAGGCAGTCGATCGGTATTTGAGCCACGTAGCACAACAAGATATCGTTGAGCGACAATTGCTTGACCGAGAAAAGACTGGTGTATTTACAGGATCGTATTGCATTAACCCTGTGACAAAAGCGCGTATTCCTATTTGGATATCTGATTACGTTTTGGTCGATTACGGGACTGGCGCGATCATGGCTGTTCCAGGACACGATCAACGCGACTTCGAGTTCGCAACCAAGTTTAAACTACCTATTCGGCGTGTAATCGCGGAACCCGGCGCGAACAACGTGATTGATCTGATCGCCGCGTACGAAGGTGATGGTACGCTGGTCAACTCTGGTAAATTCGATGGCTTAGACGTCGCGGATGCGAAGGACAAAATAGTTGCGTGGTTGCGCAAGGACGAGCTTGCAGAAGTAGCGATCTCTTACCGATTACATGATTGGTGTATCTCACGGCAACGGTATTGGGGACCACCTATTCCGATTATTCATTGCTGTGATTGTGGTCCAGTTGTCGTACCAGAACAGGATTTGCCTGTATTACTACCCTATCTTGAGGATTTTCGACCGAACGATCGCGGCGAAAGCCCATTGTCAAGGGACCCAGATTGGGTAAACGTAACTTGTCCGACGTGTGGTAAAGATGCGTGTCGAGAAACTGATGTTTCGGATACCTTTTTGGATAGCGCATGGTACTTCCTCCGTTATCCATGTACGGATACGACTGATCAACCCTTCAACTCAGAAATACTTCATCATTGGTTACCGGTTACGTCTTACATTGGCGGGAACGAACATGCGGTCCTGCACATGCTCTATTCTCGATTCTTAACTATGGCACTATATGACATGGGGATATTAAATTTTGAGGAACCCTATAGAAAGTTTCGCGCGCATGGTTTATTAATTCGCGAAGGCCGAAAAATTTCAAAGAGTAGAGGCAACGTAATAGTACCGGACTCTGTTATTGCAAAATTTGGGGCTGATACGGTACGACTCTATCTCATGTTCTTAGGACCCTTTGAACAGGGAGGCGACTATCGCGAAGACGGGATTCAAGGTCCGTACAAGTTTTTAAACAGACTTTGGCAGTCCGTTCATGAAGCAGTTCCGAGTACATCAGAGTCTCCACTAAAAAAGTCATTGCATCGCACCATTAAACAGGTTACCGATGATTTGAGCCAACTCCGATATAACACCGCAATTGCCGCAATGATGGAATATCTCAACGAAGTTCGAGCAGACGGACGTACTCCCCTGATATCGGAAGTTGAACCCTTGGTAGTGTTAGTTTCACCGTTCTGTCCCCACATTGCAGAGGAACTCCATGAGCAATTAGGACGTCAGGGAGGTCTGTTCGGCTGTGGATGGTGGCCTTCCTACGATGCAGAGCTACTCAAGGTGGAAACCGTGTCTATCCCAGTCTCGGTGAATGGTAAAACGCGCGCCATGATCGATGTAAAGACTGATAGCACCGAAACTGAAGTAGTCGAGCGGGCGAAGACGCAACCTAATTTAGTTCGGCACCTTGAAGGCTTTGACGTTCAACGGACCATTTACGTGAAGAACCGGATGTTGAATTTTGTTACAAAACCCGCGGCGTAGTACTGTAGTGAGGTTCATTTGCCCGTTTAAGTCGTTTCTGCTGTTGGTAGTGACACTATCGTTGGCGTCTGGATGTGGATTCTATATTCGCACGACGACGCTCGGTACGTACCTATCGTCGGTCAACATTGACGTAGCAAAATCACCGGCCTTAGAAAAGGAGCTCAAGCACGCGTTTTCACTCAATGAAGTATCTGTTTCCGATTCAGAGAGTGCAGATTTGTCAATTCGTTTAAAGGATTCAAATTTACAGAAGTCGACATCTTTGGTTGTACCGAGAGAGGGCCTGCTAGAGTATGAACTGATTCTTGAGGTTACTTTCACGCTTTGGTTTAACGGTGACAAAGAGACTGTAGAGGACACTTCGTTTACAAAAGCGGGGCGGGTACGCGTACATCCAAACCAGTTGTTGAGCACTTCTGCAGAAGAACAAACAGTGAGGACTGAACTCATTCAAGGTGTGGTTGACGATTTCGTACATGAACTGTACCTTCGGCTCGCACGAGAACAGGAAACAAAGTGAGATTCACATACGGTGATCGTCACTTTTGACAAATTTCCTCAGAGTTTAAATAAGCAATTGGACCCACTGTATTTTTTAGTGGGTAACGAATTACTTCTCCTTGAGGAGAGCGTTGACCTTATCGTTGCAGAGGCTGAGACTCGCGGTTTCGCTGAAATCGAACATGTAGAGATCGCGCAACCAGATGAGTGGTACTCGTTGTTAGCTGATGCGTCGGGTCGTTCGCTGTTTGCAGAAAAACGCCTCTTCGACGTCCGTCTCACTAAGAACGTTTTTACAACAAAAGTACAAGCTGCATTAGAAGAATGGATTCAGGACGCGAACGGGGAAACGATCATGATATTGCGAGGTTGGTCGTGGGACTACCGTTCTCGCAATGCTGCGTGGTTCAAAACAATTTCTGCTTTAGCTACCACGGTAATCATTGACATCGTTCCGACCGCGAAACTGTCTCATTGGATTAAAGATCGAGCACAAGCTCTTGGCTTAAAACTCAGTGAAGACGCGATTAGGGAACTTGCCGATCTTACGGATGGCAATCTCTATGCTGCTCAACAGGAACTTGAAAAACTTCGTTTGATATTTTTGAATGAAGACAAGGTTGTGGGAATCGAAGAGTTGACGCGAATCAATTGGAGCATCAGCGGTGCGTTTGATTTAGTAGATGCCGCATGCAATGGCAACGTCGACAAGCTATCGACCATGCTAGCGGCAGTTCGCAGAGAGGGAACTCAACCATTGTTTCTTGTCGGTGCTCTAGGTTCTCAACTCCGCAAATACCATGACTTAGCCTGTGGCCGCCGAACATACCTTTCGTCGAACCGGCGCCGTGTTGGTGAACGAGTTATCAAAAGGATAGGTCGGACAGGACTGGAACGTCTGCTCGTTGAGTGCGCGCACTTAGATTGTCAACAAAAAGGCATCTTGCAAGGTGATTCGTGGCTCGCGCTGGAGTCGATATTGTTGAATTTAGCGGGATACCAAAATCGAACGTTAGAAACGGATGCAACCCGACTACGCGTGGATTACGAAAATTAGGAAATGGACAGGTTGGTAACTTGCTCAGCACGACCCTTCAATTCACCATAGACTTCTGCAGAGTTCAGAGCAGGATATCCTTTTCCACAAACATGGTCCTCAACTGGACAAAGTCTTGACACCACACTGATGAGATTCATACTCAGAACGGGCATCACAATTAGTGTTTACCGATCGTAGATTATTTAATGTCGCCTCGGTTGAACTCTAATTCTAAAGTGTAACTTGTCTGTACTTCGGTATCCAACACGAGCGTCTCAGGCAGAGCGCACTCATCGTGGTTGTAACCATACTTCATCTTCAGACGCGTCGAAGTGGGGTCAACAAAGGTCATGTGTACGGAATGGTGAAAAGTGTTGCCGTTAATGTCTCCGTATAAATCATCTCTCGTTAAGAACACCTCTTCCTCATCCGCATTCAGCATAGTGTTGCCATGGTATCGATCCCAGTAGGGTCGATAAATGTTGTTCTTCGAGTATTGGACATTTAACGACGATGTGTCTAACACTACTCGCGATAAGACAAAGGGGAAAGATCGGTTGTAAGTTGTAGACTTCGCCACTCGTTCTGGAGCAGTATCCCAAAGCGATGGTAGCTGATCCAACCAGATACGCACTCTGAAGTGTGTTCGCAATATGCGCACCGGATACAGTGTGAGTTCTAACTTTGCACATTCGAGTGGCACAGTCTCCTCTGTAGAGTCTGCGGATAACGATTCCTCTCCTTGAATATTCATGGTGGTTTCGACAAAGGTGTCCAAAAAAATGGCGAATTCCGGATCATTAGTTACCGCATCGAAATTCATGAGTAATTCAGTTTCTTGTTCTTCGGCTCCCTTACATTCAATGAATCGCTTCTGCACGTCGGTCCATTCGTTTGATTTTGTAAGTACTGTATACAGCCCATCATCCCAAGCTAAAGGCGCAAAAGGTTCAATTTCAACCGCAACCGGTGGTGGAGGTTCGTCTGGTTTAAGGTGCCCACTAAACGACCAGGCACCTGGGGCTTGAATATCACCCGATCTCTCAAACATTTCACCAGAAATAGTCTCTTCATTGAAAGTTCCTTTATATTCTTGTACATATTTTTTGTCGTCGAAATGTGGTTGGAATGTAAAGTAAAACTCATTGTCTTGAATCTTAAGATTCTCCACTGGAAACGTCATTTTGTCGTTGTTAGTCCATTCCCCACTGAAATTGCCGTCCGCATCAATTTCTAGTTTGAAATACATCTCACGATGACTCGGTTGACTATCCCACTCAATTTGGAAAATCAACAACGACTCTGCTGATGCTGAGTCGTTCTGTGAATCTGTTGTATCATTAAGAGTTTCCGGTGCAGAATTGGTTGCTTCCTGTGCCCCATCATTCGTACGAAGAAACTCTCTAGTATCGTCTTTCGTGGACGTTCGACGATCATCAAATTGAGATAATCTATTGAGGTTTTTCAAAGCAATGTGTAGCCGGTGACGTGAGTCCTTAGTTCCGTGGGCAGGGAATAACCTTCACTTGCTGGTTCAAACTCTGTTTCTGCTGTAGCTTGAAATCGCTTACCGATTTGTGTCAATTTGTCCTTATACGCCAGTGCTTTTGTGCCATAGGAAACGATAGCCTCAACAACAAACGATGCTAAATGAATGTCGTCAATTTGCTCCATGCGCTCTACCAGAGCACGAAAACCTTCATCTGTTTGGCATTGACCTAAGCCTCGTGCAGCACTGACACTGAAATTCGCTAAGAAGTCTCCTCGATCTGCAAACAATGCGTCAACGCGCAATGTCGTTGCTTCGGGAGTCGTGAAACGTCCCAACGTCAGAGCGTTTAGCGTTCCTCCCGATTCCTGTACGTTTTTATGCCAATACCAAAGAAGAAACTTCTTGAGACCTAGGATGGCAGCGAAATCACGCAATACTGGTGGATTCTCTGTTGCTCGTGAGTGCCAATTTACAAACTCGACGAACATAGAAAGCTGCGATATTCCTTCGTCGACTTTTCCGACTCGCCGCTAAATATTAGTTCAGCAATCTTCTCATTGACTTCGGCATTGCTCAAAGTAGGATCGTTGACACCGGTTAGTTGTGGTCCTTCTAAGAGTTTTTTAATCTCTGCTTTAACTTCTTCAGACGCCATGTCCGGAATCAACAGGTCAAGATCAACGTCCTGTGACTTTGCTATCTCAACCGCCCAGCCGATTTGGACGAATATAGCTGTAAGTGACAAATCTTCTGCTACTCATCAATCTACTTTACTCTCCCTTCGATGAAGCAATCGTCTTTAGTTGCATCACAACGCATTATCGTCCGTTTCATCGATCACACAGGTCGGTCAGAGTCATCCAAACTCGTTCGATGCGCTTGTGCTAGCCTCTAAGTATGATATTTAAATATGTCTCTTGGGTTTGGAAGGAACAGCTATCGAACACACGCTCCGAAATCGTCAGATTGTAGAACCCGTCTTGTATGATTGGAGTTTGGTGTTGAGATCTTCACGGTTCCATTTAGCAGGAAACCTGTGCTCAATATTTCGGTAGCAACACATCTAAATAGAAATTTGACCACAAAACATGGTGTACACCGAACCAGTCCGAACCAAGTATAATAAAGCGAACCGACAAAAAGTATTCAGGAAAGAATAGAGTAGAGGAGCTTTAGTACTGTCAGGCCAAACCAACTTGATGTCGAATTATGGAGCAAGAGAGTAAACAAAAAATTAAAGGGGTTGTAAGCATGGGGGAAATCGTTCGTTTTTCTTTCTTGCTCACGTTTGTGCTAATCTTATTAGAACCTCCTCCGACACTCTGGGAAAGGGTGTTATTTAGCACGCTTTGGATTTGTTCGGGTATATTTTTCGGCTACATATTCAGAAAGATTAAACTGTGGCAAATCGCCCGTGCCGCTGAGTCTCAGAACGCTTGACATTAACGAAACAGATTTAGTTTGGTATGGTCAACTGTCACAATACCGAAAGTCGATCGCTTTATAAGTTAGAGTTTCCTAAGATTTTCTGGAAATTTAGGAGACTCTGACTGGATTAGATTCAAGGAATATCCTTGACGACGACGATCAAAGAGCAAATCGTAGACTACGCTTTGCTCTGATCACAGTAGTAGTTTCTATAGTGTATTTCGTTCTGGGACTCTTATTTGCTTCCAACAGAAAGTTTGAGAACGCAAGTAAAGAGTCAAAGTTTGCCTACGCTGAGTTGAATGAGGCTATACGCGAACAAGAACGACGTTGTTCTAGAGTGTTTACCGATAGACTATATCGATGGAACACATTCGAATTGTCCCAAGTGTGTTGAAAAGCATCTATTAAATAATGGACAGCGCGTCGTACAGAGCCCGCTTTCATGACGAATCGTTAGCGCGAGGTGAGCTTCAAATCATGAGATATATTTCAATTCTTCTAACCCTGTTGATCTTGGGTTGCGCGGAGATTACTGAGAGTGCCGCGACTCCCATTTCAATAGAAATTAAAAACGGAGCTAAAGGTAGCGAGTTTTGGGCGGGTGTAGTTATCAACGACAATAAAACCTCCGCGACTAAATGGATGAAATCGACGAAGTCTAAATTTCAAATCCATGTTCCAGACACTCAATCCACAGTCACCATTGTGTTGTTAACAAAGAATGCACTGCCAATAATTCAGTCAGCTACCCCAGAAATTTTCTCCGAAGGTTTAACTGTTGAGATTTCTAAAGGAGGGATCGTTACTGGGAAAGTCGCTGCGATGAACGATGGTGCTCCGATTACCGATGGAGTCGTATCTCTTCGATTTGACGAAAAACTAGGGGTGCAGCTACCGGAAGATATTTCGATATTTTCGTGGGAACTCGAGGACGACGGTACCTTTGCTGTGCAAGGGGTTCCGGTAGGGAATCATACGTTCGAGATCCGCTCGACCGGTTATTTGCTTGCGAAAAAACTTGTCAATGTATCCCATCTCGACCAACAATTTGATCTAGAAATCTTGATGGATCCAGGATATTTCGTAAGTGGTCGAATAATTGAATATGAAAGGACAATTCATCCAGAACTCGTGTTTCGCGGGGAAATCGACGTTGAACTTGTGCCTTCAGACAATCAGATGGAGGAGTATAGCGTAGAGTTCGATGAAGACGACAATTTCAGCATAGGACCGTTTGCAAAAGATGCTGTGGTAAATTTGCAAGCCTGGGTTCCAGATGGTCGGCGCTCAACAAAGAAAGAAATTGCCGTACCTGCCGAAGACGTTGAATTAGTTGTCCATCACTGGGTTCAGGTCACTGGAAAAGTACGAGATAGGGAGACAGGTGAGCCGGTGGAAGAATATGTCATAACTGCGTATGTAAATCACGGTCACCGGTCTGAAATTGATGATCCAGGCGGGATGTTTTCGGTGGAGATGGGTGAGTACGCGCACGATCTCAACATTGAAGCCCCTGGTTATCTACTCTGGACCACAGTCGAATTATCTAAGAACTTTAAGGATGGCGCTGATTTTGACTTAGGTACGATTGAGTTAGATCGCGCACATACTGTAAAGGGTAGGGTTGTGTCTAGAGCAACTGGTGAACCAATAGCAGGTGCGTCCGTCTATAGAAGCGACGGTGGTTCACCTGATTGGAACAGTCGTACTGATCGGATGTTCTCACTTAACTTCAACTTGGTCAGGACCAAGACAGATACAAACGGGGAATTCGAACTAGCACGCTTTCCTTTGAAAGATGGAAAAATCTCTGCTGGTGCATCTGGATTCAATAGTAGTAGAAGTCAAACGGTCTATGATCCCAGCGTGTTTCTAAATATCGAACTCGATCCCAAAGTTTCAATTAGTGGTCAGGTCGTGTCCTTGGATGGGGAACCGGTTGCCGCGAGGATTGTATCTCCTAATGCTCCTCTTACTCAAACTGAGGATGGCAATTTCCACATGGAAACTTTCGTTGGAAAGAGGAGTTTCTGGGCAATTTCCGACTCAGGACGATCCCAAGTTGTGGAAATAGACGCTGAAGTTGGCGAAGTTGTTGAGGGAATGCGTATCGTTATCGACAGAATCGCGCGCGTGCGAGGAAATGTTACGGGCTTGTGGAAGGGCGAGACCGCGACCGTATCTGCTGACGATGCTTACGATAAGTTGAAATCTAACGGTCCATACGAGATCGTAGGTCTATCCGGAGGCTTTCATGACATCAAGGCATACACAAGTTTTGGACGTGTTCTTACCGGGACTATAAGTATTGGGTCGAAATTAGAAGATCGGTTTGATTTTGAATTTCCTAGTGCAGCAGCACTTTCTGGTCGAGTGAAGGCTGGTACAGAAGGATTTGGAGAGTACCAAATAGTCGCGCGCCCCCAAAACGAAAGATATCCCGTGAAGATTAAAAAGACCAAGAGTGACGGTTCATACCGGTTTGAGGATTTAGTTCCTGATACATACGAAATCGAAATTCCGAGTCGCGCTTTTACTCAGCAAGTCGAGATTCGTGGCGACAAGAAACTTGACATTGATGTTGGTGCTAGTGAGCTTACCGGTACCGTACGTTCGACAAGTTCAATGAATGAACTGTACGTCCTGATAAAGGGCGATGTGGAAGACAGAGAAATTTCAGCTTGGACTCAGATAATGGAGGACGGCTCGTACAGATTTCCTGGTCTGCCCCAGGGTCGGTATTCAGTTCGAGTAACGCACCCAGAATTCCAAGCTCGATCTCAACGGGTCAACTTAAACAGAAAAAGTGTTGTCTTCGATATCGAATTAGACTGAGTGTTTGTGACGGGATTCTGTGCACTAAAGACACTGTTGGTTTCAAGTCTTCGATACTGAACGCAGTATCGATTTCGAATGGGAAAGTGTGAGCTAGGTCACTGAGTTTCTTAGTCGCGGGCTAGTCGCATCACAGTTCTTTCATTACTGTTTGTCAGTCGTTAGTCTCCAGCGGTTACCTACATTCGTGGGTTCGTTGCTTACGTAAAATTCCTTTTTCTCTATTTCAATCGTCCTGCGATGAGATAGGACGCTTTGATCAGTTTTCTCACTTAATTACGAAATGAAACCTCACGAGTCCGGGCTATGTCCCGACATGAAACCGGACACTACCGTACATATTGAAGAAACCTTTGGCATCAACAAAGATGTTGTGGTTCCAGCTTTCAGCGAACGTACCGATTATGTTCCTGACCTAGACGAAAACTATCACTTCGATCATGACACTACACTAGCGATTCTTGCGGGATTTGCACACAACCGCAGAGTCATGATCCAAGGCTACCACGGTACCGGAAAGTCTACGCACATTGAACAAGTAGCCGCACGTTTAAACTGGCCTTGCGTACGGGTGAATCTAGATAGTCACATTAGCCGAATCGATCTGGTGGGGAAAGATGCAATTGTCGTGGAAAATGGGTTGCAGATCACGACTTTCAAAGAAGGATTGTTGCCTTGGGCGTTGCAGCACCCAACTTGCCTTGTATTCGACGAATACGATGCCGGGCGACCTGATGTCATGTTCGTGATTCAGCGCGTACTTGAAGTCGAAGGAAAACTGACCCTACTCGACCAAAACCGCGTGATTACACCGAACCCTTGGTTTCGTTTGTTCTCAACCACTAACACTGTAGGTCTCGGCGACACGACAGGCATGTACCACGGCACTCAGCAGATAAATCATGGTCAAATGGACCGTTGGAATATTGTGGCAACTTTAAACTATTTGACGCATGATGTCGAAGTCGACATTGTGTATCGCAAGGCTCAGTCTTGGCAGAATCGACCTGATGGACAACGCGTATTAGCGAATATGGTTAACGTTGCTGATCTCACTCGCAAGGGTTTTATGAATGGCGATGTCTCAGTGGTTATGTCGCCGCGAACGGTGCTCACTTGGGCGGAAAACACAGAGATATTTGATGATCTGGGATTTGCATTTCGCGTAACTTTCTTGAATAAGTGCGATGAACTTGAACGACCAACGATCGCTGAATACTATCAACGGTGTATAGGGGAAGATCTCGGCGACGCGAGTGCTGAAATTACACTACGTACGTAGAGAACCATGTATGCTCACGTTACTCTAGTAATCGAAAACACAGAACTTCGGGATGGCTAGCGCGCTTTCCGATAGTCCATTGGAATCCTTCAAGCGCGCGATGACGGCTACTATTCGAGCGCTTGCCGAAAACGACAACCTAGAAGTTGCTTTTTGTAAAGAGAATCCAGAGTTACAAGGTGATACGGTACGCGTAGTATCGCCTGAACTTGGGTGTTCGCCGGAAGAACTCAACACGATTCGCGGAATCGGTGACGAACTAGCGCTTAGAGTTCGGTTTCACGACATCAAAGTCCATACTCACCACTGCCCACCCGCTGGACCAGCTCGAGAGTTGTTCCAATGGGTCGAAGATGCAAGGGTCACTTCGCTTGGCGCGCTAAGGATGGAAGGCGTAGCGCAGAATCTTGATGCTTCGTTGGATCAGATATGTCGACAAGCCCTGTTCGATCGAATTACTGCGGCAACTGATGCGCCTCTCGGTGTTGCAGTGGGATTGATCGTGCGAGAACAGCTAACCGGTCGCAAGCTCCCTCCCTCCGCGGAGAACGTCGCGCGATTCTGGCGTGAATACGTGCATCAACAGTGTGGCGACGCCATTGAAACATTGTCCACTTGTATTCGAGATCAAGAAACGTTTGCCACACGTTGCCGCGAAATTCTAAAAGACTTGGGTTTGGTTACAGAGCAGGAGCAACCTTTGGAAACATCGGAGTCTGATCAACAAACCGACTCCGATTCGGAGCAGGAAGACGAACAAGATGCTTCAGTCGACGAGTTTATCGCCGCCGACAATGAAGAAGGCAGTGATGAAGCAGATGCGAGTTCCGCTCGAGTAGAAACAAGCATCGATGCGGAGGAGTACGAAGACCCGGGTGATGCCGAAACCGATGATCTACCACAAACAAACATCGACAAAGCTGGCAACATTACCCGCGACTTTCAGTACTTCCCTTATACCACGAAGTATGATGAAGTCGTGAGCGCAGCAGATCTGTGCGACGCTGACGAGAGAACCAAACTTCGAGCCACTTTGGACTCTCAACTGGTTCCACTAAAACAAGCTACTGCGAAGTTAGCAAACCGATTGCATCGACGATTGCTAGCAAAGCAAAATCGCACTTGGGAATACGATCTTGATGAGGGGACTCTTGATGCATCAAGACTAGAACAAGTTATCGTTGACCCCATGAATCCTTTGGCGTTTAAGCGCGAGAAGGAAATGCAATTCCGCGACACGATCGTATCAATGCTTATCGACAGTTCCGGTTCGATGCGAGGTCGATCAATAGTAACTGCCGCGATCTGTGGCGATATCTTGGGAAGTACCTTAGAGCGATGCGGTGTTAGTGTGGAAATATTGGGTTTTACGACAAGCGCGTGGCGAGGTGGACTGTCTCGGGAAGATTGGATCAATGCAGGAAAACCTGAAAACCCCGGACGATTAAACGACGTCAGACACATTATTTTTAAAGCTGCCGATATGCCTTGGAGACGTTGCCGAAACAATATGGGCGTCATGATGCGCGAAGAACTTCTCAAAGAGAACATTGATGGAGAAGCACTCATCTGGGCACACAACCGGCTGACGAACAGACCGGAGCAACGTAAAGTTCTCATGGTCATTTCAGACGGTTTGCCAGTCGACAATTCCACTTTACTCGCGAATCCTAGCAATTACTTGGAGCAGCACTTGAAGTATGCTATCGACATGATTGAAAACCACTCTCTTGTCGAACTCATAGCCATTGGCATCGGACACGATGTCACCAATCATTACAGTCGCGCAGTCACAATTAATGAACCAGAACAACTAGCTGGTGCGATGATTGATCAACTTGCTTCTTTGTTTGATGTTCCCCAATAACGCATCACCGGTTTTAAAGTCCTTTCGAAGGCACCTAATTTTTCTTGGTTGCCTCTGCCTACTCGCACCTTGCGCGCTAGCCGAGATCACTTCAATTGCTTTTGCTTCTTGCATAGACGATGAAAAGCCCAATCATCCGATATGGAAGGCACTTCTAAAGGTAAATCCAGAAGTCGCAATATTCATGGGCGATAACGTGTACCTTGATCTGTCCCGGTTGAAAACAGATACATTGACCGAAGAGTTCAACGCAAACTACACTAAACTAGGGGAGATCCCCCAGTTTAAAGCCTTACGCAGTTCTAGTCAAATCTTGGCTATCTGGGACGATAACGATTACGGACAACGCGACGGCGACGGTAGTTTCGAACACAAGGAATTTTCAAAGCAAAAATTTCTTGAGTTTTGGGACATTGAGCCTCGTAGTGCGCGTGCAGAACGCGAGGGTAATTTCGATTCTGTTTGGATCGGACAAGGCGAGCAAAAGATTCAGGTTATTTTGTCTGACACCCGATACTTTCGTTCTTCGTGGAAGCGCGACTCTAGCGCGACGGAATGTACTGCCGGAAATATCGTTCCTTCGGACGATGAGGATGCGACCATACTTGGCACAGCTCAATGGAGTTGGTTGGAAAAACAACTGAGTGAACCCGCGGCAATGCATATTTTCGTGTCTGGGATTCAAGTGATTCCTGAAGAGCATTGCTTTGAGCGGTGGGGTGGTTTCCCGCATGAAAGGAATAGATTGTTAGAGCTTTTGTCTCAGACGGAAGCACGATCAATCATCTTGAGCGGTGATCGTCATCTCGCTGAAACATCTCGGTTGCTGCCCAAAGAGGAACCAAGAATAAACAACGAATTGATTGAATTCACGTCCAGTTCGTTCACTTCCCGAGTCGGTTTTGGTGCGAGTGAAACAAATAACCATCGTGTGAAGGACGATAACATCCGAGTCAACAACTTTGGATTGCTAACCTTGGACTGGCAGAATGGAAACTTCACAGTGGAATACCTTGATCGATCTGGTACGATACTTCAGAAATTCCAAACGGTGATTGAACTTTCCGACGCCGAACCCTAACAGAGCACATCTATACCAATCCAATCGTCTAGGAAGACTCAACTTCTGGAAAGAACTGGGGTGCTACTCACTCGAGCCTAAAAAGCTCAAGATACATTGCCTTTGTGTCATTAGTTTCGTTGTCGGTCAATCTTCAAGACTATTTCACTAAGCTCGTCTTGCTTGTACAGGATCAATCGGGGCTCCCGATTTTCAATCAATGCATAGAACTCGCCATTGAAGGGAAGTCTGCGACGAACTGCTTCTGTTTTAAGTTCAATATCTCCCTCGACTTCTTTTACATCTTCAATTCCATTCCCGTAGAAAATACGCGATAACCAGTACTGTCCTCGGTAAGTAGCGATATACGCGTTTGAGTCACTGTGTGTGAATACCCGCATCTCCCTTACGCGTGTAGGAAATCGCGAAAACGTCAAAACTTTGTTTTTCGAAAATTGGTGTGTGATTTCGCCACTACTTGATACATCGTAGACACTAATTTGGTGGAGAATTTTCCGTCTTTGGATGCTTCCTGAGTGACAATCTCTGATTTTCCATCGCTATCGACGTCACCGACTGCTAGACATCGTATAGTTTGTTCCAAATCGAGCTCACCAATTACGTCGAACTGATCCTCGTCAAAAGAGTAAATTCGAATTCTTGATGGATCTAGACCACTTTCCGACATGGGCGAACCAGTAGTGCTGATCATCACAATTTCAGACTTACCGTCGTTGTTGGCGTCAATTAGAGCTCCATACTTACCGGAAATTGAAGTGTAAAGAGTTTCCCGATATTCTCCACTCTCAAAATTAATCAAACGAACGGTATCGGGACTATCCGCGTCGAATAGAGAGTTTTTGGCACGGTGTATCAACACTTCCTCTTGTTCATCACTGTCAAGGTAACCAACCAAGATTTTGTAGGACAAAGTTGGAAGTTCTTGCCCGCGCCATAAGACTCTACGTGAGTCGCTGGTTACCTCGTTGATCGAAACTGCATACTCTAAAGTACCCGCATAGCCATTTTCGATTAACACCAACTCGCGGTCGCCTTCAGAGTCCAAATTAGCAAACTCCACGTCGGAGACCGAGTGCTGTTTTGCAGTAACTGACCTAAAGTCTACCACTTCCTTACCGGTAGTAGAAGTGGAGTAAACAATAACGATCACAACCCAGACAAACAGGAGAATGGGATTGGTCAACGTATATCTCTTTAGAAACATTTAGCCCATTTTATTGGGTGTGTGACGGTCGATTCCTGAAGTAGTTTTGTGGCAGTCAAAATTTTATCGCGTGATAGCAGGCTTCGAGCATGAGTAATTGGGTGTGAGTATTTGCCATACTCATTGAGAGTTGGTGGATGTCGTTAGGGGCACGTAGTGTGCGCTACACACTACAACTCTTCCCTTAACCGTCCTCTCCCATTCATCTTGACGAATAATGCCTCACAGGTTGCCTCTAATGGTACGACCTATAATTAAAGTTGTCCTTTGATGAGTCTTAGTCTTGAGGTCAGCACTTAGAATCGCTTGTCTTTGCACGACTTCTAATCATTGACGTCTAACCTGTATTGGGTTCCCTGAGCGGTATGACAGAATCTTCCCAACAAGAACAGTTCACTCCTCTCCAAACCAACTGGTGGTGGTTTTTATTGACTCTTGTAGCAGTGTTGGTTTTTCTGGGAACACACATTCTCGCGTTCGTTAAAGATGATTGGGTTCCATTTTGGATTGAGGGTTCAGTCACTTTACTCTTCTTTGTATTCGCAGTATGCAACTGTATCTTCTACAACTACCAAGTTAGTAAAAGTTTAAACGCCCACGAACTCTCGTGGCGTGCAGCAAGAGTTGTACTCAAACCCTATATTCTGTGGGCGAGTATTGCGGTGATGATTCTTAGCTGGATAGTCGCGATGATCTTTTATAACTCGCTGTGGTTTTTCATCGCGATCGGAACCACCTTGCTAGTGTTCGTTGTTGGCTTTTTCAGCCTTCGAAGTCTAGTGCAACAAATTGAATCAACTGAAACGGACATACTTTAACCATACGGATTTCAGACGATCTCTCGCGTGATAAGACTTCCCTATTTCCGTGAGTCTCCGTGTTCAATAAACCCAGCTTGCAGTGTTAAGTTCTTAGATTTCACCGCGTTCGAGCGCACTTAGCCTGATTCTTTAGAAGTGCACAAAAAAAGCACATAATCGCGGTAGCGATTATGTGCTTTTGATGTAAAAGTCTATTTATTTGAGCTTATCTTTGCCAAGTAATTCTCCCATAGATATATCCGCCGTTGAAACCATAGGGAGATTGCTCACCGTAGAGGAGACCCGCGATATTTCCGTTGGGATTCACGGTCGGATACACATCCGTCATGTTCTGCATGCCACCTGTAATAGTCGTTCGGTCATTCATGTGAAAGGAGATTTCAGCATCCCAAATCGCTACGGGATCTGGACGATAAGCTGCGGCCGCATCGTTCGTGGGTGTGTCGTAATATTCACCGTAGTATCTCAACCTAACCATCGCGTTGATTTGGTTCACTCGATGGTTCCACGTAGCGGTGATTCGCGTAGCGGGCTGACCGTCTTCAATCTGATTCTTTCGATTTTCAGAAGTGAAATCTGGATTAAATTTGGACAATTCTACATCGTTGAAATTCGCTGCGACTGCGAAACTAGAAACTCCTCCTCCGAACTCAACCTGAGTGGTAGCAACGACATCAATACCGGACGTACGAAGAGTTTGCTGATTTGACAAGAATCGTACGCTAGAAAAACTCGACGCGTCGGCGACCCCCTCAGCGAGGAGTGCTTCAATATCTGCGTCAGTTAGATGGAAACGGCTTGTGAATGCGATACGGTCTTTCACTTCAATGTTATACCAATCGACCGTGACGCTGATGTTTGCCACCGAACCGATGAATCCGAAAGTCGTATTGACCGATTTCTCAGGAGTTAGTGCCTGTGCGCCTTTCTGAATAGCGATTGCGTTAGTAGGTGGTAACGTTGCGATGTCTGCAAGCATACCCATATCAAATTCTGTAGTTACGTTTCGAAGATTCGCCTGTCCAGCCGTCGGTACTCTAAAACCAGTGCTAACCGCGCCCCGAATCGCGGTCGTGGGATTGATTTCAATTCGCGCAGCTAATTTGCCGTCCAAAGTGTCGCCGTAGTCTGGGTAATTCTCATAGCGTAAAGCTCCCGCGAGAAGGAAGTTTTCTGACACATCCGATTCCAAATCGACGTAGAATGCGGTAGAGTCAACGCTGTTAATCCCTGCATCCGTCGGCGGGAAACCTGGAAATCCATTCGATCCAATTCCAAAGCCTTGAGCAGCTAAGTTTGGATCAATGAAGTAAGAATTAGGTTCGCCATTGCTTATCCGGAACGAGTCTTGTCGTTGTTCATAGCCCCAAGCAAAGTTGACTACAAGCCCATTATCTAGCTCGATGGGTTTCGCCATATCAACGTTAAATACCCGGTCCGTTTCAGTGTATGCCCCGGATTCATAGTGTGTTGGGATATTGTTTCGTAGGCTCAAGAGTTGCGGATTGATTGTGTTGAATATGTAGAACAGCGCATAGCTGCGTCCGATCGACGCGCTAAGGTCGAAATACCAACCGTTGTTCATGGTTCCGCGCAGT
The DNA here is from genome assembly GCA_009837185.1 of Gammaproteobacteria bacterium. Lineage (GTDB taxonomy): Bacteria > Pseudomonadota > Gammaproteobacteria > Pseudomonadales > Azotimanducaceae > Bin55. Next base: position 33,903 of record VXUA01000045.1, on the reverse strand, counting down.
CCACCGACAAGTGAAAGGTCAGCAATTTGTCCCCCAAAGTTAGGTGTAAATCCACCTGGAAACTTTTCAATCAACGAATAACAATTTGGATCATTTTGAATAGCTGCGAGAGCGTCCGGATCCGCAACATGGTCAACGATTCTTACGACTGGACAATTTCCGGACATGTCTCCGGTTAAATCGGCAACTTTAACGGTATTGAAACCATCGACTACATCGCCTCGAAACACGCCGTTGCGAGTATGTGGATTTCTGTAGTAAAAGCCACCGACCACTTCTCTTTCAGCCCAATTCCCAAATGCATACGCTTCATTGTTGTCACCGACATCAACTCCGACATTTCCCCAAATCTTAAAGTCGTCATAAATGTCAGGTGAACCCCAAATTTGTGCCGCAGGTTGGCGTACATCAGTGTTCCCTGCATCAATCAGATCTTGAGCGTCGGTGCGTTGTGAACTCCGGCTGGTCGCATCTTGTTCTTTCCATTCAGCGGCAAAAGTCGCGAATCCGACGTCACTGAGAGGGAACCCAATATAAGAGGCAACTGAAACCTGAGCTCCATCACCTTCAAAATACTGTCCGGTCTTAATGTCAAGTAAGAAACCATCGGAGGCCTCTTTTAGTACGAAATTCATAATTCCGGCGATTGCATCCGATCCATATTGAGACGAAGCACCATCTCTTAGAACCTCTACTCGATCTAAGGCAACTGCTGGTATCACTGAAAGGTCTGGTGCTTGTGCGCCACCGGCAGCCCCAGCTCCAAGAAGCGCGATAACCGCGGCGCGATGACGACGCTTACCATTAACCAGTACTAGCGTAGAGTCGGGCGATAGCGAACGCAACACTGCGGGTCGAATAAACGTCGCGGCATCACTGATAGGCTCTAATGAAACGTTATAGGACGGTACCAAGGCTGCAAGAAGGTCATCCATATCGTTACCACCTTGAGCAAGAAATTCATCCGCTTGTAAGACGTCAACGGGTACTGGCGAGTCCGCTGCTGAACGGTCTAGTCGCCGCGAACCAACTACCTTAACTTCCTCAATCTCGTCGTTTGCGGACACGGTTTGTCCTTGGTCATTTTCTTCCTGTGCAATCAAGACACTAGCGGGTAGCATAAGCACTGTGAGGCAAACAAATTTGACAAAAAGGTTGGGTATCTTTGTAAACACAATAACTCCTATGAATGATTTGTGACGAAAAGTGAGACGGTGAATTTGTTCACAGCAAACGTCCCACCGTTACATGTGGTTTGTGGAGAAAAAACTCACACAACCAATTGATTTTACGAATCAGAAATTCTGCATTTCTCATTGAGGGTATCAAAACGGTGTTGAATTCTGGTTGTTTTCGGTAGTGTTTGGCAATTTTAAGCGGTAGTGTAGCCGCCGAGGCGTCGTATTTTGTTGTGGGTGGGTTGGGTTTCGAGTATGCTAGTTGTTTTGGATTTGATTCGAGGCAGGGAAGCCCATGAACCAGCGCGGCAGGGAAGCCACTGGGAATCATCGTCGGGTCGTGATGGAGCGTCTGCTGCAGATCTGTCGATCGGTTTTCATCCAACTAGAAGCGTCGTATCCGAAGGCAGCGCAGTGCCAGTATCGCTTACGCGATTGTTTGAGCATGGCGTTGTCGTTATTCGTCTTTAAATATCCGTCGTTATGTCAGTACTTGACGCCCTCGGACGAGGCCGACCCGAAGGTGATCAGTGCGGTTCACCGACAGCGGCGTCAGCAACGGGCGCGGAGCAATATTCGAGCCTTGTTTGCAGTGCAGCCGATCCTGACGGACACGACCTTTCGACACCGTTTGGATGAGGTGCGCACGAGTGCTTTTGAGCGGGTTTTTCAGGCACTTTTTAAATGGGTGGAACAGACCCAATTGTGGTCGGAATTTGAGACCGCTCACGGTACGGTGTTAGTGGCCTTGGATGGCACTGGAGTATTTTCTTCCAGCACGATTCATTGCGATCATTGTCGGATTACCAACCATCGAGACGGCAGTCGGACCTATAGTCATCAAGTGGTGACCGCCGCGGTGGTGCATCCCCAAACTTCGGCGGCGTTGCCGTTGGGTGTAGAGCCCATTGGTCGCGCCGATGGTGCCACGAAGAATGACTGTGAACCGGAAGCTGCCAAACGGTTGCTGCGCCGATTGCGAACACGCCATCCGCACTTACGCATGGTGATTTTGGCGGATGCCTTGTATGCGACCGGGCCGATGGTGCAGTTGTTGCAGGAATTAAACATGGAATGGTTACTGGCGGTGAAACCTCGGCAACACCAGCGCGGCATCTTCACGTATGCCGCCCGTGCGGGTCTGCCAGAAGCCCGCTGGCGACCGGCGACCCCACAGGAAGCCACGCAAGAACGCCTGCCCAAAGATCGGCACACATTGGAATATCGATGCTTGTCGGCGCGACCGTTGAATGGCCAACATCCGGAGTTGAAAGTGACGGTCCTGCAGTGTCAACGAGAGACGAAACAAGGCGGTCGCCGGGTGGTGGGAGAATGGGTGACGACGCTCCCGGCGTCCATCAAGAATAGCGCGCTTTTCGTCCGTTATGCACGGCGGCGCTGGCTCATCGAGAATTGTATTTTCAAGACCATGAAAGCACAGACTGGAATGAATTTTGAACACCATTACGGACATGGCAAACACGCCTTATGCGATAATCGGGCACAACTGATGATGGTGGCCGCGCTCCTGGATCAATTATGCTCTTTACGTTGTCCGTACTTTCAAGCCGTGCGCGCGGGTGCTATTCCGCGTGGTCGGCGATGTGGGAGTGCCAACGGGTCTTCCTCAGTGCCTGTGTGATCTCCGATTGGCTCGGCTGCTATGAAACCATCTTAGGGGGGCTCGACCCACCGGACACAGACACTTGAAAGTGTTTCCGCAATCACGAAATCCACACACCGAGAAGCCGTCGCAACTCGGTTACGAAACCCTATGGTCCAGATCACCGCAAACATTGAAAAAAGCATCATCTGAGCGTCTGTTACGACTCCCTAGGCAGCAAAAATCTATCTTTGTTGTACCAGACCATCCCTATTGCGCCCCCAATCCCTACATTTTCGTAGAAAACTCCACAATTCATCGCCGGATTACCCAAAAACTACCTCACGCAATTCAGAAATGCAGAATGTCTGTTTACGAATTACTCTTCTTCGTATAAGTAACAAGCGACAAGTCGCTCTTTGCCGTTAGTAGCGATGTTTCGTAGCTCCGGCGTTGTCTTACGACAAACATCCATCACTTTCGGGCATCGACTTGCGAATCGACAGCCCGGTTTAATATTCACAGGTGATGGTATCTCACCTAGAATTTTTGTAGAAGTGCGGGACCGCTCAAATTTTGGATCTGGTTCAGGATTCGAACCGATTAAAACTTTGGTGTATGGATGCTTTGGTTGGAAAAACACTTCATCCGCGGGACCGATTTCAATCAGTGAACCGAGGTACATCACTGCAATTCTGTCAGAGACGTAACGTACCATGGACAGGTCATGGGCGATAAACAACAAGGTGAGTCCCAGAGAATCTTTCAACTCACCCAAGAGATTGATTACCTGTGCTTGCACCGACACATCAAGCGCGGAAATCGGTTCATCACAAATCACAAAGTCAGGTTCTAGTATGAGCGCGCGCGCGATTCCGATCCGTTGTCGTTGTCCACCGGAAAATTCATGTGGATAACGAGAGACATGGTCCGCGTTAAGACCAACACGCTCTAGCCATTCTCGGGTTTCTCTCTTAGTTTCCTCGCGCGTCTTTAACCCAAGTAACTTTGGACCTTCCCCAATAATTTCTCCCACGGTCATTCTGGGGTTCAACGACGAGTACGGATCTTGGAAGATCATCTGCATACGGTTGGCGTAGTTGCGAAAGTGGGTAGCTGAAAATCGAAACGGTAACCTCCTACCATCAAAATTCACCCTGCCAGCAGTCTTGGTATGAAGACCAATAATCGTTTTTCCTAAGGTCGACTTGCCAGAGCCACTCTCGCCGACAAGACCAACGATCTCCTTTGGATGAATGTCAAGCGAAACGCCATCCACGGCATGGACCAAATCCCGCATTCCGAGCTTGAAATGTTTAGTCAGATTGTGGACTTGGACTAGAGGTTCAGTCACGCTTGTTGTACCTCGAGTACTTCGTGTTCACAGGCTTCGTGGTGAAGCCAACATTTAGAGAAATGCGACAACGCGATGGAGAATTCGTCCGGTCGGTTTGCTAGGCACGCTTCCATCGTATGAGGGCACCGCGCGGCATATCCGCAACCATCTGGTGGGGAAAAAAGATCGGGAGGGCTGCCAGGAATCGGCATTAACTCTTGAATCACATCCGGCTTGTTCGTGGGCATAGCACTCAACAGACCAACCGTGTAGGGGTGTGAGGGTGAATAAAAAATCTGGTCAACGGTACCGGATTCAAGAATTTCACCAGCATACATCACCACTACGCGATCAGCTACTCGAGACACTACACCCAAATCATGAGTGATGAGCACTAAGCCCATACCAACTTCCTTTTGTAGATCTTTGATCAAGTCTAGTATCTGCGCTTGTATGGTCACGTCAAGTGCCGTTGTTGGTTCATCTGCGATGAGCAAATCTGGTTCACATGCGATCGCCATCGCGATCATCGCACGTTGCAACATGCCGCCCGAGAATTCAAACGGATATTGGCTAGCTCGTTTCGATGCCTCTGGTATTTTCGACATTTCTAACAATTCGATTGCTCTTTTCTTCGCTTGCGAAGTCGACATTTTTCGATGCAACTTGAGAGGCTCGGCTATTTGATTTCCGATTGTCATCGTGGGATTTAATGACGTCATTGGATCTTGAAAGATCATACCGACTTTATTACCGCGGATGTCTTGACCGTTAATGATGTGATTGTCGATTATGTTGTGTCCTTCAAGCCATGCTTCTCCCGCCACAATACGACCAGGAGGTATGGGAATGAGCCCCATAACGCTCTGTACGGCTACGGACTTTCCGCAACCAGATTCACCAACAATGGCAAGAGTTTCACCGCGACCGACATGAAAGTTCGCGCCACGAACAGCGTGCACGATGCCTCCGTAGGTCGTGAACTCAACCTGTAAATTCGAAACTTCAAACAGTGATTGGCTCATTCGCGAGATCTCATTCGTGCGTCAAGTGCGTCCCGCAGTCCATCACCGAGTAAATTGAAAGCAAGCACAGTAATGCTGATAAATAGTGCAGGAAAGAGCAACTCGTGCGGATACATTTCCATGGTTCGTATTCCATCGTTACACATCGAGCCCCAAGAGGGAGTGGGCGGTACTACTCCCATACCGATAAACGAAAGAAATGCTTCTGTAAATATGGTGGCGGGTACCGCAAAAGTGAAGGATACGAGTACCACACCCATGGTATTTGGAATCATATGGCGACCAATCAGCCAACTATTGGGGGCTCCGAGAAGTTTCGAAGCTTCGACGTAACCTTGTTCTCGGATTTTTAGCACTTCTCCCCGAACTAGGCGAGCGATCCCAGGCCAGCTGAGCAGCACCAAAGCGACTACCATAGCCAGCATTCCACCTTCAATACCGAGCCACTCCTGAAAATTACTCATCCAGTTCTCAGTGTCCCCTGACGGTACGAATAGCAATTTAAACAAAATCATGAACAAAAGGAATGGCAGGGCGATTACGAAATCGGTAAACCGCATCAACCCTGCATCAACCATTCCACCAAAGTATCCTGAAACGCTCCCAATAATGATGCCGAGAATCATGAAGAGTAAAGGAGCGACAATACCAATGGTAAGCGAGACTTGCGCACCTTTCATGAGTCGAGCTAACATATCCCGACCCAGATAGTCGGTACCTAGCGGATGCCAAAACAGTGAAACCGTGTCACCGGGTTGCACGTTATCGGCTTTTGTTAGAGTTAAAGCTTCACTTACGGTGATCGCGAGCTGAGGTCGCACATTTATCGTTTTCGCGGCTTCAAACTCTGTACCATCTTCATCTAATGCTACTACCGAGTACCAGTAAGGCTTTTGGCGAATTGCCAACCGATCTTCAAAGCTGACGTGCGTTCCTGCCTCGTTAACACCCATAGACAATCCAAGCGGTGTATCCTCTGAGGGTTCTACGATATTGCGATAAATTCGGTAGCCATAAGCATTCGGAACGGGTTCCCACTTCAAACGAACTCTTGAAGTAGTAGGTTCACCGACTACTTCGAGTACTGTTGGTGCCCGATGTTCACCAATCGCTGCAGCAACGTGCACATCTTGCCAATCATCTTGGTCTGGCAAAACCATCGCTTTGCGATTAATCCAGGGTGGTTCTGAAGTACGATCAAGGTTTTGTACGTCGTGTTTGATAGTCCAAAACACGTGAGGCGCGATAAAAGCGAAGATTATTAGTAGGATGATTACTACGAGAGAAGTTATCGCACGCTTGTTCGCTACGAGCCGAATAAACGCATCTTGCCAGTACGAGAGAGATGGGCGGCTCGTTTGTTCGATATCCGAGGCGACTGTTGTTGGTTTGAAAGACAATTCTGTCATTGCAACCGTACCCGCGGATCGATGAGAGCGTACACTAGATCTACAACGATGACCATTAGGACAAGGAATGCACCATAGAAGACGGTGGTTCCCATAATCACTGTGTAATCGCTCTGTTGCACTGCTTCAACAAAAGTTCTACCCAACCCGGGAATCGCAAACACGTTTTCGACAACAAACCCGCCTGTGGTAATCGCTGCGATCGACGGTCCAAGCACAGTTACCACTGGAAGTATGGCATTACGAAATTGGTGTTTTGCAAATATTTGTGCGACAGGGACCCCCTTCGAACGGGCCGTTCGAATGTAGTCTGCGTTTACTATTTCAAGCATCGAGGTACGCATTAGTCGTGTGAGAAACGCCATCGTACCTAATCCAAGCACTAGTGCTGGTACCAGCATGTGCCAGATGGTGCCCCACCCCGCTACAGGCAACAGTTCAAAACCTAGCATTCTGTTGGCAACAACAATACCAAGTTGGCCAACCGTAGCAAACACGAACGACGGTACGGATATACCAAGTATGACAAGGATGATTATTACAACATCGGGCCAGCGATTTCGATAGAGCGCGGTGAGTGCCCCCCAAAGAACCCCTCCCATACCTGCGATAACTATCGCTAGTACTCCTAAGATTGCTGAAACAGGAAACCGTTCAGCTATGATCTTGTTAACTGGTCGTTCTTCTTGTTTGAACGACAATCCGAAATCTCCTCGGATCATGTTCCACATGTAAATACCGTACTGTACGACGACGTTCTTATCCAAGCCGTACTTCTCTTCTAATTTCTTTTGAACTTGCTCTGACACCGCTTTTTCGTTTTGCAACGGATTGCCAGGAATGTTGTGCATCACAAAGAACGTGGCAGTCGCAATAAACCAGACGGTGATCACCCCCTGGATGAGCCTCATTAGGACATAACGTGTCATGAAACTGAGTTTATTCTGTCTCTGGTTTTACTAAATACGCCCGAGTGAAATCAGGATCTGTACCCACTGCGCGTCGGGTAATCCCTTGAACTCTATCGTCTGCAACATAACTGCTGCCCCTTTCATATTCGAAAATTATCGCAGCTTCTTCATAGAGAATGTGTTGGACTCTATCCATAGCCTCCATGCGGGTTCGGGCATCACTCGATTGTTGTGCAATCTGTACGTTACGATCTAACTCATCATTCTTAAACAATCCTCGATTGTTGAGGTTCCAGGACGTGAAAAGATCGCCAAACGTGAGTACGTCGTCATAGTCAGGTCCCCATCCAGCCGCTACTATGTCATAATCTCCTGATGTCATCTTCGCAAGCCTTTGTGAAAAAGTCTGTTGATCAATACGTACTTCAATTCCCAGGTTTTGTTTGAACAAATTTTGATAATACTCTGCGTGTTTTGTTGAAAATTCGCTGTCGCCAGTAAGAAACGTAAGTCGTGGTGGTTCCGCCAAACCGAGTTCGTTGAGTGCGTTCGCTAGGTATTGCTGGGCTAATTCAATGTTTCGTTCATGCTTTGGTGCTGGATATTCATCTCTGAATAAACCTTCCACCCCCTTTAGCCATACCGGAAAAATAGATTCGCCAGGTCGATTTCCCGGTGTCTTGAGCACTTTGTAGACGAGTTCTTCGGGGTCGCAAACCAATTGGATCGCTTTACGAAGGTTGCGATTTGAGGAGGGACGTTCTTCTCGATGATTAAAACCTAGATAAAACACTGAGCCATCAACGTGCTCTTTGATTGGCCACCCATTCGCTAAAGCTCGCTCAATATTTTCAGCTTGCAATCCAGCCATGACTATTTTTTCAGTTGCAAACAAATTGATCGTTGCAGTTGGATCGGACAAAATGTAGCCGAAATCTATCGCGTCCAATAGAGTCTCTTCTTTGTTCCAATAAGTGTGATTCTTTTCTAATCGCAGCCGGCTCCCATGTTGCCATTTGCTTATGACAAAGGGACCGTTATATATCAAATCTTCTGCATTGGTCCCGTATTTACGCTCTCTAGAATTGTAAAACTCTTCATTAATAGGTAAGTAAGTGAAAAACGCTAACAACTTGATAAAGTAAGGTGTAGGTTGTTCAAGATCTACCTGTAATGTGTAGTCATTCAGTGCGGTAGCTCCAAGTGTTTCAACAGCCATTTCTTCGTTGTCTATAGCTTCTGCGTTCTTCAGTGGGTATAGAATAAAAGAGTACTGTGAGGCAGTCTCCGGTTTAAGTACGGTTTGCCATGCAAAGACAAAATCGTGGGCGGTAACCGGTGTACCGTCGCTCCAAAAGGCATCTTCGCGTAAGTAGAACGTTCCCTTCAGTTCGGAAACCTCCCAGGACGTTGCCATACCTGGTAGTATTTCGTTGTTAGGTCCATACCTGATCAAGCCTTCCATAACATGGCCCAATACTTGACCTGATACCATGTCGGTAGATCTAGTTGAGTCTAGTTGAGGCGGTTCAGAACCAAGGTTTAAAGTGATCGAGTTGTTTTCAAAATCTACGGCTGCGTGTGATTCAGTACCGATGCCAAGTCTGAGCGTAACGAAATGCAAAGAGGTCAAAAGCACAAACATCAGTAATAGAGCTAGAAGAGCGTATTTAACTAGTTGCCAGACAGAACTAGTACTAACAGAACTTTTCGGCGCCTGAACTGCGTCTACCACTGTGATCTCCGTTTGAACCGCTATTCAGAGTTGAAGAAGTTTAGATTTGCTCAAACAGTGAACAACGTGAGTGAATAAACTAATGTGCTAATTGTAGTGTTTGCAAACTGATATCGCACTGAAGGACGACTCAACTTGACCGCATTACTAACTCATCAGGATTGTATCGCGCACGAAGTACCGAGACGACATCCCGAATCGAGTGCAAGAATTCACTCAATCTTGCAACATTTAAAAGAAACTGGATTGCTACAGGACGTCTCGACAGTCACTCCGGATCTTGTCGCGTACGAACATTTAACTCGTGTGCACACCGAAGCATATGTTGAAAACCTAAAGCAGTTGTCACCAGACGAAGGATTAGTGCGCCTTGATATCGATACTGCGATGGGACCCACTACTCTCAGTGCGGCACGACGTGCCGCTGGGGCGACTACCAATGCTGTAGACTTAGCCCTGCAGGATGTGCACCGCCGATCTTTTTGTGTAGTGCGCCCACCTGGTCATCACGCGGAAACAGATCACCTCATGGGTTTCTGTTTGTTCAACAGTATTGCTGTCGCGGCGGATTATGCGCTTGACCGAGTTAGTCGCGTTGCAGTGCTCGATTTTGACGTACATCACGGAAATGGAACAGTAGAAATCTTTGCAGATCGGCCTGAGGTGTTGGTCTGTTCAAGTTTTCAATATCCCTGTTATCCGTATCGCTTGCAAGAGATCGAGCGTTCCAATATCGTTAATACCCCATTACCGGAAGGTACCGGGAGCCGAGAATTTCGATTGGCGATCGAGCGCGATTGGATTTCCGCAATTGAGAAACACAAACCTGAGCTGTTCTTGGTGTCAGCTGGCTTTGACGCTCATCAGGAGGATCCGTTTGCTGGACTCAGTCTAGTAGACGACGACTATCGCTGGATCACTAACTTAATTGTGGATCTCAGTAAGCAGTTTGCTGGTGGCCGGGTGGTCTCCACGTTGGAGGGGGGGTATGAGTTAAATGCCCTTGCGAGATCAGCTAAGATTCACTTAGAGGCATTGCTTTAAGTGGTAACTTACTGGGCGAGTTTGCTTTAGAACCCATCGTTACAAAATGGTTTGCTTTTTGTAGCGAATAGTTGATTAAGTTCGTGTTCGCGCGCGCGGTTGAGAATTGCAGCCCGCCCGCAAGCCTCGAGCTCAGAAAGGTTGTTCTGACCAGTCAATAGTGTAGCAAATCCATTGATGTCGATGCGAAAGTCGGCACTCTGATTCGTCTTGGTCACAGAATTGTTTTTGCCATCCGTTTCGAGAAGATAGGTTCCGACATTCCATGGACACTCTCGGTCCGCGGGAATTTCAAACACGACATTTGCTTGGCAGGGGTAGGGGCGACTGCCAGTTAGCTGTTTTATATTTACGGCTCGCAACCACAAACCTTCAGCCCAGCTAGCATGTAACTGTCGAGGTTCCAACAACATTAGAAAAGCTGGATCATCTATCGGTGCCCACATTTCAACAGAAACGACCAAGTCGTGACTCCGAATATAGTGCCACAAACTGCGGTATGCTCCTCGATTGCGCGCAAAAAAGTCACGAACAAATATCTTCTGGTTCGGACCGGGAATCTTATCTCTGGACTCCGATAACCGATATGAGACAAAACCGTCTGCCGCTCCTTTTTCGTCGTAGTGAATGGCAACGTGTAATTTACACTTTTTGTCCAAATATGCGCGTTGCCAAAACACGTCGTGTCGGTGGATTTGTAGGTTTGCATCTGCGATGCACTTTTCGTATAAGTCTTTGAGTATTGGAACGGACGAGTTTCGATCGGAGCGCACACAAGAACCAACTTCCGGTTCGTCAAATTGAAACTCACAAAATCGTGGATCGAACTTGCATTTATAGGCCGATGAAGCGAGTCCGTATCCAAACCGTTGGTAGATTGCACCCAGCGTCGCCCAGAGAATAGACGCAGCCACGTTGTTTTCATAGGCTTGTTCAAAACGGATCGTCATCATGCGTCGGACGAGCCCGCGACGGCGAAATTGTGGATCCGTACCCACAGAGGTGACACCATCCGCTCGAATCGTGTTTCCGTTCAGCTTTAGTCGAAAGGGAAAACCACCGGAGGTAGCAATAATGCGCCCATTGTGAAAGGCGACAGTAGTCATTTCCGGTCGCAATGGATCTGCTGCTTCGTCTTCTTCAGTTAGCTTTCGCTCGTCGGCGAAGACGTACCGTTCTAAATTAAAAAACTCACGTCGTTCGCTTGCTTTAATTGGTCGAAATTCAACCTCGTCTAGAAAACTCATGCGCTCTCTTGTTGTCGGCCTAGATCGGTCATGTATGAAATTCTATGAAACTTGCGACGTCTGAAGGCTCTTGCAGTGGATAGTACGGTGGTTTTGAGTGCGATTGGTCAAGTACAACTCTCACAATGCGAAACCCATATCTATACAGTGTGTCTTCCGGTACTATTAGAAGACTCCATTCGCACAACCGCGAACTCATTTGAAACAGCCTCAAATTGGTTGACTCGTGCCTTTTGGGGCTTGAATGAACCCAAGTTCTAGTAATTGGTGATCCAGTGTGCGAGACCGATGAACAACTAAGTTGAACAGATTTCAAACTTCACAATTTGGCTCGTACTCATGGTCTGAGTGAAGCTGTTCGCCACAATGTTGTCAGTTGTGGGTTGATAAAACTTACTACTGCTTCTTGAAACCTTGATCGTCAAGTACTGCCTCCTTGACGATCATTCGTCCGACTGTTGCAACCACAACTTCAACATCCGGTTGCTTTTTAGCGATTGCATCTAATGCTTGTGCTACCGTACTTCCTCTCGTTATCACGTCGTCAACAAGTAGTATGCGATTTACGTTGTCTGGGATATCCAACTCCAAAGATTTCCCGTATTCGTACTCGAACTGAGGAACGGTAAATCCTGCTGCTTGCATACGCCGTTTCGATACCGACGATGATAACATTAGCATCTCTTGCACTCTGACGTCCAACAGTCGTCCTAGCTCCTGTGCCAACACTAATGTACGATGTTCCTCACCTATCTCGATTTTGTCGGGCGACAAAGGAATTGGCACGACATAGTCGAAATCTAGCTGTTTTCGTGATTGAAGTTGTTTAAACAGCGACAGCGCGAAAGGGTAGGCGTAAGCCATTTCACCACACTTAAATGAGGTGAATCTTCTAGTAAGCTCTCGTATCTCGTCCTTGACGTGGGGTTCGTAACATCGGCTGGGTACGATCCAGTGCGTCGAGACTAAGTCTTTATAGTTCGACCACCTGAGCCGGCTAGGATTAGCCAACTGTCCTTCTTCAATAAACGGCAACTGTTTCCAAGTATCGCACTCTTCGCAAAGTCTCTTCGTACATGCGTTCGGTTCGCATTGAGTTACCGTCGTCCATTCATCGGGCCAAATGAAAACCTGTCTATACCGGGGTCTGACAATATCTGCAACCCGTACAGATGTTGGTTTGGACGTAATCGGTTGGTCAGTTCGATGTTCGCGCACACGAATAATGACAACTCTATTAACGTGCTCAATGTCGTCAATAACACCCTTTACGTACACTCCGTTTTCGAAACTGTGTGGTCCATGAAAGTACACCCAGCACTCCCAACCTTTTTCCACTACATCAATGTAGTGACGCCACCCCAGTCTCAGTCGACGGTCTTTGATCCTTTCTGGTAACACAGCGGGTCTGAACCCATCGAAACCACTATGAATCTTATAAAGAAATTTCAAAGAAGAAGCGCATCCGAGAAATGATTCAACACAACCTCAGTACCTGGAGGTTCCTCTTGCTCATAGCCGTACGATGCCCAAGCGAATCGTACATTTGCTGCTCGTGCGGCCTTAGCATCCGTGAGTCTGTCCCCCAAATACCAGGTCGATTCAGTGACACTTCTATCCATTTCCATCAAAGCCTTAGATATTCCATCAGGTCTAGGTTTTGCGCGCACACCGTGCCGAGGAGTTACGATAGTCGCAAAGCAATTCTTCAGATTTGTAACCTCAAGAACTGGAGTCACTATCGTTCGCGACAAGTTGGTAACTAGAGCTATGGTTACTGAACGATCTAGTAGTTGTCTCAGCACTCGGGGCACACCTTCATATAGCACTATCGGAATTTCTTTCTCATACACTGTGCTTGCCAACTGTTGCTTATTTGTTCCATATCGTTTTGCAAGATGGATGACGTTTGCATCTTTGGTGAGATATGCCTCAATTTCAGATTCTCGCACGCCTCCTAGCCGTGAAATAGTAGCCGTAAACCAAGGGCGACTATCCCAAATTGTTCCGTCAAGATCTAGGAGGAGAGTTTTTGCAGCCATGCTTCATAACTCATACCGTCTTGAGTCGACTCAAAAGCAAAAGCACCAGTGCGATTATCCCCGGCGATTAAGGCGTTACCTGTTGTCTCTTTCGTTCCATCCGATTTAAACGTAGATACTGGTTTTCTTTGTTCCCGTCCAAATTTATAAGCATTCATAGCCCCTCCGTCCTCTGCAGATTGGGAGACAAGGATACCTTGAGCGAAAGCGACGATCAACTTGTTCCGTTTTCGCAACAGCAAAGATGAAGCTCGTTGTCCGAAACGAAATTCACTTACGAATACAGCCTTCGGGTAGGACAGTAGTTGGTCCCACAACTCTCGGTTTTCAGGCGGAAAAATCTTATCAAGGCCACATGGCATTACACAAACTGTTTTCCCCCCGACTCTAAAAGCAGTAGTGTGTCCTATAGAGTCTGCACCAAGAGCGAATCCGGACACCACTACGATCCCTTTTTTCGCAGCAGTTGTTGCAAATTTCCGTGTGCCGTCTGCATAGGGTTGGCGTGTATTTCTAGATCCAACTACGGCTACACATCCGGATCCATCCCAAATCTTAGGGTCTCCCCGTACATATAGAACCGGTATTGGGTTGTTGCTAGCATATACGCGTTTCGGATAGTTAGGATCGCCGTGAGTTAGAATGGATGCTGAAAACTCGCGAGCCCTTTCTAGTTGTTCAAATGCTCGCTTCAGATCGATGACGAAATCCGCCTTCGTTAACGCTGAAATTCCCTTTCGTAGCTTTTCCCCAACAAGTCCCGTAAAGGGAAGTGTGCTCGGATTTTCGATAACTGATCGCGTATCGATACCTGCTTCATTCATATCCCTGAATTTCACAGGTCCAAAACCTGACACTCGTTCCAGAGAATAAAGGGCAGCTAGCTGTTCCGTGCTAGGGTATGAAACATGGGACCGAGTCTTCTGTGTTGTTGACAGTTCTCTGTCGAATAATGATTCTGTCAGCAAAATTTTCGCGGCCTCAGCTCTTGTTAAATTTGGTGCCTTCGATGCACGCCATTGATCTAGTTTTCGTAACGTGAGTTCATCTAAAAGCATCTTTAGTGGTCGTGTCTTCAACGAATTTGTCGTTGATAAATTGTCAGTTTTGCTCATCGTGTAAACTTTTTAAGGTCGTAACAGTAGCGTACGTACATATCAGTTCGAACTCTTATTCAAAAGTAGAAAATCACTTCAGTAGACATAGGCACAGTCTTTTCAAGTACTGCTAAACTGTGATTCTTTGAAAAACCGACTGACCAAACGTGAAGATTGTGAATCGAAAAGAGCAGAGACGGCATGTACTTATGGTACTCATTTTGTCTCATTTGAACGCCTATTTGATTGGAGAGTACTCTCAGCGAAAGCAAGAACTAAAAGAAATACCTTGGTGCAACCAAAAGCCTTTAGCTGAGAGGAACACGCTTCTGCTGTATGTCCGCGAGTCATTACATCGTCCAACAAAAGCACCACTCGACCATTGATTTCCTTTTCTTTTTTTTGAACGAATGAATATTGATTCATTAACGAACTTTTGTTGACATCTCGCGACTTCTCTGAGTCTTCCTTACGTCGTAGGAAGTCAGTTCGAGTTGGAATTTTAAGCCGAAAACTTAAGTGTTTTGCCGTCATTGCCACGATATCCGCGCCTCGCTCGGCGATCTTAATTGCAGAACCCGGGACCGGTACAATGTAGTCAATTTCTCTCAGCCACGACCTACATGTTTCGGATGAGGTTACATGTTCTGCTAATATACGTCCGAAGAGTGCGGGTAACCCTTGATCTCCTCGTTTAAATTCTCGAATTAATTGTGACCATCTTTCGTTTCTTTTGATATCGCCGGCCCAACGATACACACCTAATGCAGAGATTGAATCAATCCCAACGACTGTGCGAACTCTATTTGCTTTTTTAAGCTCATGCTTACATAGAAATTCACTGAGAAGATTTATACCTGACTGACCCGTGTCGAAGCGTTCTGCGACTGCCTCGTCAAACCGCCGTAGTTCAACAGGAGGCGCTTTTCTGATCACAGTCAATCGTTCTTGAAACAACGAACGAAACTGCTGAGATGCCCTTTGAAACTTCATCGCGGTTTCAATGTCTTGAACTGTACGTGAATAGTTAGATTCAGAAAGTTGATGCAAAGCACGTCGGTAGAATGCGTAAGCTAGAATCGAGGTATCGCATGCTGAGTCGTTAGGTTGGGCACCCGACTGCTCAAATTTATTCGCTGACTCCACATACAATCCGTTTCGAGCAAGATCGATAGCCTGCTCAAGGAGTTTATTCCGGAGTTGGACACCCAAACTTGATAGTTGCTTTTTCATGTGTCTAGTCTGTCAATTTTCCATGCGTTCTGAATCTGTTCTTTCGAGTATCCAGACCCTGGACGATTTGTCAATCATGCATATAGTGTAACCGGTACATCTGGTGGATGTGTGTAAACCCAATTCACCGGGAGTTGATTTCTCGTCGCTCCAACATCGATGAAGTCTCACAAAGTGTAGTTCATACAACACGATCTGTTTTCCGAAACTTGGAATTGTGTACTTGACCTCGAGAGTGTCCCGAAAAACGAGAGTAAAGATAGAAAGCTTTGCCTTTGGAAAATAGTCCCAGCAAGACCTGTCAGCTAAGCTATTGGGAGAGTGATAGAGATACGAACATTCAAGATACCTTGATAGTGCTGAGCTTAGCTAGAATCGGTGGATGAATTTGCAGTCTGTTCGCCGTGAAATTGAGCTTACAGAATCAGAACAGGCTGAGTTCCTTCAGCAAACCCATACGACTATTGTGGTAACAAACGAACCCGATGGTTATCCTCATCCAATACCAATGTGGTTCTTTGCGGATTCAACCAATGTTTGCTATTGCACGACATTTCGAAAGAGTCAGAAAGTCCTAAATTTATGTAGGGACCCATGAGCTTCCTCACTCTTTGAAACTGGACAAGTATATACCGAACTAAAGAGTCTAGTCATGAAAGCTACAGTAGACATTGTTGACGACTACGATGTTGTAGTCGATACTATCAGAATGATTCGTCAGCGACAACCTTCAATAGGGTTGACTGAATCACTAGAAACGAAATTGATTCGATCGGCGTCAATGCGTGTAGCGTTAAAGTTCGCTTCTATTAATCACATTTCTTGGGACCACCGAAAATTGGTCAATAGATCGTAGAACCACGAGACTAATAATTCGATTATGAACAATACCCCCCCTATGACTACAAGAAGAGTCTATCTGTTTCGACACGGAGAAACAGTTTGGAACACGGAAGGTCGGTACCAGGGTATGAAAGACTCTCCGCTGACAGCGCTTGGGCGACAACAAGCTATGCGACATGCGGCGTTGATGGAAAAATTTGACATCAAACACATTTATGCATCTCCACTTAGTCGCGTTCGAGAAACCTTGAGCTACATTCAGCAGACAGTTCCTATATCGGTCAAGTTCGAAAATTGCCTAGTCGAGTTAGGTGCAGGTGAGTGGGAAGGAAGAAAATATGACGAAGTTAAAAAACTCTATGCTGAACACCTCAAACAAAGGAAGGACAATCTAGCCCAATTCAAACCACCTAGGGGAGAGAGTCGCAGTGAATTACTCGCACGTTTGCAGATTATCCGTCGTCGTATTCTTGAAGGTGAAGCTAATTCCGACCATAGCTACGCCATACTTAGCCACGGCGCGGTGACCCGCGTGTTGATCATGTCTTTGCTAGGTATATCGATAGCCACCGACCCACCGTTCAGCACCGGTAATGATGTTGTCTATCGCATCGAAATTACTGGAGCTGACGTGAGCGTTAGTCACTTTGTTGACGGTGAAGGTCCAATGGATGGGTTGTACTTTCCCGGATTAGCGAACTAGGGCGTTTTAGACTATCGTGAAAGTAGATGTCCCAATTCCCCATGATTTGAAGAAAGTAGGTCAACTGGCGCGACAAATTGAAAAGGGTGGCTTTGCTGGGCTTTTCGCTGCAGAAACGAATCACGATCCTTTTTTGCCATTGGCAACCGCTGCTCAGTCGACCAGTCGGGTAGACTTGATTACCAGTATTGCGGTCGCGTTTGCCCGTACGCCCATGAGCCTCGCTTACATCGCTCATGACTTGAACTATGCCGCAAGTGGGCGGTTTATTTTGGGGCTTGGGTCACAGATTCAGCCTCACATTACTAAGCGTTTTTCCATGCCTTGGTCTAGACCGGCGGCGAGGATGCGCGAATTCATACAAGCTTTACGGGCGATTTGGCGCGCGTGGTACTCCCAAGAACGGCTTGCCTTTCGGGGTGAGTTTTACCACCACTCCCTGATGACGCCATTTTTTACACCAGAGAATGTAGAGTATGGCGCACCCAGAGTTTTTCTGGCTGCCGTAGGACCGTTAATGGCACAGGTAGCTGCAGAAGTAGCAGACGGCTTGATCGTACATCCATTCACCACACTCGAGTATTTAAGAACAGTCACTTTTCCTGCTTTGGAACAAGGATTTGAGATTTCTGGACGGAGCAGAGATCAGTTTGAAATTTCAATACAACCATTAATCGCGACAGGTCAGGTTGAGAAAGATATAGATGCCGAAAAAATTGCGGTGAAACAGCAACTTGCTTTTTATGGGTCAACACCCGCTTACAAACAGGTGTTGGACAGCGTTGATTTGGGGCACTTACAGGAACAATTAAACGTACTCTCGAAGCAGGGAAAGTGGGTTGAGATGGGTGAACTCTTCAGCGATGAGTACTTAAACCACTTCGCGGTGGTTGCCGAACCACAACACGTAGCGACTCGATTACATAAAAGATTCGGTGATTACGCTGACCGATGTTCGATATACAGCAAGAAACTCTCCCTTCAAGACTACTACGCCATACGCAAGAAACTTAGCACGCTCGCTTAATTCTTTCAGCGTCCGCAAATTCAGAGCGGTTCTCACTCGGCTGAAATCTCCATTATTTCTCCATTATTCCTTCACTTTTCGTAAAATTTTGTGGAACTTTTTTGATTGATGTTGGTCATTAGACCTGATATCGTCAAGATTTTTGATTATTTATGCGAGAAACGAACAAAACAGCTCAGACTGGTCGTTGGGGTGCCCTAGTGTTACTTCTGTGTGCATGCTTGTGCATAGCAGGACTAGTTAGTCTACTTGTAACGCAACCAAAAAATGACACCATGGATGCTGCGTTCTTGGAGGAGCCGTTAGAAACCATCGTCAGTTCCCAAGACATAGAGACTGCAATCGCGACTGTCTTTCGAGTTCCGGAAAGGCAAGATTTAGTTGGATCGTTAGAAGTTAAGATTGCTTCTCACTTTCCCATCCCTCAAAATGAAGCCAACGAGTTCGCGAATTGGATTGTCAATTCTGCAGACAAACACGGGGTTGACGAAGTACTCCTCACTAGCATTGTTGCCACCGAAAGTTCGTTTCGGAAAGACGCAGTATCTCATAAGGGTGCCATCGGTCCCGCACAAATTATGCCGCGGTATTGGGAAGAGTTTTGCTCCCCTTTGGATCTCAGAGTTCCACAAGACAACATCGAATGTGGGGCTCGTATATTGTCGCACCTGCTTGAACAGTGTTGGGACGAGAGTTGTGCAATACGCTCTTATAACATGGGATTTCCTAGAGTGAAAGCAGGGAAGATATTTCCATCTGTTGAACGCTACGAACGAACAGTAAAACAATTTAAAGAAATGTTCGCGTTCAATGTTTAGCACAAAACCCTAACCACAACTGGCACTCTTTTTTTATTCGCACTGTCCAGCGCGGTGTCATTAAACTAGTCGTCTGTCTCGCGGATCTTAGTCGAATAATTGGCAACATCAAAGGATCGCTTCTTCAGTCGAATCAAACTAAACTGCTTTGAGCTCACTTTACGTACTCTTGCATTGTTTCCTTTAAGAGCGTTGCGTGCATTTGGATGGCTGTACGGAAATCTTGTGTATTTCTTGCATGGTCGATCCAAACGAACGACTTGCATTAACCTAGAACTGTGTTATCCTGAAAAGAGTCCGCGCGAGCTTAAGATCCTAGCTCGCAAATCTCTGATCGAGACGAGCCGAGCAGCCCTAGAGATAGCACCTCTTTGGTATTGGCGATCAACAGCTTTAGAGCAACTGTTCGTCGAGTATCAAGGGGAAGATCTATTGAAAGAGAAACTTGAGGAAGGGGCCGTCATCGCGGTGTGCCCACATTGGGGTAACTGGGAATACACTACCTTAGCTCTCGGTGCTCGATTTCCAACCACCGCGTTATTTGATAGCCGGCGTTTAGGAAATTTCGCGGCTCGAGTTCAAAAAGCGCGTTCAAGATTTGGATTCAATCTAGTTCCAGTATCCGGTACCGGATTGCGGACGTTAATACAAGCGTTAAAAGACGGACAAGTGGTACTAGTACTGCCAGATCAGGTCCCCACTCGCGGCAGTCATGTTTTAGTCGAGTTTATGGGGGTCAAAGCACAAACAACGGCTTTGGTACATGCACTTGCGCGACGTGAGAACGTATCAGTTGTATTGTTCACAATTCAAAGAGTACCGAAGGGATTTCGCATACAAGTGGAGTCGGCGGCATCGGAGGTGAAGGACACGGACGTCGAAGTCGCGGCACAAGCTCTAAATGATGAGGTGGCGCGAGTCGTACAACGCGACCCCGCGCAGTATCAATGGGAGTACAAACGTTTCCGTCGCGTACCTGATCGAGATGTCTATCGGAAGAGCTAGCTAGACGCGCTAGAACTTTGCGGTTCCTTGTTGAATCGACTCTAAGAAGTCTTTGTCCAGAGGCTCATAAGAGACTGAGCCTTTTTTCAGAACATATACTGGATCCGAAATTTTGTCAATGTCGTACCCATCGGAGCGGAGTTCTTTTTTAACAACTTTAAACGTACTTGTAGTTTCCACGTTTGTTTGTATGCGTACAAAGACCGGCCGAGCAAAGTGCGGGAGATTTTGTGCTACATATTTAGAGAATGCAATAGTATCCAGTTGGTCAACGCCTTCGCTAAGACTGATCGCGACCATGCCTGCGCGACCCTCTGTACCAGGGACTTTGACTCCGTACACGTTACTAACTGCTACTTGCTCAAACCCGTTCAAAATCTCTGCCACTTCGTTTGTAGAGACATTTTCTGATCTCCAGCGATAAGTATCACCAATCCTGTCTACGAACTGAAAGTG
This sequence comes from Gammaproteobacteria bacterium, assembly GCA_009837185.1. Classification (GTDB taxonomy): domain Bacteria; phylum Pseudomonadota; class Gammaproteobacteria; order Pseudomonadales; family Azotimanducaceae; genus Bin55. Next base: position 13,191 of record VXUA01000045.1, on the reverse strand, counting down.
GGTATAGCCCAACGCGAAGCCGACGTCGATAGTCTTTAAAAGATCGCCGGAGTTAAACCATTGGTCGCCGTCCTCAAATACGTTCTCTAATATTTTTTTCTTGGTCGCCTCAGGATCTGTGTATCCCTCAAATTTCGCACTCGGATTGATATGACCCAAGCAGAGACCAGGTTCCCCAGGTGCAACTTCAATACATCGACCGTTTTCATCTTTCACGATCTCATCGTTTTCCACATCGTATTTGACCAGAGCTACTTTGGCGGCGGTGAGCCCAACCGTACGGTCTTTGTTCATGATGTTGGCAAACGCAAAATTCCCCTCACTCGCACTATAAAACTCAGTGATTCGTCTTATGCCGAAACGTTGTTTGAAGTCGTCCCAGATATCAGGTCGAAGTCCATTTCCCATTATGGTGTGTAGAGGGTTCTCGGAGTCGGTTGACTGCTGCGGGATGTTATGAAGGTAACGCAACAATTCCCCTACGTAAATCATGTGTGTGACGTGGTGTTCTCTGATGTCCTTCAAAAAGTTTCGCGCCGAAAACCTTCGACGAATAAACATTGCTGCGCCGGAGCAAAGTGCAGCAGAAAATCCTACCACTAAACCTGTGCTATGGTAGAGTGGAAGACAGAGGTAAATTCGGTCTCCGACCTTGCAACGTAATCCGGCTATAGTTGCTAACCGACCCAACTGAAGAAATCTACGATTAGAGACGACGGCGGCTTTAGGTAATCCAGTCGTACCTGAAGTGAAAACATAGAATGCCGTTTCTGCTAAGGTAGATTCAAACTGGGACGGAGGATCATCTTCACTCTTGTCCGCACTCAATTGCTGAAAGTCTGTTGCCCATTCAGGTGTTGTGTCATCTCTGTCAGGAATTGCTAAAAGCTGATCCGAAGTTAGGTTTACGTTTCCGCGTACTTCTTCGATGGCATTGCTGAGTTCGGTACCGAATACACATACTTTGGAGTCTGTTGTGACTATACAGTGCTGAAGCGGTGTGGCACGAAGGTTAGTGTTGATGAGTCCGGCGATCGCCCCTAGTTTGTTAATTGCTACGACTAGCGCGAGGAACTCAATGCGATTTTGCATGACAATGCTAACCGCATCGCCTCTAACTACGCCAACGTCTTGGAGTGCGTGAGCATAACGATTTGCTAACTTGTTGCACTCTCCCCAGCTAACAGACTCACCTTCAAAAAGGATGGCAGTTTGTGCTCGATAGGTCTTTGCTGTTTCACTGAATTGCAAACCCACGCTGTCCTTCATGTGCCCAGGACGAGGTTTTAAGCCCTTTTTTAAAGCTAACAGTGTTGGAACGTCTCTAAGAACGGAGAAGAAATCAGAAAAACTCATAATTTGTCAAGCATTGTTGAGAGAGCTAAATGATAAGTGCTCAGTTTTGCAAAGTGAATAAATTGTAGAGTAGGACCAGTTAAGCCTAACTCTGCGACATCCTCTCTGTCGATTGTTCTGACATTCCTTGGTGCCCTTCAGGAAGTGCTGTATCTGCTTCTATTTGTTCGGCTTCTTGCATTACTTTCCCCAGCGTTCTCGTCCATACTCGAATCCTGCGATCAAAAAATGGAATGCAGGTTATTATCAGTAGTAAACCTAGGGGAAACATCCAGAGTCCTACTACGGGTAAGAACCAAAATACGCCGCCGGTCATGAGGAGTATTGCGAAGCAAAGTCGGACGACAAAAAAGACGTCAGAAAAGCTCAAATCTCGTACCTTGATACATTGAACATTAAATGATGAGTGATCATGTTAAGGGAGTGACAAAAGTAATGCTGTAGCAACGCGTCGGAGAAAAACCGAAAACTATATTACATTCAGCGCGCTATCTTCTGGTCCTCAGGAGAGGGTTTGGAATCTACTTCATTTCGTTCGGCGGCGCGGATTTCATTTCTTAGTTTTCTCATCCAAACACGAATCCGTCTGTAGAAGTACGGTATGCACATACCGATCATCAAAATGCCTAGCGGCAACATCCATAGTCCCAAAACGGGTAAAAAAAACAACAATCCCCCGATCATGAAAACGATTCCCAGCGTAAGGCGGACAATCAGTCTCGGGACCACCGGTAAACGGCTACCAAGGTTCAAAAACTTGAGAATCATCTGCTTAAATTGCCGAGAATTCAGCAAGTCCTTTACCTTTCGGATAGGGTATAGAAAAATTTGTCTAATTCGACGAAAGATCGTAGTATCCTTGAAAAAATTTGTCGATTACTAGCATAGAGTAAATACTAGGTTTGCGAGTGAATCACGTGAAATACTATACTCTGTACATAGTTCAAATAGGAACGTTTGAAGCTAAGAAAAGTTGGTTCAAGTCTTGAATATTTTGATAGTCTTCAGATCGTGTTTTTATTGTACTCTTAAAAAGACTCTGGGTAGAACAAAGCGTATCGCAAGTCAGCTCAAGTACACTCACATCTTAATCTCTTACGCATAATCCACTGTAATCGATGCTGCTGAAGGACGGTGCAAATCATGGATGAATTGATCGAACAGATCGCAGATGCATTACAAACTCGATCCACATTACCGGAGTTTCCAGAGTCACTCACAGTAGCGGAAGCTTACGAAATACAGAATCGAGTCGTCGCGAAATTTGAAGACGATTCGATTATAGGACTTAAAGCAGGCCTAACGTCCGCAGGGAGCCAGGAGTCGATTGGAGTTCCTCATCCTATTCTTGGACGCTTGTTTGCGTCAGGACGACTGTTCTCTGGAACAACACTTCCAATCATTCCAGATAGATTTCTTGAGTGCGAAATCGGGATTTGTCTCGATGAATCCGGCGACCCGAGCTCCGTTTGCCCAGTCATCGAATTGCCTCGCATTGCATTCGGATTATCCGCCGAAGTAACGGGACCAAATTTAATCGCCTGTAACGTCGCAGCAGACAGTTATATACTGGGCGATTGTGTGGAATCTCCAACATCCTTCGATGATCGTTCTGTGGAGCTCAAACGAGACGGAAAAACGTTGTACCAAGCGAAACTTACCGAACCCCTAGGTGGTCCGTCGGAGTCGCTTGCTTGGATGATAAATGAATCGCAGTCACGCAGATTTTCAATTCCCAACGAAGCACTAATGCTCACGGGAGCTTGCGGTGGCATTCACCCAGCATCACCCGGCTCGTATGTTGCAGACTACGGGAGTCTCGGTAGCGTCGAATTCGAAATCACAGATGATTGAATTGAGAGTATCCTGACGTAACACCTAAGTGCTTACGAATTCTCCCAACTCCTAGAGTAGCCTTCAATTTCGTAGTCGGTCGCACTGACTTGAAGCGGATCACGGGTATCTAGCATTACCGCAATTTCATCTGTGTGTGAATTGGGTTGCTCAAACACGCGCTTCAAAGCTCCGGGGTGCGGACCATGAGTGATACCGCCAGGATGGTAGGTCATCATACCAACATCGATGTGGTCCCGACTAAAGAACTGCCCTGCATGAAAGAAAATCACTTCGTCATAGTCTTCGTTGTTATGGAAGAACGGTACTTTGATTGCGGTTTTATCCGTTTCGAACGGCCGCGGAACAAAAGTACTGACCATGAAACGGTCGCTCATAAACGTCGAATGTGCAGATGGGGGTAGGTGATACCGATGACTATTCACTGGCAAAATGTCTTCAACGTTAATGCGCACGGGAACGAGATCGCCGGTCCAACCAACAGCATCCAGTGGGTTGTAAGGGAAATCCACTTTTGTGATTCTATTGTGTTTCTTGATTTTCACTGTCCATGCGGACTCGTCCTGCTGAGCGAGAAAAGCTTCGTCCATTTCCGGAGTATCTAGCTTCGCTGGATCAAAAATCGCGTGGGTCCCTAGCATGCCTTTGTCTGGTAGTGAATACTGGGAATTCGTAGCCTCTACAAGCAATACGTTCATGGCTGCCTCGTTTTCAAGTCGCCACATCGTGCCCCTAGGTACGACGATGTAGTCTCCTTTACGTACGGTGAGATGTCCAAAGTCACAGAACAGGTCACCGTCGCCGGCGTGTATAAACAACAACAGATCGCCATCAGCGTTTCTAGCTAAATTCGACATAGACTTCGGCGTATTCCAGAGTGAAACGCGAACGTGTGTGTTGTACAACACTTCCAGACTCTTCCACGGTTCGTTTGTTTCGGATACGTTTTGAAGATTGAATGCCCTTGGTTGCAACTCACCTTCGATATTTGACCATCCTGTGGGAGGACGCTTGTGGTAAATTCGAGAAGAAGGACCAGAAAATCCTTCCCGTCCTATTTCGCGTTCATAACTTCCCTCTGGCAAGTCTCTATGCGCCTGCCTAGAGGTTTCGCCTTTTTGCCAAATTGCGTTAAACGGTTTCACTGAGTACTCCTCTTTGTTGCTGATCTCTTTCAATGCTCTCAAACAAAGCTTGAAAATTTCCTTCCCCGAATCCTTGGTTGCCCCGACGTTGAATAATCTCAAAGAATATCGGTCCAATCAAGTCGACGGTGAAGATTTGTAATAAGTACCCCGACTCAGGGGACCCGTCGAGAAGAATTTGACGTTTGCGCATTTCCTCCACGCTTTCACCATGACCTCTTACTCGGTCATTGAGTGCTTCGTAGTAAGTATCCGGAGTCGATTGAAACTCGACACCCTTAGCTCGCAACACATCCACCGCATCAAAAATGTTATTCGTGTGAAGTGCAATGTGCTGAATCCCTTCGCCGTTATAGCGGTGCAAAAATTCTTCGATCTGTGACTTGTCGTCAGCAGACTCATTGAGTGGAATTCGAATTTTGCCGCAGGAACTCGTCATCGCTTTTGAAGTTAGACCGGTTTGAACGCCGTGGATCTGGAAGTACTGTGCTTCATGAAACTCAAACACGTTTTCATAGAAATCAGCTAACGTTTTCAGATTTCCGCGGTGGAGATTGTGAGTTAGGTGATCTAGGTAAGTGAGAGGACCGTTCGAGCTTGTAAATGCAACGTCATCGAGTTCAAAGTCGACATCGTAAATAGTTTGATCACCATACCGGTCAACTAAATACAGATGTGACCCACCGACACCTTCAAATGCTGGTATAAATAGTTCCATCGGTCCCACAGTATTTGCTACCGGTTTGGCACCTCGTTCGATTGCTAGTTTCGTCGCATGGTTCGCATCCGCAACTCGTATCGCAAATGCATTCGCTGAATCGCCGTGAGTTTGGGCAAACTGGTGGGGTTGTCCTTCATTCTCGGCGTTGATGAGAAAATGAATGTCGTTCTGCTTGTATAGCAAAACACTTTTTGATCGATGTTTCCCAGCAAGGTTAAAACCTAATTTGGTGAAGATGTCTTGTAAGCTCTCCGGATTCTCGCATGCAAATTCGACAAACTCAAATCCATCGGTGCCAATAACATTGTCTGTTTTCGACATAATTTACTCTCCGTATTTAGTTTCATTATTATATAGTTTCAAATGGAACAAAAATCAAGTTTACGGCTGCAGGATTTTCTACCGTATAGATTATCGGTTTTATCCAACAATGTCAGTTCTTTGTTAGCGTCTCTGTACACGGAAAAATTTGGTATTTCAATTCCTGAATGGAGAACGGTAGCGGTGTTAGGTGAGGAACCTGGATTAACGAGTACACAGATCGCAAGCCGCGTCGCGATGGACAAAGTAGCTGTGACCCGAGCCGTTCAAAGTTTGATCGAAAAGCGATTCGTTCGACGAAGTTCATCTCAAGCGGATGGGCGAGTATCCCATCTCAATCTAACCAAAGCGGGTCAAAGAGTCTACGTTGAAGTGGTGCCTATGGCTCTAGCGATAGAACACAAAGTTTGGGGCACACTGGCTCCCGCCGAAAAAGACTACTGGGACGAGATGTTGTCCAAAATGGAGAGTCGCGTCAGCACGCTACGCGAAGAATTGCTCGAATGCAACAAATAAGACTGCAGATAACCTTACGCTTCGTGGACTAAAGTACTGAAGTTTCTAAGGCACCCATAGCAGTTTCAAGTTCTTGAATCCGACGTTGGACGGCATTCAAGTAAGATTCGTCGTCCGTGGCTTCTCCAATTTTCTCGAGCTCGCGCAAGACCGAAAGTCCCGCATGCTCAATTGGAATCAAGCTCGCTGTTGAATAAGCAACATCTGGTGACTCAGTTTCCCGCAGGTTCTGTAAAAAAGGTACCAATTGCTCGTTGGTGAAAAATTCATAGATAATACCTTCCGCTAGCAGTGCAGGAAGAAGCGGAAAATCAACTTTTACAGCTAATGTTGCGATAGGCTCTAATTCTTTGCGACTCAGACTTTCAATATTTTCATCCACAAAGTCGTTTAGCTGCTTCGCGATCTTCCGAAGTTCCGTGGTCTTTCCGCGTTTGCTGCACTCATACGCAATCACACTTAGTGTGTCGACCAGTTTTGTCTTGTGCATCGACTCCTCAAACAACCAGCTTGTCAGGGCTGAGGAAACAGCCTCCAGCCATTCATTGTCTTCGTAATCTAACAATAAGTCGAAAGTGTGAAACACAAAATCTACGCTAGAAGGTGCTTCTGTGTCAAATGAGTAGAACCTGCTAGGACCGGGAATCTTGATCCCAGTAATTGAGGTGTAACTATCAATCGCAGCTTGGACTTGATAAATAGGTGGGGGAAGATATATAGAGGACGATTCTGGTGGTAAGTCGCTGAACTCTTTTGATGCTTCGACTTGTGCGCTCTCAAACAATGGTTTGACATACTGTAAGGCTTCTTCCCACAGACCAGCTTTTCTATAAATGGACGCGATGTGGATCAAGGGGAGTGCTTCATAAGCCCGCAGTAAGTTCTTACTCTTTGGAAACGCTAAGAGTTCGTTAAGAGTAGGACTAAGATCCCGCGCGACTGGAATGACATCCTCAATCGGATAGACCTTTGTGAGCATCTCGAGAACTACGATATCTGCAAAGAACTTCGATTCGACGCGATCGTCATAGCGTCGTAGTATCGGCAAAATGCTTCGAACAAACGAGCGACTGTATTCACTAGGCATCAACTCGACTACATTGTCAACAATCTTACCAACATTTAGGGGTGCCGTCGAACCAGGAAAACTAATAAATCGGACGTTGTTAAAGTCTCCAAATTTGGCGATACTAGTTACGAGTAACTTGTAGTACTGCAACGCGTTTTCCCAATCTTCTAAACGACTGTAGAACTGCGCGATATTCAAAATTTGCGAATTTGTAAAGCCAGTTAAGCTCTCAGTCCAATTAAAGAATGCATTGCGCATCTCCTCTGTGAGTTCTTGATTGACTTCGTTCGAAAGGAACATCCACAATGTAAACTCATGATCGTCTGCGTTGTTTGAGACTACTTCTTCCGTAAGTTCACTTAAGCGTTTATCTCGATCTTCTTCGTGATGGGCGTAGGCGCGAGCAACGAGTTCGTACCATTGTGGGGAACTCCTTCGAATCCAAGGATCTTGAGAACGTATAAGAATCTCGAGTTCACTACCAATAGAGAAATCTTCAATTATCTTTGCGACAAGTTTTTCCGATTCGCCGGTACTTTCGTCAGTCTCTTGCTCGAGATAACTAGCGAAAGACCCCACGGGACTACTTCTCCCGAAACGTACGAATGAATAACCGTATAAGATTGAGTACCCGTCGATTTTGGATTGATCTAAGGGCCAATTCAAGAATGTGTTCAAAGCGTTGCCGACGTAAGAAAACGGATCTTGATTGAGATTCTGTAAATTGATATTTCGCCAGAAATGACGAACCAAGTTCGCTACTTCCGCGCTCGTATTGTCTGGTCCCATTTTTGCCAAATCTGCAGCGGCGCGTTTCACGTTTTTAGGCAATCGCTCTTCGTATAGATCCGTATCTTGATGTTCTTCTGGTTCAATATCTCTGATCATGTGTAATACGGCGTCCGGGTGTGTGCCGTGGATATTCGGAGATTCATCGTTGCGAGCAAGAATGTCATCCATAACTTCTTGGTACCTTAGGTCATCGCCGCCGTCTTGTGCTACTGCGAGCGCGCTGTCGTAGTGCTCCTGTCGCTTGCTCCAGATAAAGTATGCCGCGCGTAGAGGTTCATTCGTCTTGTCGCGTTCGTAGTTTTCTCGAAGTAACTCTGAGACTTTCGTCTTTTCTTGAAAGTGCCTGCCGATGGTGTATTGCAACAAACTCATACGGTGTGTCTCATTCTCTGGGAAACATGCGATCAGCCCCCTCATAGCAGCTTCGGTATCCACGACTGGTGGTTCATTTGCGACGTAGCTATAGAGGTAATCCCCCCGTTGAACAAGAAAAGTCGCTTGCTCTTCTGTGGGGCAATCACCCGCAATCATATTCTCTAACATCTGCACCGCTTCATCAGCGTAATTTTCGTCGATGATGGACCTTACGTAGTAATCGTTTCGCAGTTCGCTATCAATCAAAGTCTTGAATGCCTCGAGCTTTGAGCCTTCAAAATAGTCAGTAATCATTTGTTGGACGTCTATAGCAAGCTCCGTACGAGTAGTGAGAGCGTCGACAGTATCGCGTAAGACATCTAGATTGGTTGGTTCGATATCGAAATCAAGAATAAACTGATAGACATAACTGATTACGTATTCGTCTTGAAAATCAATTTGATTGATGAATTGAACTGCAAGGTCTTTGAAGAGTTGTCTATCACTGTTGCTAAATTTCAACTTGAGAAGATCTTGCATTGCCGTTGTTTGATAATTGATTTGAAGTATTTGGGGGGTACCTGTATCTCCCGTTTCCGCCATTGTGTATTCAAAGAACTTTAGAAGCTCAGCAGGATCATCTCGTTGAGTTAGGTACGCCCAGATGCTTGGTTTTGCGGAGTAATATCCGTCGATATAGTTCCGAACTTCCTCATCCTCCAACACAGCCATGAAATCATCCACCGTTTCAAATATCGGCCCGTAATATTTCTCCAGTACGGACAAAAAATCGGGGTCTTGCACGATCGCTCGTACTAAACGAATTGGTTCGTCATTCAGTTCTACCACGGCAGAAGATGCCAAGCGAGCAATTTCTCGTTCGTCCAACACAAACTCTGCATAGCGGACGGCGTTTCGAACTGCGCCTTCATTAACCAAATCTTGAAAGATGTCAGCAATGGGTTTTGGAGGTTCGGTAAGGTTCAACAATCGAGTTACTGTTTCCACATCTCGCCCTTCGATAGCTGCAACTAGTTCTTCACTCAAGATATCACTCTTTTTCTCGTCTTCCTCAAAAAATACCTGAGGTAGTATCGCCTCGAGCGGAGCGAACATCTGAATACCAAAATGGCTGTACTGCCTATCTAAATGTCTGGAAAACTGTCGTACCGTTCGAAAACTGTCGTAATGTTCGTGATCTTCGTCAAGTTCATCGAGGTTTGCTAGCTCTTCCAGGATTTCGTCGGGAGGTGGATTTGCAAGAAACACGCCAGCGAGTTCAAGATCCATGTTGTTAACGATGTCGGGTCTGTCGAGCGCGCCACATACTCTTCGAATAAACTGGCATAGGTAGTTGAGCTGGGAGTAGCGCGACAGAGGAAGTTCTTCACCGTCTGCGCGAAGAGTTTCGACATTTGCGAGAATGCGACGAAATACAGACAGAATCTTGGTAAAGTTAGCTTCGGCTAGCGCGTTGTTCTCAGGCCATGTAGATATTACACCTTGAGCGAATGCTTCATAATAAGTTGTGTAATCCCTATTCACGCTGGTATTTCGCGATCCAGCAAATATGTAGCTGGGACGACGAATTCGTCCTGGATTCACTTGGGGGGCATCTGCATGGAGTTTCTCCGGTTGACTCTGTAGGATGTTCAACATGCCATTCAAATACAGCGTGTTTGCCACGTCATATTGGAAATTAGCTTCTCTAAGTACCCCAGTCTTGATCAGCAAGGTGTTGTTATCTTGATTCAAGGACAGCGCGTGGCTGTAGAATGCCAACGCTTGCTTTTTGTGTCCCGCTTCTTGGAATAGATCAGCTTTGGTTTGATTTACATCCAAGTCGCCAGTAATATCGCGAATTAAATTGAGAGACTTCTCTGCGCCCAGAGTATCGTCTCGTTCCAAGAGAGTCTTCGCAAGAGAAATGTACACCTCTGGTGGTAGTTGTTGCCGCAATCCGATGAGTCGCCGACCGTAGGTTAATTGACGTTCAGGATCGCCTTGTTTAGCGGTGAAAGCGAAAAATCCCGCGTCGCGCGTGGCCATGGTAACAAGTTCTCGCAAAACCGACAACCGCCGAATTCCTGCTTGCGAGATTGAGTTTTCGATCGCTACAAACTCGGCCTCAGTGTCCAAAGTTTCAGTGGCTATTTCCCCGAGCAGGGTATAAAGATAAAACCGATCTTCTTTGCTGGTGATTCTTTCCAAAATGATTCGATGCGCCCAGCGGAATGTGGCTTGGTGTTGTCGTGGTAGCCGAAATCCAAAGCGATTCTGCCCAATCATGTTCAAAATCCCGTCGATCGCAACGACGAACTCGTTATCTTCTTTCGAGTGTTCAGCAACGTACTGAAAAACCGCGACTGCTTCATCGGTTCGATTAGATTCCTTTAAAAGTTCTCCCATCAACAGTAGGTTGTCACTGTGTTGGGGTTGATGGATGAGTGCGAGTCGATAGGCCTCGATCGCCTCTTCAGTAAACCCACTCATCGACAGGACGCTCGCCTCAAACTCGCCAGTCACCGCTTCTTCGTCGTACTTCTTCAGTTCATTTAACCAATGGAGGATGTCTGCAAGTTTCTCGTCACTACTCTCTACTTGGTTAAACGCAACCATGTTTAGCACAATGTTCTGAATGTGTTCGAGTCGATGCTCTGTATCGATTTCTGCTAACTCACGAAGAACGGTGTCGTACTTATCGAACTCGTTCAATTGCACGTAAATCGCACCCAACTGTCGTAGTCGGTCGACAGCTGGCATATCTGAATATTCGGCAAATTCTTCGACCACTTCTGCAGCGGTAAACGAGTCGCCGATTTCAGTGTAAATCCGTACGAGTAAATTGATTTCATTTCGATCCGCGGTTCGTTCCCACAGCTTGTCCTCCAATTCGATAGCGAGGTCCGCGAGCACGTTCAGTTCCGCCGCGATTAGGAGAAACTGACTCTCCGCAAAGCTCCGCCTAGCGGGTGCTTCTTCAGCTAGCCAAATTTCTTGCCAAATTTGAAGGGATTCCTCTTTGTTACCGTTTACGCTGTGTAGCCACGCAAGGCGCATGCGGTCATCGTATCCTAGAGGTTCTCCGTTCATCTCCTCCAGTTTTGTGAAAATCGCTAAAGCATTTTCATACTTTTGCAATCGTTCAAAGCCGTCCGCGACGATGCGCAGATCCCCCGAATCCTCCGGTAGATCGTCCAACAGTATGTTCAAAGCTTCCGTTGCTTCGTTGTATCGCCCTTTACCGTAATGAGTTTCGAACAGGAAAATCTGTCCCGTAGTTGTAGGACCGTAGGTACCCGCATGGTCTTTGATCATTTCAAGGCTCTCAGTTTCAAAACCCATTTGGTTCATGAACCGGCCTCCATGCGTTAACACGTCGATGTTGTCCGAATTATTTTCTATCAGCTTGCTCCAAATTTCCCAAGATTTTTCCCGCTCTGCGATACTGATGTAATGCGAGGCTAATCCCGAGTACCAGAGTACGACGTTGGGCTCTTCCTCAATCAGACGCTCGTACTCTTGAATCATTTCCTCGGTACGTTTTGAAGTGTCGTAAATTTGCAATAACCGGTAGCGAGCATCTATGTCGTCGGTTTCTTGTTCAATCGAGTGGTAAAGCGAGATTGCTTCGTCGTACAGTTCTAAATCGATGAGAAGATCAATTTGCAAATCGATTAAATCTCGATCTTTATTTTGATGGTTCCGAAGAATGCTCAATAACTCTTCGAGTTTGTCCTGTTTGCGATAAGTTTCACCAACCAACGTCAATGCATACAGCCCGTCGAACCGAGTAGACATATTTTCGTAGGCAAGCCAGGAGTAGTTTTCCGCCACCTCGTAGTCTTCCGCCGTCAGTCCCCATTCGGTGAGTCGGAGCAATTGTCGGAAGTAATGCTTGGAATTTGGATCGGGACGGTAAAGTTCGATGGCTTTGTCTGGTTGTCCTAAGATCGCCAGCGTCAACGCAGCTCGATTTTTGAAGCCTTGGTCTTGTTGTTGGGCTAAAGCGTACAAATCATCTACGTTGGTCGTATTTACCCCGATCATCGCGAGTCGAATTCGTATGAATTCACGTTCATCCTCTAGCTCCGTTGAGTCCAACGTTTTGTTGTACCAGTCGATAGCATCTCGTTCTTCGCCCTGAGCATCAAGTAAGCGTGCTTTGAGCAAGGTTCCGTCTGTTGTTTCGTCTAACTCGAGAGCTTGATCTACCGCTTGAATTGCGTTTTCGAAATTCCCATATCGCCAATACAGGTGCGCAATGCTCAAATAAGACTTGGCCCGGTATGCCGTGGTACGGTTTTCGTCTTCGGCAACTGCAGTGAGGGTAACAACGGGTTCCTCGATACTTCGATGAGTCTTAATAGAGTCGGTGTACACTTCATCGATAAGAGAAAGCGATAAACGGTTTGTCTTGTTGTTGTCCTCCATCAAGTCGTCAACTGGAGTGCTGAAAGCAAAACAACAAAGACTGATGCCAAGGATCGTTAACCCTCGTCTCGAGAAACGAGAAATTTTCTTAGGTTTCATATAGCTCACGTATAAAACAGTGGTCGTTCTAACTTTTTGAGAACTCGGTCGATGTAACCGACAGCACTTTGAATCGTCCGAGATTGAAGGTATAAACCACCATGAGTCGCACGGCGACTGTGTTCAAGAGTCCGTATGGAATGAACGGAAATTAAGACCAAACAGTGCTATTTAGCGGATGGACGAGTTTCTCGTTATAAACTATCAATTTTAAGGAAATAGGTACACGGCGGAATATTTCGCGTTTTCCTACAAATATAGAAATTACGGTTGAGTAAACGGCTAGTCCCGATAATCGCAGATTTTGATTCGGTCTTCCGGTAAGGAGTCAATCTGACTTCTCTTCTTCATATACTCTGTTAAAGTTTTCGGTAGTGGCTCAGTTTGAAATTTGAGCCATTTCGGAGCCAGGCATAAACGCCGAGCCCGCTCGCTTCATGGAAGACTGCTGAACACTCCAGAGCAATGCGAGAAAGCTCCGAGCACCCAGTCTGACGTCCTCTCGACGATTATCGAAGATGTACCTCATC
>VXUA01000044.1 GCA_009837185.1 Gammaproteobacteria bacterium | reverse complement strand
ATGGTTCTACAGCAAATCCCAAAACAAACTGTCTATCAAACTGAGGCAACTTCAATCGGATTTGGTATTCGGAATGATTTCAAAATTTTCGTGATCAAACAAAACTCTCTTACGTTAGACATCTCTCTGATTTCCCAGTGGTGCACAAACATTCGTAGCAAAGCACAACGACGTCTAACAACAAGCGTTAATCATCCCATCTTGCTGGATGTTCCAACAAGTATTGAAGTGAGTGTTCTTGTAATGGCGACCATATAATTGAAAATCACTAAATCCCGGTTACGCGTGCTTGCACAAAAGTTCGAGCCAAAATTTTTTTACAGGTCAAATTAATTCCGACCGTCCCACGGAGAGTAGCGAGGTCTTGTTTTGACAAAATCCAGAATCCTGATCGTAACTGTTGTCGTAGTATTGGTCGTCTCCTGGCTGTTGTCTGGAATTCTCACGAAAACTCCAATCGAGACTCCTTCCTCGATCGCTGAGGCGAAGGAAGCGCTTGACGAGACGATAGCCGCGCGCGACCCAATGTCAGTGCGCGGTAGGCGAAGCACTGCAACCGAACAATTCGAACTGATCGTTCTTTATGGTCGCATCGTAGATCGCAATCAATCCACCGTCCCTGCCCTCACCCGTGGCCAGATTTTTAATCGATACGTGGATATCGGCGATAAGGTGAAAGCCGGCGATGTCTTGTGCGAACTAGACATCTTGGATCGAGTTGCTCAGGTAGAAGCTGCGAAAGATGCCGTCGACGTTTTAGAGAAGGAATACGAAAGCACCCTTACTTTGATTGAAGATGGATTTGACCAGCGCTTAAACAGTGCGCGCAAGAAATCCCAGCTCAGTGCCGCTCAACAACGATTGCTTGCAGCAGAGCTTGAACTACAACACACCAAGATCAAAGCTCCTATAGATGGCATCGTCGACCAAGTCCACGTTAATGTCGGAGACTACATTGAAACTGGTAATCCCTGTGCAACCATCTTGGTTCTGGACCCTGTGTATGTCCAAGCATATGTTTCCGAAGAGCACGTACACCAACTCAATCTAGGTCAGGAAGCCGAAATCCTCCTACCCAATGGTGCGACGCGTACGGGAACACTGTCGTTCGTGAGTAGGAGGGGAGACCTGAGTACGCGAACCTTTCGCATTGAGATCGAGCTCCCAAATGAGGATTACGCAATCAGTTCTGGTTTGAGCGCAACAATCAATTTACCTACTACTCCGCACATGGCGCACAAGATCCCCGCTTCGGTGATGGCGATGAATGAACAAGGGCGATTGGGAATAAAGACTGTTGATAGCGACAACATGGTCGCGTTCCACGAAATCGACATCGTAAGAGAAGATTCGGATGGTGTATGGGTTTCTGGATTACCTTCGGTTACTACGATTATTACTGTTGGACAGGGTTTAGTGGTAGCTGGGGAACGAGTGTCCGTAGAACTTCGCGACTAACTCGGGACTCCCTCGTTTTGGATTGAGACCAGCAGTAGCTCATGATGAAACGCATCGTTGAATTCGCGATAAGCCACACGCGCACTACCCTGCTTGTGATGTTCACGATTCTCGTGTTTGGGGTTGTGGCGCGACTCACGATCCCGGTCGAAAACGAACCCAAGGTGGATGTCCCTACCTTTTTGGTGACTATTCCCCATGAAGGAGTCTCGCCGAACGATGCGTTGCGACTCTTAATTGCACCTATGGAGATCGAACTGAAAGCAGTAGAAGGTGTGAAGGAAGTAAGTAGCACCGGTGCCGAACACATGGGTGTTGTCTCGGTGGAGTTCTTTACTCATGTAAAGATGGATACTGCAAGATCGGATTTACGCGAAGCCGTGAACCGAGCGCGCGAGAACTTCCCGTCCACGACGGATGAACCGGTAATCACCGAGGCAGGAGGTCATGTCAGCCGCGTCTTGCAGGTGAATCTGGTGAGCAGAGGCGCACCGGAGGAGACCGTATATCGCACGGCCGTGCGTGTTAAGGATCAGCTTGAAGCTCTACCGAGCGTACAGAGAATCAGTATGCAAGGCGCGCGCGAGGAATTTCTCGAAATCCTCATCGATGCGACCAAGATGCACGCCTACCAGCTCTCTGCAGAACAATTAATCAACACCCTTGCTCGCAACAATCGCTTAATCCCCGCAGGTTCCCTCCTTTCCGGACAGGGAAGCTTGTCGATCAACATCCCCAGTGTTGTCGACACCCCAGAAGACCTCATCGACATCCCTGTCTTCGCCGACCAAGATAAAGTTATTACTCTTGGAGATATCGCGAACGTACGAAGAACGTTCAAGGATCGCGTGAGCTACTCCCACGCGAATGGTGAGCAGTCTATTTCTCTGTTCGTTTATCGTCGACCCGAAGCGTTCCTTATCGGTACCGCACATGAAGTAGAAGCATTCGTAGCTGATATTCAAGACGAAATCCCAACAAGCATTGGGATGTTTATCTCTTCCAACTATGCTTCCTTTGCCGAACGATTGGTGAACGAGCTACAAGGAAATATGGTTACTGCCCTTGTACTCGTCATGATCGTCGTTCTTGCTACTATGGGATTTCGAAGTAGTGTTCTGGTTGGAACTGCGATCCCTATTGCATTCCTGTTTGCGTTGATCATCCTCTGGATTGCAGGACAATCTTTCAACTTCATGGTGATGTTTGGCATGCTCCTGGGGTTGGGGATGCTTATTGATGGAGTGGTCGTCGTTGCGGAGGATGCTGATAGACGCATGGCAGACGGTGTCGGGAGCGCGCAAGCGTATTCATCGGCTACGGTACGCATGGCTCGACCCGTTATTGCCTCAACTTCCACCACGTTGGCGGTGTTTCTACCCCTGC
This sequence comes from Gammaproteobacteria bacterium, assembly GCA_009837185.1. Classification (GTDB taxonomy): domain Bacteria; phylum Pseudomonadota; class Gammaproteobacteria; order Pseudomonadales; family Azotimanducaceae; genus Bin55. Next base: position 10,190 of record VXUA01000044.1, on the reverse strand, counting down.
TCTTTTGGCCCGGTACTGCTGGTGCTTTTCTGGGATACCTACCTCGAACGGTATTTCTGGTAATGGTTGGTGCCCTACTCTACGCGCTGGTGTTCGCACCTGCTTTTGGTAACTTTCTCATGGGAAATAAACCGGGGAAACGCGACGCGAAAGAGTCTGTAGCCTTGATGTGGAACGTGGATCTTTCACTACTGCGCGGTTTCAAGTCACTCTACGCAAAGGTCTTGTCGTCCGCCGTTCGATATGCCACCGGTACGGTAATCGTCGCACTGATCGTAGTCTATGTGATCTTTTCGATCCATGGTTCCAGGAACCTTGGAGTCATATTCTTCAACGAGAACGACCCCCAATGGGCCAATATATTTGTTCGTGCCCAAGGAAATTTGTCTCCTGAGGAATCCTACTCTCTGGTGACTGAAGTTGAAGACGAGTTGAATCAGGTAGTTGGGATTTTGAACATCAACATGATCTCCACTGCGGGACTGGGACAAGCAGAGGGAACTCGCGTTGAGTTTTCCGGTGGCTCAAGCGCTGATGTCATTGGGATCTTTTACATCGAGATGACTCCCAGTGACCAGCGTGAACGAACTGGTACGGAGATCTTAGAAGAAATACGAGAACGCGTATCTGTTTTCAATGGAGTTGTTATCGAAGTCGTTCCGATTTCTGGAGCACTCACTCCAGGAAAACCGATAGCTCTACAGTTCACCTCCCCTGATCGGGAAGCTCTGACTCCTGTGGTGGAAAGAGTGAAAGACTATATGCTGAACGAGGTCGAAGGTCTGCGAGATCTTGAAGATACGTTACCTCTCGGTGCTCTCGAGTGGGAACTTTCCGTAGATCGCGCTCGCGCCGCACTCTATGGGGCGGATGTTACGACAGTCGGGCTAACAGCACAACTACTCACCACCGGAGTGAAGCTCGGTGAATATCGACCGGACGATTCCGAAGACGCACTAGACATCCGCGTACGTTTTCCAGCTGATAATCGAGGTCTCGATGCGCTTGACAATCTTGAAGTCGTAACAAATCGCGGTAGCGTACCGATTTCTCACTTTGTAGAACGTAAACCAAGAGTTAAGTCCGATGCTCTACAACGCCGCGACCAGAACAACATGCACATGATTCAATCAGGACTTGTTCCGGGAGTACTTCCCGACACGAAGGTCAGGGAAATTCAGACTTGGATCGATTCACAGGATTTTGACCGTCGAGTCGATATTCGTTTCCGAGGTACGAACGAAGAGCAGGAAGAGTCCGAAGCGTATCTCTCGAAAGCGTTCTCCTTCGCCCTCCTATTGATGTTCGTGTTGCTTGTTCTACACTACAACAACTTCTACCACCCCATACTCACGATGCTCGCGATCGTACTGTCAACAGCAGGAGTATTCCTCGGTCTAACCTTGACTAATCAGCCATTCAGCGTGATTCTTAGCGGAATCGGAGTGTTAACGCTTGCTGGCATTGTGGTCAACAACAACATTGTTTTGATTGATACCTTTAATGCTGGAGTACGCGACAATCCAGATCGCGACGTCCGAGAGATCATCGTTCTTACCGGTCTGCAACGACTAAGACCCGTGCTGGTTACCACCGGTACAACGATTATCGGTATTCTTCCCCTAGCAACGCACAACTCCATTGACTTCATCAACAGACAATGGATCTTCGGTGGTCCGGTATCTGCCTACTGGGTACCCTTATCGCAAGCAATTCTGTTTGGACTAAGTTTCGCGACCGTATTAACCCTAATCGTGACCCCTGCTTTGCTGATGCTCCCAACGCAACTGAAGGGATGGATTCAACGAATCAAATCTATCAAATTTCTGAAACGCTAGAGATTGAGATTCCAAACATGATAGAGGATAAAGTAATCTCCAATCAATACGTGCTCAATGAATGCGTCGTCCTGGAAATGGTTTTAACTTCCTCACCAACAGTCATAACTCCTCGACTTGCTAGAAAGGAACTGTGAAATTCGATACGAATTCATGCTCTCTTTTCGTGGTGTTTTCGATATGCAATCGATTACATTGGTGTTTCGACGACTCGGAACTTAAAATGTGAAACCGACTCTAAACTCTAGCAAGCAACTTGTAGGCGTTACCCTAGAGTAGTTAGCCATGATGTTATCTCGAGTAAATTTAGCTTAGTTCGGTACCCGACGTCTAATCGGATTTACTGCAAAACCATATGCCACCATTTGCGTCTGAAAAAAACTACCGTAAAACCATGATCCAACTCTGGGTGTTATCGACGAAATCAATTGAACTTCAAAGGGTCTCTCGAAATACGAAAACTCTCGTTTTATGCAGGAGAGTAGAAACCCAAATATCCCAAGATATTACTTACAATTCAATGAAATAGCACGTTTTGATCAGAAAAAAATCTTTCATTCAAACGAAGCTACCTTACACTTTGAAACGTGTATTTTGTCTTATCTCATCCTCAACTCGGACTTATATTGAACACTGTAATTGCAACCAATGAAAACTTTAAATGTTGGAACTTGATCTAAATCTGTGGCAAGCTCAAAGCCTGCGACTAACAGTTTTTTTAGATGATCAGTCATTTCTTTCACGTAGTTTGGAAACACTAGCATCTGATTTATGGGCTTCTCTTGTAGAGACTGAACCGGACCGAATGAACTTACAACTGAAAGATCGCAGAGTAGTCATTGAAGATACGCTCGATCAAGACAATTTGCGCCTTGATATTGAGGGCAATAAGCTTTCATGGGTAGTATTTCCTTTTTTTCGGCCTGAAGTTCAAAAGTTGCCAGTGTTGGGCTCATATCTTGATGTAGTAAACGACTTCAGTAAGAAAATGGAATCTTGGTTGACATCTTCGTGTCCAGAAATAAACCGTCTAGCCTTTGGTAGTGTGCTACTTTTTCCAAAAAAGAATCGAACTTCCGTGCTTGAGACTCTCGATGAATTACTTCCCTCTCTAAATCTGGATGTCGAAAACACCAATGACCTTCTCTATCGAATCAATCGCCGCCGCCGGTCCAAAAGTGGGAACGAGGGAATACTGATTAACCGAATTGCAACATGGTCTGGAGTAGAGATGAGTGTTGAGGATAGTTCAGATGGAAGCAGAAAGCCATTAGCTTTTGCGTGCTGCGTAAACTTGGACATTAACACGATACAGGAAAGTCCTCAAGTTTTCGATGTGGAACTTCGCTCAACTCTTTTCGCTGAACTTTTGCTAAATAGCAACGAAATAGCTAGACATGGGGATATACCTTGATGTATTCCGATACGACCTGGAAGAAAACTGCAGAACTGTACTCTGTGGACGTTGGTAATATTATCAAAGATAGTTACTGGCGAGTTTATCCGTGGGACAAGAGAGTCAAGGATCGTACCGAATCCAATTTAACGTACGTATTGACTTCAGACGTACTTCAGGGAGAGTCGATGCTAGCCTTAGTGATCACTGATAGAAACGTACCGGCATCGCCCGTCCGAGAATTGGATTCTTCTTTAGCGATCAGCTTGAATCTCATTGACCAAAGTGATTTCTCCCCCATTGTGGAATTTTTAAACACTACGCGAGTCGCTAGATCGAATAGCATTGAACACCTGTCTTCAACCTTAATCCCAACTTGGGCACAGATTTCTAATACCGACGCTACTGACGAATACCTAACTTATATATTGCGCGAATTATCCTTGATCGATGATGATGTTGAATCGAATAGCATTCAACACCTGTCTTCGACCTTAACTCCAATTTGGGCACAGATTTCTAATACCGACGCTGCTGACGAATACCTAACTTATATATTGCGCGAATTATCCTTGATCGATGATGATGCTGAAGAGTTGCAGTTTCCGCGTCCAACTCAAGACATCAAATCTAATGCCGAGAGAATTTTGCATGATCTTTATTTAAAGAATTCTATCAAGTTACAAGGTGATGTTTGCCTCATGCGAGATGGGTCGATATGCATTTATTTCCATGGACCGTGTGATTCGATTGTGTCAATCTACTGTAATGAGGATAAGAGTTATTGCTACTCCAATATTAGAGAACATCCGAAACGAAGTCAGTTTGTGGCGATGCAACACCTACCTGACGAGTTCGTTCTACGCGAACTGAGCAAGCTAGACGATCTACACTATGATTGATGTGTTGGATCGATTTAGTTAGTGTCGTTTTTAGACGACGAAATTCATCCGAGTGACTGGTTAGGGCGGAGAATCAGTAGCAGGAGTGAACGGAGAAAAGCTCAACACAACAAGTGTGGCAAGGGTAGCCCAAACACTTTTGAACTTCGGGCTGGCGAGTCGGAGTTGTCGGTTGACAGGCTATGTAGAGACGAACATGGTTCGCCGTATTACGATACGGAGCTAGAGACGATTGCCGCAGAAGAATTGGAAGTTATTGGGAGAAATTTATATGGTTGGGCGGCATTGACGAAAAAGCAGGTCGAAGAAATAAATGGATTGAGCGTTCATAAGTCGCGGCTCTGTACGAATCCGTACCATGCCCACATTTCGGTAGATTTTTCACACCTAAATTCAGACAATATTCGAGACGAATTGGCTAGACGAGCGAGGTATGTCGAACGGACTGTTTCAGCGATTGATACTCAGTAACAGGAGAATGTGACGAAGACACTTAGTACAAGTTAATAGTTGATCTTGAAACATAAAATTTTAGGGAATTATATATTTGTTTACATCGAATAACTCAAGGTACTAAGGCAGTTATTCAATCAGATTTATTTCTCTAATTCCTTGTTGGATTTATCGGTTTTTCCTACGTTCTCTTTCCAGCTCGCCTGTTGCGAAGCGAGCATCAAATCCCGCACCTGTTTCTGGAATTCGGGATCATCCATCGCCTCTCTGACTTCACGCGGTAAAGGCTTGGATTTACGCTTAAATCGGTTGAACATTATGACCTCCTTTGAGATTGAATCTCCCTGTGATTATACACACTATTTACAACATTTCCGGTACTCATTGATCGAGTTGTAGACGAGCATAAAAATACCCCGACAACGCGGGGTATAGATGTAGGTTTGAGTCGCTAACTTTTCAATGCTATTAATTAAGAGTCATCATTCATATCGTCTCGAAAATTCTTCACCTGCTAGTTCTCCCAGTCTTTCTGCACTGATTTTATCAAGGTTAATACATTCCTCTTCAGACTGGTTGTGTCTCGAACAACCACAAAAAGTACAGAGGATAAACACTACCAACAAGTATCTCAAAATTTTTGTCATTGGTTTTCCATTTCTGCTTTTTTGATGAGCAAATCCGTTATTTCCTCATCAGTCAGTTCAGACAAGTACACGCAATCGAGCGGATCAGTAGCGTCTTCACCAGTATTGAGCCACCATAAAAGCCCTACAAACAGCACCCCTACGGCAAGCAACGCAATCAGTATGCGAATAAAATCCCTTTTCATTAACTGAACAGTCGATTACTATTCCTAGATTCCATTATGAAGTGCACTCGAGGTACGGAGAGCATTGTAAGTAGTTAAACACTGTACAAGAAAGTGCGTTGGAGGGGCGTGAAAGGAGGACTTGTCCGACTGCAGCGCCCCTCCAGCGCGAGGGGCAACCATCAATCAAGGCAACCGTCTGAGTTGCAGGAAGTGTTGATTGGGGTATTCTTTATTTTTCTGAATAGGAATAACCCCATGGCAAAGCCGTATCAACACTTAACTGCAGGTAATAGGATAATCATTGAGCACGAGCGAGGCAAGGGCACGAGCTACCAACAGATCGCCCGCATGCTCGACAAGCATCCGACCACCGTCTCCCGTGAAGTGCGTCGCAACTCCCTGCAGAACGCTCGTTATCACGCGCAAGCAGCTCAGGTTCGAGCACGGCGCCGACGTTCGAAGGCGAACGCGCAACCGCGTCGTCAGACCGTGCGGCTCTGGGAGGAATTTGCCCAAATGCTCCGACAGCGTCCGCGCAAACTGTCTCCCGAACTCTATCATGGGCGCAAGACCCAAATTGACGGTCAAGCCAGCTTAAGTTGCTCCTGGCTCTACGAACTGTTGCATCGTGATCGGCAGCAAGGTGGCGACCTCTATACCTGTCTGCCCCGTCGGGGACGTAACTATCGCAAACGCCGCGCGAGTGGCGCCAGCAGCAGTAAAATCCCGAATCGCATTGATATCGACCAACGTCCCCCAGAGGTGGCAGACCGCAAGACTCCCGGACACTGGGAAATCGATACGGTCATCGGCCGCGGACATCAGGGCGTCTTGCTCACCGCCATCGAACGCTACTCCCGATGGACTCGGATCCGCGTCTTACCCCACCGAGAAGCGCAATGCCTCGCGTTCGCCATCCTGGAACTGCTCCTGCCGGTGCGACCATGGGTCCGCACCATTACGGTGGATAACGGTCTGGAATTTGCCGCACACGAGTATGCTGGCAAGGTCTTGAACGCCCCGTGTTACTTCTGCAAACCCTACCCTTCCTGGCAACGCGGACAAATCGAACAGCTCAACGGACTGGTCCGACGCACGTTCCGAAAGACGCAATCGTTCCAACACCTGACTCAAGAAGCCGTCGAGCAGGAAGCACAAGAACTCAATCACATGCCACGAAAGTGCCTAGGCTTCCGAACTCCGCAAGAAGTCTTCGATGCGATCCGCTCGCAAGCACCGCCAAAACGGTAGTCGAATACGAAACCCAATCTCCCTGGGCTCGTCGTCAACATCGACCTCGACACCATCCCACGCGCCGAAACGCGCAAGCTTCAAGGCCACCACTCGACACTCTTGCGCCGATCCGCAAGAAATCCTAAAATTATCACTACGTTGTCGAGTACCCCAACGACCTAGTACCCATTACTGTACTAGATTAGTTACTCAAAATGCAACGCCGATCACAAAAAGTGCACTTCACAGTGTAATCTAGGATTCGTTTGGATCAGAGGGTGATATTTCTACGGTCTTTTTGTTGAAAGCACAGAGTGAAATCAGGTACGCAACCAGAAAAATAAAAATCGTATAAGGAACGATCCACTGTATTCCTGCGTCCTTAAAGCTAGGGCTAAAAAGAACGTAGAGAAGCACTAGAACAACAGTTGAAAACAACCTGAGATTCCGTAACGCGGCAACACTTCTAACAACAATTTTTTCTTTCGTTCTTTTAGTTTTCACGCGTTACAAAATACACACTTACAAATCTTCCTTACTTGATTGATAGGCCAATCAAGTAAGAAGTCTATCAACTTCTTTGTTACCCCTCCAGCTACACCAATCATGGCTGATAACGCATAGAAATTTATAACAAAATCTTCTGTTAAAGCAAGCTCAATTTTTCTACTTTTCGGTATTGGTAGTTTAAATATGATCTTGTTTATTGTAGCCGCTTTTATCGTGACTGAGGACAAGCCATTTAACAAATCTCTGAGTTTTTTGACAGCCCAATCAGCCCCTTTCCTAAGAGGATTCTTTATACCCTTCACCAGCCCTCTTACAGCTGCCATACCGCCAGTAGCCCAAAGACCTAGTTCTACTAGTAACCCAGCACCCCAACACGCGGCCCCTACGATCCAACCACAACTAGCTGTATCTTCCGTGATGCAATTCCAAAAATTTAGAAACCCAGCAATTATGGAACCGACTCCATTCATAACAGAAAAGTACATGTCATCAGATGGGTATTTAGATGATTCAAGATAGACAGCGCATCCTGGGTTCGATACGATCATGTCGTGATACAGGCTTGGTTGCGGTGCTTCTTCAGCAGGTTGCGGTGTTGCATACGCAAACGTTCCAACTGTGAGCATTCCTAAAGCAATCGTTACCGCGGCTCCTTGAACGAACCGACAAATTCTTTCAGAAATTTTCATACTCAATTCTCCGTAAATTGATTTCAAGTGATCCGACAAAATGCCGGGCTTATCAATCACTTACGGAGAAATGCTCCCTGCTATTCACCCAGTCAAGTTAATTACTCTTGACTCTTTGTCAGGCTGTTGTATTCACAGGCAACCCGACTCCGGGCGTCCTGTAAGTGATTGAATGGGAACATTCTACAACAAACTTGAAAATCTCCAAGACCCTGAACCAGCGAATAAAATACGAAATCCGTTTATTTGGCGGATTTTTAACTTCAAGGAGATGAATATGTTTGACAACTCAGCAACGCAAAAAACAATCGGTCCGTTATTTCGTGAGGCAACGCGTTCTTTGTTTTCTTCTAAGAAAGCCCTAGCCGTGATACTTGGCTTGTTTGTATCTATTGGAGCACAGATGCCTATATCTGTTGGAGAATTGGCAATAGATCTCGATACGCACGAAACGTTAATGATTATTTCGCCGCTGATGGCATATATTTTTGGTCAAAGTCTCGCCGATCATGGCAAAGAAAAAGCCAAAATTGAAAAGGTACTTACACAGCCTAACTCAGAAGAGAGCACAGAAGTACCAGAAAACCAAACGGTATCGCCACAATAGATATGAGTACAAAAGTCATCCCTATTACTAACCCTGCACCTTTGGCTACATCAACAACATCTGATTTAAACTGATCTATTTCGGATAGCTTCATCGGTTCCACTTTTTAAGTAGTCTCCTAGAAATTACTTCAATCCTGTTTAATCCGCTTCCGGGTCTGCAATCAGTTCTTTGTACGGCAGGTGCGTATTAGCGATGTTTCCCATAACCAACACGATCTGTACCCAAGTGTTCATAGCCCGAATATTATGCCGTCCTGAAAATTCCTCTAAATACCGATCTAGATGTTTGCGGGATAAGTGGTGGTACGTCCCGTAGACTCCACGTTTGAACAATGCCCAATAGCTTTCGATGGAATTTGTAGTCACACCGTCTTTGACGTATTCCCCTGCGGAATGTTTGACTGATTTGTGTTTGAAACCTTGTTGCTCCAAATTGTCATAGACGCGAGCGTCGTCAGTATGGACTTCGGTACCGGACTTGACATTTTGATGTAGAAACTCATGCACGTTTTGTTGATTGACATTATCAAACGTTTGCGCTCGGATCAATCCGCTTTCGTTATGTCTAATTCCAACGACCGCAGTTTTTCCAACTGCGCCACGACCTAAACGCAGTTTCTTACTCGCGTGTCTGTTGCGTTCTAAGCCACCGACATACATCTCGTCCATCTGCACCGTGCCGTCCATTGGCACGTGACCGACCAGCGTGTGGGCAATATCCATAGCCATTCTAATCCGGTGCATGAGGTGCCAAGCCGTCTTTTGCGTCACGCCTAACTCGCGGTGTATCTTCATACTTGATATGCCTTTAATACTCGTGACGGCTAGATAAATCGCATGAATCCAAGTGTCCAACGGAATATGCGTACCTTGGAGCATCGTCCCGGTTTTAATATCGAAATATTTCTTGCACGTGCGACAGCGATACTTCATAGGACGACCGGACTTTGACCGAACCGTGTCCATTGCACTGCAATGACCGCAGTGCCTCTTTTCATGGTCGACTCCCCACATGATTTTCTCGAACCAGTCTTCTGCGATCTGTGCGTTCGGAACGATACCGAACAACTGCTTGACCGTCAGACCCAAACGATGATGTTGTCCTGGTCCTCTCGGCTTTCTTCGCTTTGTCATGATACTATTAGTATACCACAAAACGATGACAAAGTCAATAGTATCAGTAAGTTATTTGAAAGGAACGTGGTTAAACTTTAAACTTCGAAAGTTTGTGCTCGTGGCTAAAATAAGTGGGTCGGGCGAGTACCTTCGCCCGACCCGATCCTGATAGCTGTTTGTCGAAGTATCAGGATTTGGTGCTATATTCGACAATTAACCATTAAATGGAGACTCTCATGTCTAATCCAATACAAATAATAATTAATGTCAATAGCAACGATAATAAATCTCGTGTTTTTCGATTACCGCCTGCGAGTTGGGGACGCCCGAGAACTTTTCACGAAATGTGCAGAGATTTTCCCAACACACTTAAATTGATGGAGATCGCAGACGAAGAAGGTCGACCAGATTTGAAACAACTTATTCGCCAAAACTCGGACTTGTTTGACCAACGTTAATCGCTAAACGTAAACCTCGGATCTGTCGGGGTTTCTGGCTAATTGCTTGTGCGTGACAGGATGTAAACAAGTATATAATTCCCAAATTTTACGAAGAACGCTGTAGGGTTATCAAAGTGAAGTTGCCTCAGTTTGATAGACAGTTTGTTTTGGGATTTGCTGTAGAACCATT
>VXUA01000005.1:8669-13048 GCA_009837185.1 Gammaproteobacteria bacterium | reverse complement strand
AATCGCATTTCCTAGTTGTAGACTAGTTTATGCTAATGCGTAATGGTATAGGGGTATGGGGACAGAGCCCCCAAAACGGAATAAACAGCGAATCTCTTAAAAAATGTAAAAAAGCTAAAAAAGAGTCTTGCAAAATGGTAGATTGTCCCAAACCGTGCGCGAACCCATCGGTCTCGATTGAGTCGAACTGTTTCGACATATAAGTACTGGCAGGGATCACAACTTTAGATGCTTGAACATCAAACTTAGTTACTCAAAGAATAACACTAGATACATTAAAATCAAGTAATCTCGTTTATGTTCAAATTTGTTTCGCAAGAAGTGCCAGAGTAGACAAGCTCTACTAGGAGTAATGAAATGGAAAGTACGTTAAGTCGATTCTTGTGCGGTGTTAGCTTCGTAGTTTTAACCACGTCAGCCTCTACTTTTGCAGGTGTTGAAGGTACATATGTGTTGGAGGACAGTGAAGACAGTCGCTTTCGGTGGAAACAGCTCGAATTAACTATCAAAGCTGATGACGATGGAGGGTATTCAGCTGTGCTAACAGAAAGTTCCGGCGAAGTTTTACTTGATTCCGATGAAATCGAAGTAGACGGTCAAGAATTCAAAGCCATTTTTACGTTGTCGAGCGATCTAGGGGATCTCATTTTCACTTATGCTGGTCAAGTCGAAAATGGTAAATTAACTGGTTCGATAACCGAGTCCATGTTCGGCACCGAGGTCGAACTCGTTGGCAAACTTAAGTCCCAAGACGACCTTCCACCCCCACTTCAGGAGGAAAGCAACAATGAGTTCGAGATCGAGTCCGAGACGAACGACACATCTGTATCTCAGTCAATCAACCCAGATATTGTCGGCACGTATATCTTGGATAACGAGTCAAGTTCTAGAATCAAACCAGAGTTGACGTTGAATTTAGACGGAATTGGAAAATACTCGGCAACATTGATCGCCGGTAAGGTCACAAAAACTGACGATGTTGAAGGGGAAAATAACAAATTTAGTGCCACGTTTAAGGTATCGACTAACATTGGTGATATGGACATCACATACGCTGGTCGAATCGAGAGTGATAGGCTAATTGGTACGATAACCGAGTCCCTGTTTGGCGCTGCGGTCAAACTAGTCGGTAAATTGAAGAACGAAGAGGAACCCGAGCAGGACAATGACTCTGAGTGAGCCGATTACTCTGACTCAATAATCCTTTTGGTGTCGGTTTCCGTAGAGCCCTAGCGAATAAATTCTCGGTGTTCCGGGAGGCGAACCACAATTCGACAATTAGATAGCCGCAGGGACTAATTAAACGTAGTCTATCGATCAACAAACACGTGGTAGCCGACCATTTCTAACAACAGTACAGACCAGAGTAATAGTGTTGCTCGCAACGGTCGCGATCAGTCCACTAACAGAGCAAATGTCATGAGATTTTTAAAACGGATCGGAAAAATCTTTGGTTCGGTATATGTGGTGATCTGCGCGGTTCTATGGGGTATACAAGGAAGCTTCATCTTTCACCCCGTATCCAGCAACCATGTCGTGCGAAATTCGATTGTTGAATACGAGGTTGTTGTTGACGAGTCAAGGGACATTAAATCTCGCGGTTATATCGTTAATCAGACTGAGCCAGGACCTGTAGTCTTATTCTTTACTGGAAATGCTAGTGATGCTGTGAGTTACATCCAGCTTCTTGACAGACTAGACGTATCCGTCGTGCTGTCAAATTATCGTGGCTACGGTAAAAGCGATGGTAGACCGTCAGAGAAGACTCTGCTCGCCGATGCACAGATCACGCTAAAAATGGTACGTGAACGCTTTCCAGATCGTCCCGTGGTTCTAATGGGCTCTAGCATGGGAAGCGCGGTTGCAATACGCACCACAGACTCAGACGTTGCGGGCGTTATTCTCATCAGTCCCTTTCGCTCAATGGTGCATATTGCAAACCGGAGCGTGCTACGAATCTTTCCAGTGCGGTTCTTAATGCGGCACAAGTTTGATACTCGTGCAAGTCTTGAGTCCCTTCCTGATCAAGTGCTAGTGATGTACTCTCGAACAGATAGAATAATTCCACCTAAGGAAACAGAACGCGTACTTGAAAAAATCCCTCAGGCAGAAGTTGTCATCGACAGGGTTCATCACAACGCAATCTTGGGCAGGTCTCAGAATCTGCACTCCATCCGTGAATGGTTAGCAGAGAACTTTCAAGACTCAGATTGAAATTCTGAACGACTCACAAAAATTTCAGCCACACGCAGCGATTAGTGCTAATCAGTGATCATGACGACGTTGAGAATAGCGTTTATGTTTCACAAACACCCAGAAGTCTTGCGAAAATACCGAACATTCCGTAAATCAAGATCCTATTTATTTTTGAACATTAACGCCCAACCGATGACGGAAATGAGTAGTACGATCAGCGCACTCACACCGATGAAAACTAAGACAGGTTCAAGTTTCCCTTTGTTGATCCAATTCGCCCAGGCTTCAATGTCTCGTTGGAAGTCTTCATCGCTAATAGTTGTTAGGAAACCGTGGGCCGATTCTCTAAAACCTTCATGACTTACCGCTACGGCATCTAGTAGCAGTTTTGGTCTTTGTTGCACTATTTCCCGAGCGAATTTTGAATCGATCTTGGTTGCTATTAATGCGTCCAACGTGCGGTTGAACTCCCATGGATTCGTTCCTCCCAAGATTGCCAGCAGAGTCTCTCGAACTTTCGACCATTGGACTGGCACAGTCTTTTCAGCTCGAACCAACCCTTCAAGTAGTTTGCCAGCTACATCTCTTACTTGTGTAACGGGATCTATCAAAGATTCAGCTAGTGCGTGCCACGATACTTCCTTGTCGTGAAAGTGAGCAAGGACAATCGTCGCTACGAACCTAGCGGACCACGATTCTGCTCTTTCATGCACCTCAAGAGCTATGTCGTGGTCTGAATCAAGATCGAGTTCGTCAACAAATTTCGATACTAAGTCAAATGATCCGGCGTTCGAACCGAACATTTCAGCAAATTCGTGCGAAGTCTCCAACAATTCTTCATCTGATAGTTCAGTAAGCTGCGTAGCCGTCGCTGGTTCCGCAAGTAGATAACGTACGTACGCAGCGACTGAAACTGTTCGGGAATTGTCCTCCACGGCTGTCTGCAACTCTTGCCAGGTCTCGGGTAGCTCAAGGTTTTCGCTTCCTACTGTACGGTACCGAACGAGCGCGCTGTTCTCCACTCCAATTACTACAGTGTGCATTTCCATAGCCCCGTCATCGCCCTGCTTGATGAAACCAAAGGCAGCTGCAGCAGGAAATTCGAGATCGCTTATCAATACCGCCGCGCATGCGTGAAAAGGTTTGTCAGGTTCAGTCTCTTGAATGGCCTCATACAACTCGATAGGCGTCCACTCTTCTAATCCGATGAATTCGACTGGACCTCTCGGTCCGTCTAATACCTCAGCAGTAGCGTGCGTTAACGTTGTAAGGCAGAATACAACACTACCAATCAATAAACATCTTCTTAACATTCCTGAGTTCTCATTGAAACAAATGGGTGGTGCGAACTGTTGTGTTCTCACTAGACTGTAGATTTTAGTCTGTGTTCACGGTACTCTGTTCAAAGTTGAAGCTACACTCTGACAAACTCTGCACGCTCCCTTGACAGAGTAGGACAGTGATTCGGCTGAATTCGATTTTGAATTCTTGGATTGAGCGTGTTTTCTACTAGTATTCAACAAGTCATAATCATTATGAGACTTCCTGCAACGATTCCAACAAATACTTAGTGAATTCTTACTCCTTGAGCAAGTCTTGCCGCTCCCGATCTTGATTGAAGAGTCGATGAATTCGCACGACAGACTGTGGGTTACCACTTCTGTACACAAAGCTTCGATCTACCTGAATTGGAATAAAATGTGCTTTGAACCTCTTAAAATTCACGTTTAAGGAGCAAAATTGATGCGCATGTCAAATCAAAAGGGTGCTAGAAAGCAAGCTCGCTTGATAACAGGTAACCAGCCCACTTTCGCACAGTGTGCAGGGCGTCTCATTCATGACTTGATCTTAGTAGCTAAAGGTAGGTTCACGGCGATAGTCAACACCATAGGACTATTAGTTTGTGTGGTGTTTCTGATTTCCTGTGCGCAACAAAGCACTCCGCTCCAGCCAGCACTAGGCTGCGAGCATGTTTCGCTGGACGATGTCTTACCTGGAATTACCACAAAAGAAAAATCTTACCGACGCGAACAGCAGCGAAACGACAAGAAGCTGGTTCCGGGTCAGAAAGTGTCAGATTTTTCTCTAGTAGATTTAGATGGAGAAGAGGTCTCATTGTTTGATGTACTTCAAGAGAAACAAACTGTACTTATCGACTTTTGGGCATCTTGGTGTGGACCGTG
>VXUA01000005.1:0-8569 GCA_009837185.1 Gammaproteobacteria bacterium | reverse complement strand
TTCAAGAGAAACAAACTGTACTTATCGACTTTTGGGCATCTTGGTGTGGACCGTGTGTCGCGAGTTTCCCGAAATTAAAAGAATTACGAGCTAATTACGGACAAGACGGATTTGAAGTCGTTGCAATTTCGATCGACCGTACCCACGAAGAGTGGGCTGAAGGGTCAGAAAAGTATGAAATACCCTGGGTCAACCTCGGTGAGTTAGAAAACTGGGACGGTGACGTTGCCACTATGTACGGCGTGCACTTCATCCCAAAGAGCTACCTTGTTGACGGTGAAGGTTGCATTCTCCAAAAAGACTTGCCCGTTGACCTGCTCGAGAAAGTGCTGATAAGCGAGTTTGAAGGAGAAGTTGGTTCAGAATCTCCCCTGGAAGCTGATGGATAATAACCAAAAGAAGTTCCGATGAAAAAGTTGCTGAATCTACTTGTACTTTCAGTCATCATTGTGTGTCTTTGTTCCTGTGCACCAAACATTGTCGTACCGAGCGAACCCGCATTAGGGTGTGAACATGTTCCACTAGACAACTTGTTACCTGGCATTGGGAGCGAGAACCCGCGAATATCTTCTCGGAATGAACAATATCGAAACGACAAGCAACTTGTTCCTAGTCAAAAAGTTTCAGATTTCTCGCTGACGAATTTGGATGGAGAAGAGGTGTCGTTATCCGAGGTTCTACTTCAAAATGACATCGTACTGATCGATTTTTGGGCATCTTGGTGTGGACCGTGCGTCGCGAGCTTTCCAAAATTTAAAGAACTTCGAGAAATTTACGGACCTGAGGGTTTCGAAATTGTTGCCATTTCGATTGACAGAGAGCAGGAAGACTGGGAAGACAGTTCTGCCGAGCACGAAATTCCATGGTTAAACCTTGGCGAGCTCGAAAGCTGGCATGGAGCGGTCGCAATTAAGTACGGTGTTCACTTCGTTCCCAAGAGCTATCTTGTTGACAGCAATGGTTGCATACTTCAGAAAGACCTACCGACGGCATCGCTCGAAGAGGTACTTCTTAGACAATTTGGCGAAGATTCTGATAACGATTCTTCAGTTGAGATCAACAACGAAGAAAACTCGACATAGAAATCTCATATTTCTTCGAACCACATAGACCTAACCCGCTCACATAACCTATCGGTCGATTATTAACCGAATTGGACTGTTGACGTACGCCATCTCGATAGAATTTGGAACATGAAAAGTCAAATACTTATCAGTTTTGTTATTTCGCTATCGACATTCGCTTATGCGTCTATCCCTACACAACACGAACACGACCACGGGCATGACGAAGAAGACGGAACACCCATAGACCACACTGAGTTATCTGGAGTGGATCTCTACGACTGGCTAGGTACTGATGGCTACTACACCGAGGAGTTTTCAGACGAGGATTTGCAAAAATTGGTAGCGGAGGGGCTCGCGAATGACGATCCTGACATAGTTAACGCAACCATCGGTTCATTGTCCTGGTATGCACTTCACCTTCTGACGCAAAGAGATGAGTCGGGTAAACCTCGATTCGATCGTGGTTTACAAACGGTGTCTGGCTTAAAACAATCGCTTATGGATGTGTGGCGGGCTAACAAAAACGAAGACACGTACCCTCTAACCGAAGAAGACATCGACAATTCAGTCGAATATCGCAACGAGCAATTAGCACCGGTTCCAACACTAGAATTCGCCTGGTCGTTCATCCCTTCTACGCTAGCTGCGCTGTTTCCAAAGGATCAGGAAGTCCACGAAATTCTCTGGGACGGCTACGATCCTAAAAATCCGACAACCATACTTGATTGGCTCAATCGGGGACAATTTACGACCGAAAAAGCTACCAAATTGCGTCTCGAATTACTGAATGCAATCGACGGTCTTGCTCCTATATACGCTGCTGTTGGGCTAGGTTTCACCGAGTCAGATGACGCACTTGCTGCGTTAGTTGATCGATTGGAAAAAGATCCCGGAAATCGAGTATTAGCTGCTCACTTAATAGATTCCATTGTCGCCCATGGCGAAAGTGCGATTCCGCACCTCACTTTTCTCCGAAAAGTGGCGCAAGAGTCTAATCTGCTGCCACCGGATGACGAGACGCTTGTGCTGCCCGAGGGATATGGCATACAAGCTGATATTGGAATTGAGTATCGTACCCAGCAAGCAATTCGCAAGTTGGAGGAGATTTTGGAGAACAGCTCCGACGAGGGCTAGTTCGTACTTATTCAGGCCGGATTCTCAACTTCCCGCGTAGTTCTTCAATTTCACTTCTGTTTATCGTCTCGTCGATCGCGTGGTTCAAGCGATCGGTGAGTCCGGATGTTACTCTGCTAAAGCCCAGTCGATTTCCAAGTACCTTGATGCATTCATCTCGGGAAACGCTAATTCCCTCTTGCACTATGACTACGACACCTGCACGTAGTTCTCCTAGTGGGAGGTAGTCCTGTTTTCTGACTTGGGATAGTTTTACATTCGTTCGATCGCGGAATTCTTTTACCTGAGTGAAGTCAGCGGAAACGTAGAACTGATGTCCATCTTCTTTGGACTCTTTTATGGTTCCACTACGACAAGCGTGTTGGACCGCTCGCAAGAGTGCTTCACGGATGCGGGAACCGGTACGACCGACATTCCATAACTTTACTATACGCGCGACAATGACATCTTGATGAACCGACCCTTCAATTTCAACGATTTTGGAAACGAGTTTTGCGAGATCGTCTTGAGCAACTTCATGAATGTCAAAACATGCAGCAGAATTCGCTGTCTCTTCCGAAATTTGAGGTTCTACGTACGCGATTACACCATTTTCATTCTCAGGAGTATCGTCACTAGGCGACAATGTTCGCTCGATTGGCATCCGACGGTCAAGTTCCGACCCCGACGTTCTTTGTTGAGTGTCGCCTACTACTTCAGTATGCCGAACTACTTCGATAGCCGTTAGTAACTTTTTGATTTCTGTGTCGCGGTTGTAAAACCAATCAGTACTCCAGATTCGATGAAATTTCCAACCTTTACCTTCGAGCACTTGTTGCCGTAGCCGATCACGCTCGCGCGCCCAGGCAGATGAGTGGTAGCGAGCACCATCACATTCAATGGCTAATACGTAGTCTTGGGATCGATCAGGATGACGAACTGCGAGATCTATCTTAAACCCTGCCGAGCCAACCTGTGCGTCGATGTTATAGCCATGAGAAAGTAGAACATTCGCTACATCGCGTTCAAACGGACTATCCATCTCTTCACCCGTTAGCTGAGGAATATCCATGTCTCCCGTAGTCGCGTATTTGAGATATGCCTTTAATACTCGTGGTCCTTGATGTGCACTAACGTCTGAGCGAATGTCTTCGTAGGAAATAGAAGCGAACACGGTACATCGTTTCCGAGCACGAGTGAACAGTACATTTAGTCGTCGCTCTCCGCCTTGAGACGATACGGGACCAAAGTTCTGTCCAAAGTATCCATCTTTATCCTTGCCGTAGCCTATTGAGATGAAGATAACGTCTCGTTCATCTCCTTGAACGTTCTCTAGGTTCTTTACAAAAAACGCTTCTTCCTCGGACTCTGCACAGAATCGATCAACTTCCGGGTGCTCAGCTCGCAGAAATTCCATTTTGTTATCTATCGTGTCTCGTTGGGCAACCGACAGTGCTACCACGCCAAGGGACTGTCCAGGATAATTTCGAACGTGGGCCAGTATGTGTTCACAAATCTCGTCTGCTTCAATGGGATTGTTTCTTTGTCGACCTCGTTGATACACTCCGTTGGTGCGTACAAAACTGAGGCCTAGTCCCTCATGACCCGAGAATGGTGTAGGAGGGTAGGTTAGTTTTGCGTCATAGAACTCGTGGTTCGATACTTCTATCAGTGAAGGATGTTCTGATCGATAGTGCCACCGAAGCATCGCACGTTCCATAGCGCGAGCGTCACATAGTGAAAGAATGCTCTCCATATGAACTGCTTGGCCGCCCAAGCTAACATCTTCGTCTTCATCCATTTCGTCTGCGGACATTTGTCGATCAAAGAACGATGTAGGTGGCATTTGTTTTTGATCACCAACTACGACCATCTGTTTACATCGCAACACCGCACCAAGTGCTTCAGATGGTTTTATTTGGCTAGCTTCGTCGATCAGCAAGAGATCAAACGCAAGCCGTCCAGGTTCGAGGAATTGGGCGACTGAAAGAGGGCTCATCAAAAACACTGGTTTAATCTGCACGATTGCGTCTCCAGCTTCGGAAAGTAGCTTTCGAATAGGCATATGTCGCGATTTCTTATTGATTTCTCCGCGAATCAAAGCAAGTTGGCCGGTTTGCCCTCGAGGAATATTGAGGTAATGATTGCGTGCGAGTTCTTGAGCAGCAAGACTTTGTAATTCTGAATCGAGTTCGACAAACTTCTTTACATTATTTGTGCGCTCCGCACCGTCCAATTCACGAATCCTAGGCTCTGCTTCTGCAAGTCGGTAAAAAACTTTTTCCGCACGCAGTAATCGAAATATATCAGGAATCTTGGCTACAGGTAGTTCGTCTTTCGCAAGACATGCGCGAATGTTGGACAAATCTCGTTTGTCTAGCTCATTACCGAGCGATCGGAGCATGTGGTAGCCATCAAGGCTGTCCATGTTTTGAGTCCAATTTTCAAACTTTGACACAAGTGTCAGTATCGGTACTTGTGTCATTTCTTCATCTGCAAAGACGTTCTGCCAATCAATCTCGGCGAACTCTTTTACTTCGGTTAACTTGTGCTTTAGATCGATGATTTGTTGTTTGAGAACGTCTGCTCTTGAACGATATTCACCATCACGAAGATTACCTTCAACAACCACTTGCATTTCTTCATGATATTTTGTAATATGAATGACGTTTCTTATCCAATCTAAAGCTTCTAAAGTGCTCTGGACGTTTGTAGATTCCGCTTGCCAATTCAAATTGAAGAATGCTTGACCAATATTTGCTCGTTTACCTATTTCTGCTATAACGTTTTCGTAATTGAAGAGTCTTTCTACGAGATCAACGAGGTACGGGATCTTTTTGTTATTTTCTTTAGATACGCTCAATACCTGCTGTCGTGCTCGCTTGAATGCACCGTTGAATATTCGGAATATTGAATTGCCATGTTTCTTGAGATTGTTGAGAGTAATCTCCCAAGATTGAACAAACGCGCCCGATACGACATGCGGCTCTAACGAAATTTTGAATTCTTGAGCAGTTTTTACGTTTTGACATAATTTCCATAGTGCTTCAAAATGCTCTTTTACTATGTCAGATTGTACGACTGCGGTTAGCTCGGAAGGTTGTTGTCCGAGAGCTGTCAGTAAATTAACGATCTCTTCACAATCCACAAGACTCGGAGAGTCAAAGAGTGAACAATTATTAATCGATGTGGAAGCATCCTTGTGGACTTCTTTTGCAAATTGAGACAGAGACGAAAGCATTTCTGACAGTCTTATCCTGTTTGCGGTATTCATCCGGCGGTACACGCCGCGCCATAGGTGAGTGTTTTCCCGTCCGATTAGCTGAACTTGTGCTACGAATGCTTCAACTGCTTTTAGGTGATCTTCAAAGGTATTTTTACTCCAAGTGTCAATTCCATTGATGGAAAAGTTCGGTGGTGGAGTACCTCGACCTAAGAGTTCTGAAATACGGCCCATGAGCAAATAGGGAGTGTTCCCGGTTTGCTCGTCGACTTCGTGTAACAACGCCGTCGTATGATTCAATTCATCTCGGATCCGCTGAATTTCCTCATACTTGTTTTGTGCAACTTCGACGGGTTCATGTAGTTCCATGGTCTTGCGCAATTCTTGATAGAACTGGTTGCGATTACTCTTCTGGGAGTGTAGTTCCAAACAAAGCGGACCCAGACCGCTTCTCTCAAGTCTTTTGAAAACGACTTCGAGCGCGGCGCGTTTTTCTGCGATGAAAAGAATTCTTTTACCTGCTTTCGCCATCACTGCAATCATGTTGGCAATGGTCTGGCTCTTACCAGTTCCCGGTGGACCTTGAACTACTAAATTTCGTCCGTCTTTAACCGCTGTAATTACTTGAGTTTGTGAAGTATCAGCATCTAGAATGTGTCCTAAGTCTTTGACTTGACTGTATTTTTTGTCAAGATTCTCCATTTTTGCATGAATGGATATTTGAGATCCAGCGGATGCTGCTTCTCCGCTCCCGAGCAATAACCGTTCTAATAACGGACTTCCAATTTCTGAGTCCGACTCTTGTAGTTCAAGATCTCGTAGCATGCGAAATTTACCGAAGGAAAAGAATCCCAGGACCATTCGATTTAATTGAACTTCCCAACGATCTTTCGTTGCTATAGTCTCTTCGACTCGACGACAATAAGACATAGGGGATTCCTTGCCTTCCTCACCCAACTGGGGGAGCAAGATTCCAAAATCACTCATAAGCAGACTAGTGAGTGATTGATTTGGTTCAATATCGTCATCCCGGCCGACAAGACTAAATTGTGATCGAACACTACTACGTTCTAAATCCACTGGTACGAGAATTAATGGACCGTAAAAGGCTCGTTCAGATTTCTCTGAATCAAAATATCGCAGAAAACCCAGAGCAAGATAGAGAACGTTAATTCCTTGTTCTTCTTCAATACGGCGAGTTTCCCGGTAGAGAGATAGAAGCTTTTTATGAAGTCCATCGGGACTGAGTTTAGTCTGGAGTTTTGAGTCCGTGTGTTTCTCCAGCAGAGTGCTTTCTACCTCATCTGGAATATACACGTCTTGATCGTCGTGTTCATTAATGGCGGAGTCGAGAGACAGCGGAAGAAAAGTGAATTTTTTTCGCTCTTCCACTAAGCGATTGAAAACTTGATTTGAAAGCTCATCTACGATCTCCAAGTGGCGGGCTCGCGCGGAGTCGAGAGGAGAATTGGTTAATGGATTGCGCTTTCCTATGTCAACGAGCTGTTGTCGTTGGAGTGCTAGTGCTTCGTGTAGTTGGCTGATATTGTTTCCTTAATGACTGAGGGATCCAAAACCATCGATGTATTGGTACCGACGGATTCATCTACTCGTCGACGTTGGGTTATTTTAAGATGATGTCCCAATTCAATTGTCTTTAACCGATCGCTCGAAATTTTTGTAATTCCTGCATTGACCTAAGCGACCCCTATATTGTTTTGAAGGAGTAATTCAGATCTCAAACTGTGATACGAAGAACCGAACATGACACAAACACCATCGACTGTAGCTTGTTTGGTTAGTGCTATTCCTTCGTGCGTTCCGAGACGAGTTCACAAAATCCGTACTCAACGGGGCTAAATGGAAATAAAAGAACTACAGATGTTAGACTGACTTCAACATGTAATTCACTCGCTCAAGGGGGCGATAAAATGAGAAAATCAAAACGCAAAATCCACAAGGCATTGAAACGAATTACCGAGCTGAATACTCGCCTAGTCAATGCGGTGCGAATTGGTCGGCTCTAACGAGGCGAGGCGATCGCGTGTGTACTTCATCTTAGGGTGTACTGGCTCTTAAATGGGCTAATTTCAACTCCTACATTCTCGCATTTCTGGGCGCGAGGCGAGGGAGCGGGACTCATGTTGCTAACAAAGGGTGGGGGTGTCCTTTGTGTATGCTCACAATCCAAGCCTTTGCAACATAGATCGGCTCAATTGACACGTGCAAACAACACAAAAAACGATACAGTGTACGTGCATACGACACAGCTTTTCGGCACTATTTTCCCTCAAATTACAATGTCGGAAGCAAGCGAGCAAACAAAAAACAAGAAATTCACACACCTTTTAAGTCCGAAAAACTAGGGGATGTTCTGGTGCTTTTGAGCATTCTGTAGGGTCCCCCCTTTTCAATTCCTATGAATCTGAAACGAAAAAAGAAAGAGGAGAGATGGGGTTTGGTGTTCCTAAGGTTGATAGGTCGCTCGCAGAGCGAAGTGTTTTTACGTGTCTCTCTAAAGGATCCCCGACACCCTTTCAAGTCTGCAGCAACTAAAAAATGGAGGGACGGATCTAGGCGCGTCGATCGATCAGAAAAAATATTTTGTGAGATACAGAAAAAAGTTTGATAAAATACTTTCATTCAAACTTTCACTTGACGCCCGGAGTCGGGTTGCCTGTGAATACAACAGCCCGACCAAAAGTCGAGAGTTATAAACTTGACTGGGTGAATAGCAGGGTCTTTTATCCAAGTGAAAGTTTGATAAGCCCGACACTAGTGTTGGTAAATCAAAATTCCACTTGGAGATTGAAAGATGAAAACTCTTCGCAAACTTTTGGCAGGGTTGATCTTGGTCGCATTGACCGTGTTCGGACTGACTGCTCTGACTTCCTCTTCTTCAACCGACACTAGGGTTTGGGGTTGGCTTAATACCACCTGTAACAGCGAGTATTCGATGATTTTTCAGAGTATGGGAGATATGCTTGATTTCAATGGCACTGAAATGTATGGCGTAACCTGGAATTTCAAGTCATACTACAAAGCCTCGGAAGTCGACGACGCGGGAAACTTCGGCCAGTGTCACTTGGTGTCTGCTGTTGAGGAAGTCGTCGTTATAGGTACGCCGTTCGTCCCCGTCGGTGGGCACTATGGCGGTGGTGGTGGC
>VXUA01000056.1 GCA_009837185.1 Gammaproteobacteria bacterium | reverse complement strand
CCGCCGGCTCAGATGCCGCGATCTCCACCACGTCGCCGGCCGCATACAAACCATCGCCATCACCAAACCGTACACTCAAACGTAATCCAGATTCTCCAGGTTGCGCGATCGTTAAGACTTGATTCGCTTTAACCGCACTCAATTCCGTGACACTGTGTTCACGATCTGGCCATTCCACGTGGATATCAGCCACCGTCGCATTTCCTAACCCAAAGTGCACCTCATGGGGGTTATGAGACGCGTAATTGTTACTACCGCCAAGTTGTCGTAGTTGAGTACCATGTTCGGTGGTGACTCGCACTTTCGCGCCAATTCCATAGGTATTGAGCCCCGCACCCCTTAGCTTGATTGTTAAAGAGTTTCCTAGGTTTTCGGAGTCGTTGCGGTAATAGACAATGTGTCGTTCGCTCACATTGACGACGACAATGTCGATATCTCCGTCTCGATCAGCGTCGAAACAAGCAAGCGCGCGGCCTTGTTCAGTGTCATCGATACCAATTTTTGATGCAATGCTCTCGAACTTACTATTGCCAAGATTGAGAAAAAACTTTGACGAAACACCGCGGTATTTTGGTAGTTCAAACCAACCGTTCACGTGAAAAATGTCTAAGTATCCATCATTGTCGAAATCCTGTGTACAAGCACCCCAAGCCCAATTTCCTGCTTCAACTTGAGCGTCCAACGTTATATCGGTAAAGCCACCTAAGCCATCATTTTCATACAGTCTGTTACCGATCCAGTTTCCTCCCAATGGTAAATCGTATATCGAAGAGACGAACCAGTCGAAGTCACCATCGTTGTCGTAATCGCCCACAGCTGCACCCATTCCTGCTTGATCTTTGATCACTTCACGGTCGGTGACTCTGTAAAAGTTTTTTCCGTCGTAATTTTTTAAGACTTGGCTTGTGTTGAAATCACTTACAAGAAGCAAGTCGTGGTCATCGTCGTTGTCGATATCGAATAGATTTGCGGTATAACTCCAATCGGTGCTTAAGTCCAAGATCGAAGTACTAATGTGGGAACTGTTGCTTGAATTTGAGAATAGCCCACCTCCTTCGTTTCTCCATACGGTTTCCGTGTCCGAGAGTTCGAATCGAACTTCACCCCAATGGGTTAAAAACAAATCTATCCAGCCGTCTCGATCGTAGTCGGACATCGTGGCTGATATAGTGTTCTTAGCATGAAGCGTGATACCGGAATCAGCCGTTATATCAAC
Source organism: Gammaproteobacteria bacterium (assembly GCA_009837185.1). Classification (GTDB taxonomy): domain Bacteria; phylum Pseudomonadota; class Gammaproteobacteria; order Pseudomonadales; family Azotimanducaceae; genus Bin55. Next base: position 59,838 of record VXUA01000056.1, on the reverse strand, counting down.
AAAAGTACCAGCAACATCACTCAATTGATTGGCAAATAAATAGATAGGATCATCTTCGACAGCACCTACAAATAAATCTAGATCACCATCGCTATCAATGTCGCCAAACGCTGGACCGCTACCCCAATGAAGCATTCCGACTCCACGTTCTTCCGCTACTTCGGAGAAAGTACCGTCACCGTTGTTTTGGTACAGTGCGTTTGGGACCGTATTCCCTCCGACAACGTATAAATCGATGTCTCCGTCATCGTCTATATCTCCCGCGGCAAGTCCAGCAGCAAATTGCAACGTCAGGTCTCGGTTCTCTTCAGAATAAGTGTGAGGGTACTTTCGAGTCAGTCCAGAGGTTTCTGCTTCTACACTAGTAAACTTCAACACCGTACCGTTGAGCGTAGTAAAGCCTGGTTCGTTAGTGTTTGAAGTGTTGTTGGGTGTGACTTCCTCCGCGATTAGCGTGAAGTAGGTCTGGAGCGCGACCATTGCCAGAAGTGGTATGAAGACTACTAGTCGTTTCAAGGAAACTGGTTGAAGTGCACTCTGCTTCATCTACCAAGATTGTACTACGATAGGTGCTGTGCTAACTCTATAAGAGCAAAGTCACCGAACTAAGGAAAACCAGAAGAATTTGGTTGTTGAAGCAAATATTTCGCTCGTCAATTTCGACCTGAAATTACTGGAGCAATCAAGGATTGTTGCTAGCTAGTGTGTTTACTTTGTTCGATGATGGATAGTCGCAAAACCAGCTACAAGACTCTCATGACAAAAACGTAGAGACTACTTGGATAAGGTACACAGTGAGAACACAGCGAATAGCAATCGTCAAATAATGATGATGAGGTCGCAATACTGGTGTGACCGGTTAGTACCTTTTAGTGCTAGTATCCTAGCCCTTGAGAAATCTGTGCGTAACTGGTGAGTGGCACGGCACACATCTTGTGCCAATCGGCTTTATCGATGACGGGACTCTTAAGAAGCTGTAGCATTTCGTCGAACTTTGTCAGTGCATTGCAATCCACTTGCTTTGGATCAGCCACAGTTCTATGTTTCGGCCACACATGTTCGCGAGCAAAGTCCCAAAACTCCGATTTGTACATCGATCCGCGCGAGTAGTGCCATCCGACAAACAAACCATATCGAAGAATCGTGTTAACCAAGAATCGATTTACTACTGTTGCGTCTCGATCAATGTGTTCTATGGCGCGGTTGAGTCGGATATGAAGCACCATCCCTATTTGCAGTTGCGCAGACACTATTGCCGTTGCTTCAAGCGGTTCCATAAACGCGGCAGCGTTTCCAATTCGAGCTACGACTCCATCAAATAATTGGCGGTGGACAAAATTGGGAAATTGAATTACAGCACGCTGCTCGAATTCGGGTACGCCGTCTGTCTCAAGTAGCTTATCAAAGTCAGCCTCAACAGCTTCAAGATCAGTCACTTCGCGATTGAATATATAACCATAGGATGTGTGAGCAGTCAAAGGTATCACAAATACCCAGCCGTGCGGTCGAGCCACAGCACGCGTGTAAGTATGTTGAAGCACTAGTCCATCTTCGGTTTGCATGATAGCTGGGCAGCGTCGAATCACAGCGGTATTTGTAGGAATAAATGAAATATTGATGTTTTGCTCAGAAGTGAGCTCTTTTGGAAATCCGCGAGCATCGAATACGAGGTCATAGCTTTCTGACTCTCGACCTTCGAAATCTATTCGAGCACTTCCGTCCACTTTTGCAATATTGAGAACCTTTGCGTCAACGTGCGTCGCATTTGCACTCTCATGAAGCAATTCTGCCAACAAGTCTGCAGCTAAATGGTAGGCGTAGGATACCTGTTGCGGTGTGAAATAGTGGATGAATTTCCGATTGCGTTGCCCCCATCCCTCAAATGCCACTCCGTACTTCCGCGTACCCCTGATCTGTCGTTGAATTTTTTCATGGGGCAGATTCGTTAGTTGCGCCAATTCTTGAACCAAACTCGGCCAGCTACCTTCACCTACTCCGATGACTGGGATGCGCGAGTCGTAGATATGGTGAAGTTCATACTCGCCATCCGCGAGCTGGTGAGTGATGCTCGCAGCCGCCAAGGATCCTGCGGTACCACGTCCAATAACTGCAATTCGGTTTAATGACTGTCGGCCTGGTTGGATCATCGAATTCTATCTTCAAAAGGCTTCACTGATGTATTTCCCACAGTAGACTATTTGTCCTCGTTGTGATGATGACTCGCGAGTATTGTTGTTATAGGTATCAAAAGCCAAAGGTGAAGTCGATTCCCAAGAAACTATCTTTTCGACCATCGTACGTTAAATCCGCGGGATCAGATCTCAAATTCACGATACTCTCTAACCGCATGGTCCACGAATCTGACAGCCGGCGTTTGAATTCTAGGTTGAGTGCTCGGTAGTCATAATCTAAATCTGCAAGTAGACCCGCGACAAATTCTGTCCCCGCAACGTCGTTGAAGGAGAGAAACCCAGAGAGGAACAAGTCATTCGTCCAAACATTGGTCGACCGAGACCCACGGGCGTCGTACAACCATTCGGCAAGCACAGTCAGACTCGCAGAGGAGTCAAATAGGTTGTAAATAGTGCGTTCTGCCCCAAGAATTACGGCATGATAATTCTCGTCTTCTCCGAAAAGATTCCGCATACCGTTTCGTTGTATCGCTTCAAACTTGTAAAGCAATCCAGTAGTCGTGAGTTGCACGTCTAAGCCAAATTGTTCGATTTGTTCGTAGTAGGGCTGGAGGGTCCAATGCTCGAGTGTTGTTGGCTCTGGTTGTCCGCTAGCAAGGAAAGCTGGTTCCCGATTGGTACCCACAAACATACTTAATCCAAAGTCGTAGGGTCCTACAGAATTACTGTAGCGAAATGCGACATCAATATGTTTCTCCTCATCTCGGTATTCATAACTCGCACTCTCGTTAATAGGAAATCGCGATCGAAGACGACCCTCGGGTCCGGGAAATGTACGCTTGCGGTGGTAGGGTAACAGAAAAGACTCGGCGACTCCCCAGTCGCCGTAAACAGTTAGGTGTATCATCGGTTGCCCTAGTTTTGGGCGATTGCGCGGATGTTCAACCAGATCCGTTTGATTAACGATGTCTACGAGGTTATACAGCTCGGTAACGCCCCAATAAACACTTGCTTGACCCAACCGAAGTTCCCAAGCAGAATCATTCCAATCTCCATACATCAAGAAATATGCTTCTCGTACGTCTCCGTGCGTTCTTTGCGAGTCAGCGCTGTCGTATCTGTATAGTGGAGTGAGCGTAAAACTGGTTTTAGACGCAATTTCTACATGAACCGTCGTCTTTACCACAGCTCCCATCGTACTCGATCTCTGCTCCGAAAAAATTGGGGATTGCGGATACCATCGTCCTTGAAAGCTAATTTCACTGTTCACATCGAATTTTTGTCCGACCGCACACGTCGCACAAAAGAATCCGAGTAGTGCGATGCCTACACTGTGTCGCATTAGCGAATGCGTCGAAGAGCTGTCTGGCTGAACTCGCTTTCGTCTAGGTCTTTGCCGAACTCAAACCCGGTCCATTTCAGAACCGTGCTAGCACCAGTTAAGTGATTCTCCATCGATTGTTCTTCGGCGCGCCAAAACTTCTCAAGGTACTGTTTGTACTTTGCGAATGTGAGTGTTTTTAAGTGTGAGTCTTTGCGATCATACAGTTCCATTTTCCATGATCTCAGCTCCTCAGTATCCTGCCAGATCACTTTTTTACTATATCCAGACTTTTCATCTAGAGGATATTGTTCAATCACCGTGCACGTCAAGTCCCCACACGGTTCCTCACGTAAATATTTATAGGTGTACTCTGCTACTTCTCCTGCTCGCATGTCTTCATATGCAAATTCACTACCCATAAATGAACCAGATCGCTCAGAAGCACTAATGCGTTTTACTTTTTGTAGTGCAGGAAGATACAGCCATTGGTCATCTGGGGCATTTATGTGAGCGTGGGTAAGAAGTGCTGTGCCCTTTACATCTCGTGGTTGGTCGAATACGAACAAACTCTTGTCACCATCGTCGGGTACTTCGAGCACCTTAAAACGCATTTGTCTTGTGCTTTCGCCACCTCGGCGATCACGAATCACCATGGTTAGCTGAGCCGAAAAGTCTCCAAATCCTTCGTTGCTCTCACTAGCCGCGATGGCGATTCTCATGCCTTTCTCCTCGGGTGTCTCTTGCTGAGCACTGACCGTTGAAGTTGGAGAAGTCCAAACTAGGAGGAGCATTGACGCAAAAAGAACTAAGAATCGAGTCGAATGAAGAGTTAAGTCCACAGTAGTGTCCTTTCTCGATTTACGCATGTATTCAATTCTAAATTTAAGGTTCGTCGATCTGGAGCTCACTTTAAGGATTCAAAATTTGGTTGGTGTTGTAAATAACTGTCTTAGTCTCTTTGAACTGACTCAGTAAGCTGTAAATAAGCAGCTAGCTCTTTGGTTGTAAACCCAGTTTCTGTACATGTTCTCTTGCAATCTCGGAAATCAAGAAACACTTCCGTACGAGTATTGAAATTCTGCTAGTATTTTATGAAGCAACTTCGTGTCGTTTGCATAAGTGAGCGACGCGAGGACTCCGAATTGAGTGTCCGAAAATCGGTTATGGGTGAGCAGACCTGTACCGATAGTTATGTTATAATTCACAAAACTATAAATTCATCATTTTTCGACTAAGAGGGATCCGTTATGAGAAGTGGCGATCAAATGCTTCAACAAATTGTCGAGAAGTCTGCTGTGGATGAACAGTTCAGGCAAGCACTTCTGGCTAATCCTAAGATGACCATCAGCAATGAGTTAGGAATCACAATTCCGGACTCGATGACAATTAAGGTCCACGAAAGCGACATGCAAACAGTTCACCTTGCATTGCCGCCCGACCCGAACATCACCGAGGAACAACTCGAAGCAATTTCCGCTGGTCTTTGTTGTTGCTGGTAGACAAAATCTAAACGTTCTTCACGTTTAATTTCAACGCGAACTAATCTAGTTCGCGTTGAGTCAGAGGAGTCGCCATCTCTGTGAGGTGGCGGCTTTTGCATTTCTGGGGACGCTATTGTGCGATCGCTCCAGAAAGGACGAGGAACAAATAAGCTTTCACTTTTTGAAGCTGATTGTCGGAAACGACAAGCTTTATGTGGTGAATACCCTGTAATAAAACAAAGCGGCCAGACTTCGCGAATAACACATTCGGTTGCGAGTGCCAACTCTCTAGATCCTTTAGTTTTTTTGGGTCTATGACATCTTCTAAACTTAATGCTCTAAGGAACGGCTCCCAGTCCGTCTGACCGTCGAGCCAGTATCGAGAGTCCTTCGTGAACCTTTGCTTTACGATGAGAGTGAGCCCAAGCGAAGGACCTAAGCCGTTGCTATGCACGTCAATGTTTACTCCACTTCTGACGACATTCGCTCGCTCTTGAAATCGTGAGACTACAGACTCTACGGCTGAAATTAGTCCAGGCCATTCGGCTTTGTCAAGATAGGTACAAAGTTCCTGTAAATCTGTAAAGCCCATTACCGCTAATCGAATCGATCGAGAACGTGAAGGGAAAATTCCAAAGGAGTCCGTCCGTGTATGTTTTGGTTGCACGAGATATGCGTGTTCAACATTCTTCCTTTCAGCAGCGTCTTGATTCCAACCTACGCAAGAGACTAAAGCGTCCATTACGGTGGTAATATCTTCCAGCTGAGAACCGCCACCCATGATAGGTCTTTCCCCTGGCCGTAAAAACATCCCTGGCATCCGACGTGTGTTATCAGAATTGGAATCGATGTCGTATTCAAGCATCAACTTCCGACCCACAATGTCGCGCAACTTTGATCTGTCGGATTCCATTTGCTGAAATAAGTTCAAAACTGCATTTGTAGTTTCATCAGCAGAGTTTTTGCGGTGGAGGTCTTCATAGAAAGTAGCCGTTCTGGTACCGCTTGCTAATGAGACTCCGAAATCAGCGACTGGCAAATGTTCATGTAAGGGAATCTCAAACCCAAAGGGTAGAGCTCCCATTTCAATCGGAAGCGTTTCGGCTCGTTTAAGGATGTGCATCCAGTGTGATTCACCTATGAGAGTTGGAGAAATGCGGTGCCGAAGAAAGCCTAATAAGTCCCCCATATTTTGACCCTCTTGTGCGAGCCTTTCTTGGGTAATTAGTACTGCTTCGTCGATATCCATTTTTTCAAGCAATCACCGGATTTTGATTTAGCTCAGATTCGTCAAGACTGTGCTTGAACCAACCCAGATCTACAGGTACATCGTACAATCGCCCTGGGGCAAATCTTGCCCAAAAGTGTCGCATACCCGGTACGATCACCCGAGCCACTGGCATACCAATATCTGGACGTGTTTGATTTAGCACTAAAAACTCTAAACCCTTGGCTTCTACTTTAGCTCGACAATGCTCTATGTCGTCCCTCATGTCCTCGGAATCTGATACTGTGTAATCTGTAGCTGTTCGAATCTGTTTGGATGGTGCTAACCAGTTGCAATCATCGAGACGGGCAGATCGCCACCAATTTAATGCTATGGGATCGTCGATTTTGGGTCGATTGTCCCCACTGGCACTATCGGGTAGCCAAGACAGGCATTGATTGAGTTCACACACGGCGCGTAATGCGGCTATTTCGGGATCAGAGTGTGTTCCTGCACCATAGATTATGTCTTCAGAATCAGAATTCATTCGCCTTGAAACTGCAACAAAAGTAGGAACGTCTATATCTGAAGAGACATCAAGCATCCAAAGATCACGTTCCCTTTGGCTATAGTATTCCGAAGCAATTACCAGATATTCTTCATTAAAACTTGAAAGGTCAACTGCTGGTGCTTGGATGCTGTTGTACCACCAAATGGCAAACGCATCGCGTTCAACAAGTTCGTAGAACGCTTGCAGGATAGCTTCTTCTAGGGTGTTACCAGCGGCACAGCCATTGGAATCTGCAATGCGGTCATTAGGACCTCGGAGTTCGGATGGCATACTATACAACATCGTCGTTGGCAGATAACGCTGTCGTTCTTGCGTAAATGACCAGACTGGTGTCCAACTCACATCAGCGGTTTCGTCGAAGCGTCTCGGAATCACGTTGTATGGATGCCCTTGCGCGTTCAATTCCTGCGCGTTGTCGTATTGATAATCACTAAATAACTGAACATCATTAGGATGAATGGCTTCTTCATCTCTTGCAAGTTCAACGAATTGCTTACGAATGGAAATCTCACTTCCATCGATACTTCCTGAAAACCGTTCGATGGCTTCACACAAAGCACTGACTTTTGACTGTTCCCTAGAACTCCCTTTACCTGCGCTCTTGCTTCTTAAGCTACGACGAAGCGAACTTAAGCTTCGGCCTCGCGCACCAAAATTACTCCCTGCCCAGTACACGTGTAAATAGCTATCCGTTTCATCAGTACTACGTCGAAGCCAACTCACTACGCCACTAACAGGACTCACTAGATGACGATACTTCGCCAAGGTCTCTTCAGGTTCTTCCGCGTGAACCCCACCACTATTACGACTAATCTTTGGGCTAGATTTCAGTGTAATTGGCGCTGGTTTCCTATTTGGGTTATACAACTCCGGATCACCGCACACGGAACACTGTGGTCTCCGCAAAACTCGATGCTGAGAAAGCGAGAGAGTATTGACGTTCAATGAAACCGAATGTTGATGCAGCGGTGCAAATTCATGTAACACTAACCACTTAACAATTTCGCTCGCCACGAATGAAATAACCGATTGTCGGACGATTGGTTCCGTCGCAAATGCTTTGAATGCACGATCTTCACCCAAGCTGTATCGCAAGAAGTTGTGCACCTCTTGGTGAAGGTGAAGACGATTGGCAAGACACATCCAACACGGACCATTGTTTTCAGCGTTAAAAATAGGTCCGAACAGTATTTCGATACCTAGTGGTCGTACTAGCATCCATGGAATTTTCAGATCGCGATTTGTCTGGTTCGTATCTTGGAAGTCTTTAGCTAAATAGTCGTCGCAAACTGAAACATTGAGATTCGGATTCTCGTTGTTAGTTGAAACGCCAGCGTCATTTAGGCATCGTACCAGTTCTTTTTGATCTTCATTTACTAACACACACGCTTCTGCGAGTCGCTGTTCGACCCAACGTGGCGATGCTCCGAGAGACGACCAATACGCAGCAATGGATGAGTTCAAACTGTGATCGGCAGAAACTATATATCCTTTAGTAGAGAGAGACACAATCGCCGCGAGTAAGCTTGCGAACTCGTGCGTGGAATCCAGTGAAGACAGTATGGAATCTAGACTGTTGCACCCGTCTACGAGCGGTATCAAGTCACAATACAGTTTCCCGCGTAGTAGCGTATTGAAAGATTCAGAGACCAATAAAACATTATGATCTCCGATGTCGTGGAACTTCAGATGTGGAGCGAGTACCGGAAGCTTAACTAGTCCTTGGTCTTCGGGCGTGGTCTTGGTCAGGATCGCTGACGGCTGAGCATCTTTGTGTGATTGAACCTGTGCTTCGAAATTCGCGGTAGAGCTTGCTGGCACCTCTACGCACGCTCGACGATAGCGTTGATAGCTTCAGTTGTGTTTAAATCGATTTCTGTTAATTTGGAAGTCAAAACGTCAAACTCGTCATGTCCGCACGAATTGGCAATGAGTTGCTGCACTCTTGGCTTAGCCTTCCTTAAGTCGAAACTATCTTCATGTACGAGGTGAGCGACTCCCTGAAGAGTACGCCATAACTTCGTACCTTCTGCTAATTCGTTTTCACCCATATGCTGGAATATCGTTGTAGCCGTCGGGGCGGAATCGTTGAGATCAGTAGTCTGATCTGTTAACTGTAAGAACCGTGCGACCTCTTCAAATTGATTGATCTTGGCACTCAATCCAAGGTAAGGAGACTTGTGCGGGTCCCCGTTAGAACTTGAGGATGTGTTCGCTAGGCATTGAGGTTTGTTCATTTGACACTCGTCGATGAGCTCGCGTTGAGTGCTGTCAAATCTACCTGCTAGTCCAGTGTCTCCATGTTCCCATACACATCGAGCTCTCGTCAGGCTAGGGATTGTTTCTAAATCAGACCGTCGGAAGTGTTCTTGAAGATCCGCGAATGGTAGTGCTAGAACCTCCTCAGTTTTTCTTTGAATAGGAGAGAACAACAAGCTATCCGTAGCGAGATGTCCAAGCCTATCTCGTAGACTACGAGACATTCGTTTGATCGAGTCAGCTTCCCAACCTTCGAACAGAACTAGTACCTTGATCTTGACACCAGGAAACGCTTCCTTGGTCGCGAGTTCGTCGAAGAATATCACGGCTACTCCATCCTCTAAGTCGTCGGCCGCTTGCTCAACATAGTCTGTAATCGTTGAGGAAATCACGGAGGTAATGGTCGCTTCGGCTAGATTGGAGAGAGCGATTGAGGCTTCGGTCGTCGACAAGTTTTCTCGGAGGACGTGCATCCCAATCTGAAAGCCCTTGTCATTCACCCAATTCCGCGCAATTTCTGCAGTCTCTTTAGAGTTTGTGGATGGTATTTCCGCAATCAAGTCTCGCATTTCTTGGACTCCCATTTCGGTAGTCCAATAGAGTCTCGCTAGCCCGCGACGTGCAATATCATATTCCTGCTCGTCTAATATTCCCTTCGGTAGATTAAGATCGGTGAACTCTCTCTCTGATAGATTGTCGAGTAGTTCTGGATTGCGTTCGATTCGCGCCGCGAGTCTCGGCGCAACTCCGAAAATTTCAACGATCTCATTAAAGTCGTCTGGTCTCGCAGACGAAATGGAGCTGTCGTAAGGACTCCAATCGTCAATCTCAGGGTAAAAATGCTTTCGCCACTCGTCGACCAAAGGATCCATCTTTGCGAACCAACGTTTCGGTCGGAGCACGAGGTTCATCATGTCGCCGTACGTACCGGGAAGTTCAGGCGACTCATGCGCGCGGTGTTGTAATTGTGCATAGGGTCGGGTGGCCATCGCGTGATGATCGGCATGCCGTTGCATTTTGAAAAACATCCAGTTGGTAAATTTCCAATCTGCATTCCAAGAATGGCGCGGTGAAATTTTTTCCCAACGGCCGTTAGACATTAAAACTCTACGTAGCCCATAGTGTTGGAAGTAGTTACTGATCTTCATCGAGAATACGCAGCTCAGCCCCAGAAATATGTAAATGGGCACTGCCCAAATTCCGCCCAGGGAATAAACTAAGCCATACCAAAACGCTAACGCAATACCGTATCGCCAAAAAGGATTGCTATAGTGCCACCGGGATAGCTTTCGCCGCGCTAAGCGTTCACCAGTGACTTTCCACGAATTGGTTAGATTACTGACGACTTCTCGAGGGAAGTACCGCCAGAAGCTCTCTCCTTTTGGCGCAGATCCTACATCGTGAGGAGTACCGACTTTAGCGTGGTGAATGTACACGTGCTCCGTGGCATATTGAGGGTAGGAATTTGAAGCCAGAAGAAATTCACCGAGTCTTCGTTCCCAAGTGGAGCGTCTGTGAACGAGTTCGTGCCCGACGACAAACACCGCTTGTGCTTCCATGGTCAGCAGCACGGCGAGACACACCTTTTGCCAAATTGGATACGAAGCTCCGCCGAAGATCTGCCATAGTCCGAACACTAATGTCGGTGGCCACAGTACGGCCCAAGTCCACACAGGAATGTTGTACCAGATAAAGCGTCGTTCTGAAATACCTCTTGGGTTCATGTTGAGACCATCGACTCCGAACACTCGATCTAGAAATCCTGCGACGCTCATGAAAACGAACGGTCCTAGTAACCAAAAACCACCATAGTGTGCGGCAAGAATCAACAGCGGGAAAATGAGCAGGGGCAAGTAATGTGGCAGCGCGTTGAGAAACGAAGGCTCAAAGTATCTCATCTCGTCAGGCTCGCCTGTGCCGACGTTATTTCCGATGCTTAAATTTTCAGTCATCGCAACTATTCTGTCTTGCTACGGTAAATAGCGGAAATATTCTAAATAGAGAGTTATCGTAGTTTTTGGTCATGCTGCGAGACGCTCTCCTGTGGTTCGATGCAGTCGTTCCTCAAGTTTCTTTTGGGCGGCGTTTGCCCATCCCCGCCATTGCGGAATGAGGATGGTACGACCCTGCTCATAGACCTCGGCTGGAGTCCACGGATCTTCATTTTCCGCCGGGCGTAAAGCCCAATGCGGCCGCACCTGGTTGTAGCGTTGGAGAAATTCTTCCAGACGTGGTCGAGCATGATGGGGATGCTCATAGATGCGAAAGTACACTTCTTCCTTTTCTAAGGTCCCATGAACGCGCTCTAATAAGCCCAGCTGTTGCGGGGTCCGGTACTGGATCCGCACATGTCGAAATCGATGCCGCAAAACGTCCTGAAATTTCCGTGCCAGAAAGCTTGAGCCATTGTCCGTCACCAGGATCGGTGCGTGTTGCAGTGGACCATGCAACCGCGCCGATTCCTGAATCGCGAGTTCGAGAGCTTGAGACACTGCGGTCGCATTCTGAAACGGCGTCAAGAAACACGTCAACAGATACCGCGAGTAGTAATCAATGACCGACACAATGTACCACCAGCGTCCTTGTGGCAAATGCAGGTAGGTGACATCCATTTGCCAGAGTTCATTCGGCTTCGTGGGTAGCAACTCAAACAGTTGCCGACTCTGATGCAGCTCGGCCTGACGTCGCACGCGCCGTTGAAGCAACCCGAGATCCCTCATGATCCGGTACGTTAAGCGATCGCTGTACACCGCACCGAATTCCCGTCGAGCTAAGACTGCCAGACGCTTGTACCCCCAGTATGGATAACGTTCACTCAAGGTTCGAATGACGGCCACTTGTCTTTCGTCTAAAGGGACTTTCGGACGACCACGAGCGCGTGGTACCAGCGGCGATGGACGACACCAAGTCGTGCTGGAGATACCTAACTCAGACAACACTGAAGTCAACCGCAAAGTCCCTGGCCAAGAGGCCATCTCGGACTGGATACAACGACGCACGGCATCCGTCAATCGGAGACGCCCAAACTTTTTTTAACGTCCGCAATGCCACCGTCATCTCGCCAATCAATTGATCGCGTTGTGCGACCTCGCGTTCCAAGCGACGATGCTCGGAATCCGAGCTTTTCCGACCGTCCAAACCCGAAAATCCAGCTTTCAAAAAGGTATCACGCCATTGATACAACGTCGGCTCCGAGATCCCGGCTTCACGGGCTAACTCTCCTGCCGTGGCTTCCTTACGCAGGAGCCGCAAGACGAGCTCGCCTCGCTCCGTTGCACTCAGTACAATTCGCTTGCTCATAGTTTTCACCCCTCAATGATTCTATAGTAAATATGGTGTTATTTATTCCCATATTTAGCGAGCAAGACAGAATTGTCTATCAAACTGAGGCAACTTCAAATGGACTTCTCTGCACAATTTGTTTGAAAATGACAATTACACAGAAGACTCCTATTACCAGACGGAACAGATTGGTACAAATATTTTTCGAGCAAGTACCCTATTTGACGAGCGTTTCATTGGATTTTGTCTCGCCCGTGTTTGAGTTTTCTATGTTTTCCACTGAAGCACTTAAATCTTCTTCACTACGTTTTCCGTAAATCTTGCGCTCGTATGGCGGAAGCCGTGGACCGCTAAACCACGTGCAAGTACCTACTAACTCTCCATTTTGAATGTCGGCTTTAAACAATCTCCCAAATTTTCTCTCCCCGCGCTTGTGTAAACCTTTCTCTTCGTAACCTAGCAAAGGGATAAAGAACGATATGCTATTGCCATCAATAGTTACTTCGGTTGTAGTTTTTAAAGTGTTTAGGCTCTTCGCTTCATCCTCATAATTTTCGTCTTTAATGTCTTTTACATATTTGTCAAAAATCTCATTATGATCAATTGACTCGTCCCCACTGATTGCTACGGCCATCTCTCGTTTTTCCTCGGAGCTGAGTTCTTCTAAATGTCGAATTCTCTCCGCTTGAATCTTTTCCCAATCAGCTTTATCAATTCTCACTGTCTCTTTGATCGAATATGATTCTTCGTCTATTGTTTGGTTGATCGTTATCGTTGTCAAACCTAATGAGTCAGAAACTTCCCCAGTCTCTTGATCTACATCATACATGATATAGGTACCTAGTAAATCGTCTCCAATCGCGTAGTAAGATAGAAATGCTAATCCAAGAACTACCAAACTACGAACTTGATGACTCATACGTATTAAACTCCAATTTGCACAAATTTAAAAATTATTGGGATACTATTTGACAGATTCTGGTTCACAAAAGAACAATGAGCAATCATGTGTTACTAATAATTCACTCTGTTAGAAATTCAAACACTTTCAAATTCTGTTGTTCATCTGCGATTTCGCGTATATCAGCCTCTGTCAAATGTTGCTTAAGTGATTCGATTTGCTCGTTAGATAGTGCCTCATCTCCGTGAAATCTCTGGTACACGCTCAACCATTTCGCAAGGGATGATCGCACTAATGGAGACTCAGATAGTTCCAAGACTGAAAACGCTTGCTGTGGGTTTGTCAATGACCAATCGTTCAATACTCCATCAAAATATGTACGCCGTTGGTCTTCTGGTAAAGCATGACCTATAGAGATTGCACTCTCAATTTCTCCTGATGCTAACAGCGTCGATCCAACAGATTTATACGCTACTATTCGCGTCTCTCCGTCGCGTACCTGCGTAAGCAACGAAAGTGCTCGCGTCAAGTCTTGCCGGGCTACGAGAGTGATGATTTGTGCCTCATAGCCAATATCTGTGTTGCCAACAGGTTGGTCTAATGCGAGTTCCAAAGCGCGATCCACTTCATCTTGAGTAAGCCTTGACAAGGCTATCGCAGCCAATCTTGAGCGCATTGGTGCAACATTTGGATTCTCTAGAACCCACTGAAACGCGCTTAGAGAATCTTCCAACGACCAAGCCGAAACTATCGCACCCGCTTGATCGAAGGTGCCATTGCGTCCATCTCCAAACAATTCCTTAGCTAACTGTTCAGGGTCTTTAAAAATATTCAAGTTCATCGCTTCCGCAGTATAGGAGTCTTTAAGTTCTGTCGGTATTGATTCTGCGGCATTTTGAAACGACAATGGATTACTTTCCGCCCAAGTGGAAAATGCAACTTCAACCAACTTCTCTTTTAGTATTGGTGACTCTAACTTCAACAGTTCCGACAATGCAGCCTCCGGATCAGTAATCGCCCAATTCCGAACTAATTGAGTCATGAATGTTCGAAAAGAAGGGTCGTACAAGTCTACTGCACGATTGAATGCGCTGATACTATCGTACTGTGCTAGTGTAGTCAATAACTCGCCGAGTAAAGTGCTCCGAGTTGGTCCACGACGCATGTTCTCTTGGATAAAGTCGATTACAGAACCACCATCTTGTTGCATCCAAGCTCTACTCACTGCAATTAATGCGTCTAACTGGTCATAATCAGTCAGGTCGTCGTTTACTAGTTGCTGCCATTTCGCTTGTGGATCTTCATTGGCTAATATGCCATTTCCATATTCTGACTGCGCAATGTTTGCCGCGAAATTGGGTAGTTTAAATTCTTCGGCGAGCACGCTCATTTCCGACTCTGTTAGATCTGGTTGCCATATAATTAAATTCCTCAAAAGTGTCTTTTTTGTAGTCGAGTCCAAATTTTTAGCATGTGCCAATGCACTTGTTAAATCAAAAAAACACCACTCTTCAAAAATCATAGAGACATAGTCGTCTCGTCGAAATTGTGGTACAGTAGCGGCATATTCCAATGCTAATACAGGATCCAATGCCGCGAATTTACGAATAATCTGCTCTACGATCGTCTGTCTTATGAATGCGCCTGGAATTTCTGCCGCTACAACAAGATATTCTTTTGTTTGTTCCACATCGACATTTAACAAGAGTGCGTCAAGAGCTAGTGCGCGCTGCCAGGAGTTATCAATGTTTTGAATATCCAGAACTTTCCGAACATTGTCAATCTTTGAGTTGGACTCATTGACTGTATGTTGCGAAGACTGCAACCCATTTAAATGTTCCTCCAGTGCGTTATAGTCCTCTACGTCTCTTGTGTTAATCCAATGAACGAAGAACCAAATCGTTCCCAGAACAAGGAGTGCGACGAAACTTCCAGAAATTAGAACGCGTCTTGAGATCTGTGGCTTAGCCTTATGAACTATTGACATGTTTGATTGAACCAATTAATTTTGTGCTACTCTGGTCTTCTTAGGGACTCTGAAAGTTTACAGCGCGTGTGTCAGCTTCTGACAAGAACGAACGGATATGGATAATTTCCTCGTCGCTGAACAATTCAGAGTCTCGGTGAGAGCCCAATAACCATACTGCAGCACGAGATTTCGACTTTTCGGTGGGTAATGTGTCGATGGCTTGATACAACCCCCATGCATCGTGTATGGACCAATCTCCGACAAGACCACCGTTGTAAGAATCACGCATCTTCTCCGGTAATTCAACTCCGAGGGCAAATGCTTCTGATATCTCTTGCCTCCTAACTAAAGCAAATCCAACAACACCGAAAGAACTCAGCTTAGTTACTCCGTCGCGTACAAATGGTAACATTGCTTTGGCTTGTTTCACATCGGTTCGAGCAAGTTGATCAATCACCTCAAATTCTAAACCAGGCTCAAAGAATCCGGTGGGTTCTGTTCTCGCAAGCTTAATTGCACGTTCTGGACTAGTCGTAGCAATATTTAGTAGAACAACTCGAATTAACGAGTGCCGATCACTCCCGGAAAATTCACTGTCTATCCAAGATAGGGTCTGATCCAGATCCGATTGAGCCCAGTATTCAACAATTGTCCTTGCGACGTGTAATTTTGACTCCGTATTCACTTGATCCAAAAGTAACACAACTTCTTCGGGCGATTCAACAGCAAGACTTTTTAATGCTCGAAGAGTTGCTCTTGCATGCAGAGCTTCTGGGAGGTTCGGCATCTGTTCGAGGAGTCCTTGAGGGTCGTGTTGTGCCCAACTTATCGTTAACACTTCAAATAACTGAAAGTTTGAATTCAGTTTATCTGACTTAGTAAGAAATTCTAGAGCTGATACTGGTTCACTTGCTCCCCATGTTCTAAAAACTTCGGTCAATAAAAAATCACTGAACTGACCCGATTGTTCTTGCGCTAGTTCAACGGCCAATCTTGGATCAGTCTGAGCGTAGTGCAGCAATCCAATTTGAAGACCTAGGTACTTGGTCTCGGCAGGTAGCGACCTAATTTGTGCTATCGCTTCTGTACCGTAGAGATCAATCCAGTATTTCATTATCGTTTCAAAAAGATCGAGCATCCCAGGATGTGTTCGATTACTTAATAGGTCCCCGGCAACTGTCGTCATTGCGGCTTTGGAGTTCAGTTCCGCGAGAGATAGAAGATGATATCGGTATACGTCGAAAACTACGGCGGAGTGTCCATATTGACGGGCGATTTCGAGTTGTTGATCTTCGCTTAATTCCGCATGTGCAATCAGAATTGTTTGAAGGGCGATTCGCTCATCTTTTTCGTTTAGAAAACTCAAGAACGACAGCGAGTCTCTGAAATTTTCATCAGCCAAGGCACCAAAAAAGGTTTTTAGTAAAACTTCTCTTTGGGTTTCAGAGATCGACAAAATTTTGTTTAGTGTCTTTTGCGGTGAAGTTGTTGCAAATCGACTCACAAAATTTTGGTTCACCACCGACCGGATTCGGGAGTCGTCGATTTCGTGAATACGGTTCCAAAGATCCCACAACTGATCTTCACTCTTCGAATCCAATACTCGTCGAACAAAAACAGACATTTCATAAAGCGACTTATGTTCTTCCAATAGATTTGAAAGATTGGTCGGCACAACATCAATCTCCTCATTTGCACTAGTAGATAGATCTTGTGGTTTTGGACGCTCAGTACCGACAACGAAACTAAAAAACGCCTGCTCAACAATAGGGAATGCCTCACCTACGATCAATGAACCTATGATAAAAATACACAAACAGTGTACCTTTGTATTGAGTTTCAAACTATTACTCTTCAAAGGAGACTTAAACGTGAACGAAACAAAAAAAGAGGAAGTGTAAAACTAAGTTTGACACTTCCTCTTTGGGTGAGTCTCAGGCTTAATTAAGTACTGCGTCGGCCCAATCTTGACAGTTCGCGGTGAAAACGTTGAAGGAGGTCCATTCAAGCTCTGAAAATTGCTTGTACTTATGCTGGTGGTTTGAATTCCATGGCCACCACCACCATCCAAATCTTGTATAAGATTGCTGAACGTTTCGACTTCCCCCGCTTCTATCTAAGTCTCTCACAGTACCGGGAATATGGGCCATTGCCGTGCTATACGCTTTATTCCATTCAGTTGGGTCTGCACCTGAATCACGCAGTCTTTGATACTCCATATACTTCGTAATTTGATTCAATGCTTTTTGTGTTGAGTCCGAATAGAAGCCTCGAATGTACTCTTCATTTAGATCTTTAAACTTGAAAAACACATTATGATGTACCGAATTTGGAAGACCATCGAAGTCCATGAAAAAAATCGTTTTTCGTATCTTCCATATTCAACCTCATATGAACCAGACAAGGAACGAAGCTCGGGAGGATGTTCTTGAGTATCTCGAGGACCGTTGCAAAAATCCCAAAATGAACCTGCAAAAACCACCGCTGTAGGTACGAATAAGCACGCTACGACAAGCACTGTATTGCGAAGGTTTAGAAATTTAGATTTTCCAGTTTTGGAAGACAATCTAACTTGAGGGAGTAATTTCACTACATTTCCCTAATAGAGGGGAGAAATTAATAGAGGGGAGAAATTTGGGTGATTATAACACTTCGGGATGTGAGCGGTTCAGCAAGTAGTGACTCAGTTTGACTTTACAAGTTTGGAAAGTAATTTTGCAGAGGAAATTGTTGTAAATGTCTTGCTCGCTAAATATGGGAATAAATAACACTGAAGTTGCCTCAGTTTGATAGACAGTTTGTTTTGGGATTTGCTGTAGAACCATTCTCCACTGCATATCTCCGTTCATAAGCTACTGGAGACTGATAATCCAGTGCTGAGTGCGCTCAGTGTGGATTGTAGAACCTCTGCAGGTAAGTAAAGATTTCCCGACTTGCTTCCGCTCGAATGCGAAATCGTTGTCGTGGTTGGCGATCGCTCAACTCGGTCTCTAACGCCGCAAACAAGCTTTCTGTCATGGAGTTGTCATTACGATCGCCGACGGATCCCATGGATAATTTCACGTTCGCGACAGCACAAGCTTGTCGACACCTCGGTGGCGTGAAAAGATATCTCGAACCACCGCCAAATACACCGTGCCTTCGGCGGTGGGGATATACGTCGTCGCATCTACCAGCCAAAGTAGATTCAGCGAGAGTGTCCTGAATTTAGCATATGGGTTAGACAACTCAATCGTTATTACTTGGTGACCGATGCAGCGAGATTTGGACATACCCTCTGTTGCCAACTTCGACAGCTCCTTAACCAAGCCACTTTTCAGACCTTCATAACTAGTATCTTTGTAAAATGGACATCATCTAATCAATCTTAGTTTGAAAGCTAGAATGAGCAAGTTTTTTAACTGGATGATTTTTAAAAAACTGAAGTAGGAATTAGTAGGCGAGCAAGGAGTTTATTTAGTGAAATCGGAAAACGTCGTTAGAAAAACAATGTCAGCCATCTCGAGTGCTCAAAGAACGTACGAAGAATGGTCGGGCGGTGGTTGTGGCAGGCACCCGAGTATATCGCTACAACTCTGATCGCTCAATCGATTGTTAAACTTGATGAGGTTGGCTATGTTACTTTGGAAAACAGCGTAAAGTCTGCGGTTAAACATGCCGGAGGAAGTCGGAAGGGTAGACCGTAAACCTTGCTCAGTAAGGGGCGATTCGACGTTACGGTTTGGAACAAACGTGCAGAACCGAACGGACTGATCGAAGTAAAAACCTCGGTTTGGGGATTCAAGAGTCTAGAGAGAGACTTAAACAGACTGTGTGCAACCCTTGAGAAGGCGAAAATGATTAGATGGGGTCTTGTCGCATATTTCTTGTCATATAGCGACTCGAAACAAGCGTTAGCGAAAGATCGTGTGAAACGGGCGAGCGAACTGAACTTTCAAAACGCAGTGAGTCACTTAGAAGAATCTAGGAATAAAGTTAATCATCACCGAGGTTCGATTCGAACCGACGGTGATAGTGCATGGACGGCAGAAGTGCTAGAAGTTGTCAGACGTTGAGCATTGATCAATGTCTTGCTACGGTAAATAGTTGGAATATTCTAAGTAGAGAGTTTTTGTAGCTTTTGGTCGTGCTGCGAGACGCTTTCCGTTGATTCGATTCAGTTGTTCCTCCAGTTTCTTTTGGGCGGCTTTTGCCCATCTCTACCATTGCGGAATGATGATGGTTCGACCCTGCTCATAGACCTCGGCTGGAGTCCACGGATCTTCATTTTCCGCCGGGCGTAAAGCCCAATGCGGCCGCACCTGATTATAGCGATGGCGGAACTCTTCCAGACACTGTCGAGCATGATTGGGATGCTATAGATACGAAAATACACTTCTTCCTTTTTTAAAGTCCCATGAAAGCGCCCTAGTAATCCCAGCTGTTGCGGGGTCCGGTACTGGATGCGCACATGTCGAAAGCGATGCCGCAAAACGTCAAGAAACGCGTCAACAGATAGCGCGAGTAGTAATCAATGACCGACACGATGTACCACCAGCGTCCTTGTGGTAAATGCAGATAGGTGACGTCCATTTGCACTTCGTCTATAGGAACTCTCGGACGACCGCGAACTTGGGTCTTCGGCCGCGGACGACGATACCAAGTCGTGCTGGAGATACCTAACTCAGACAACACTGAAGTCAACCGCAAAGTCCCGGGCTAAGCGGCCATCTCAGACCGGATACAACGACGCACGGCATCCGTCAGTCGGAGACGCCCAAACTTTTTTAACGTCTGCAACGCCACATTCATCTCGCCAATCAACTGAACGCGTTGTGCGACCTCGCGTTCCAAGCGACGATGCTCGGAATCCGAACTCTTCCGACCGTTCAAACCCGAGAATCCAGCTTTCAAAAAGGCATCACGCCCATGATACAACGTCGGCTCCGAGATCCCGGCTTCGCGGGCTAACTCTCCTGCCGTGGCTTCTTAACGGAGGAGCCGCAAGACGAGCTCGCCTCGCTCCGCTGCACTCAGTACAATTCGTTTGCTCACAGCTTTCACTCCTTGATGCTTCTTTAATAAATATGGTGTTATTCTTCCCATATTTAGCGAGCAAGAAAATTTCTTTTAACTATTGTAACCTCGACACTCTAATCGACCAAGTCTCTCCTAATTCTTAAGCGTTTCCATTAAACATTCCAGTGCTTCGACGCAAAACGCAGAAGTCACCGACTCTGATCCATGACCTATTTGTCCAACGACTCCAAACCGCAGAGATTGGTCGCCAAATGCTAATAACTCGGGCCAACTGCCATCCTCTTGTTGCGAATCAATGAAGTTTGCAATTTGTTGCTGGACATTCAATTGGTTTAACTGTCCCACATTATGGAGTGCTACCACGGCTTGAGCGGCTTGTAGAACATTCTTGAATTCGCTAGTTTCGTCTCTCAGACTGAGAATTCGTTCAGCTAGTAATGAAGGAAATTCTTCTGATCCAAGTTGCACTCGAAGTGTAGTCCGCGCAATCGCGTAGTAGATTGAAGCTGGATCCGGGTACCATTTTGAAGCATCTTCGAGGTTGGTTCCCTTTTCGATCATTTCTTTGAGCCACTGTTGAGCCTTCTTCGTCGCTGGAACGTCACCGACATAGGCGATGACGTTCGCGTTGACTACGGGGTCAGCTTCGATTCGAAAGGGTGCTACGACACTTGGCTCTTCTTCGCTCAGCACCCAGGTTAAAAAGAGTCCGTTGTTGTCTCGGTTTGCCAGCATGCGAGGTAAATTTCGTCCCAGCCCTATCCACGGATGAGAGTTAATCACCATCGAGCATAAGGAACTACTGTCCAAATCTAGTGGAAGATGGCGATAGTACCTCCAGAACCCGGGATATTCCATGGTTTTGACTATGTATTTTTTGGTTTTTGCACACAACTCCTGAGCCAGGGGTTCTTTACTTCGCTGAAGTGCAAGTACACAGAATGCGGAAATAAAAGGCGGTCGTTCAAAGTGTCGAGGTATATTTGGATCGCCCACATTAAATCGAATGCAATGCCAGGCACCATTTTCATTCACCGTGGACCGTAGGAATTGGAGTCCACGAACGATGCTCTCTCTTCCCGCCCGTGCGAACGAATCCACATCGTCTGGAACCGAGCATACACGTTCCGTTCGATCAGTCGTAGCACGCTTTGGAGGCGCGGGATCGTACATGGTTTTCTTCAAAAATTCCAAAGAAGTCGCTCCAGTCTTTGCTTCCGCTCGTTCAGCGACGCTCAGCTTGTCTTTGGGTGGGAGAACCAAATGCGTCGTGGTATCGGTTTCTTCGTGCACCACGATCTCTTGATCTTCAGCAATTTGCAGCCCGAATTCCTGATTGATCGCTGCTTTGGGGTTTTCCAGTAGACGCGACCGGAATTTCTTATCTACACCAGCTTTGTTAAAAATCCGATTAATAAGACTCATCGAAGTATTCGGACGAGAGAGTGCTACGCTATCTGTCGTTTTACCAGTTCTTTGAACACACCTTGAACCTCGATGAGTTCGTCGAATGTGCCACTTTGCACGACCTTACCTGCTTGCATGACGTAAATTCGGTCAGCTTGTTTCAAGGTTGAAAGACGATGTGCGATAACGATCCTTGTTGAGGTGAGGAGTGCTAAGTTCTGCATGACTTGAGCTTGTTTGTCGTTGTCAAGCCAATTCGTTGCTTCGTCAAACAATATGATGCGAGGGTTTCCCAACAATGACCTAGCAATAGAAATCCTCTGACTTTCTCCTCCGGAGAGAACTGAGCCGCTTGCACCGACCATTGTCATCATTCCCATAGGCATTGATCTAATTTCCTGCTCAACGCTGGCAGAACGAGTTGCTTCCCACACTTGTTCGGTGCTGGGGTCTTCGTGATGAACGACGATATTGTCCCAGATGTCCTGTGGATGAAGTCGCACTGACTGAGGTACCACTCCCATCTTTCGTCGTAGTTGCTTCAAGTTCAGGTGTCGCAAATCACGACCGTCGTAGTAGACTGCTCCGTTGGTAGGCCGGTCAAGACCGATTGCAAGTCGAAATAGAGTACTCTTCCCCGCACCAGATTCACCTGCAATTGCAATGAATTCACCAGGCCGGGCGTGAATCGTAACGTCAGTGAGAACTAGCGGACTATCTGGTGTATATCGAAAAGAAATCCGATCAAACAAGACTTCTCCATGCAAACTTTCCACTGGATCTCCTAAAGTCTTGGTTTGCGGGTCAGCAGCAAGCATCGAACGTATCTGATTCAGTGCAGGCAACATGGAAGCAACCAAGCCGAAAGACTCGCCGAACCGTGCAATGGCATGCTGAAAAACAATGAATACAGCGAAGACGATTAAAAAGTTACCAACTAAAAAGTCGCGATCTCCAATCGCGACCACGAAAAACACCAGAACCGCTCCCGCAATGAATGGCAGTGCGGCACCTAACGCACGTGCATGACGTTCATACTTACCAAGTTTCAGTTCGGCGCGTTTTTGGTCACGATAGTCTTGAGCCCACATGGCAAATGCTGAACCTTCAGCATTCTCAACGCGAAGCTTTGAAATACCTTCGATAATCTCAAACAATAACCCTGACACCCGACGGATCGCGCTAATCATTCGACTATAGGGTGCAATTTGGCACAGTCCCCAAAAAATCATGATCGAAAGAGCAACGACGCTAAATATCAGAACTACACTTCCTAGTACGACATCGTAAAAGAAGACGACACCGAAGACTGGTAATAAGAAGACAAGAGACAACACACTGTTGACGACCACTCTCTGCAAACCGTCTCGCAGATTCTGAAACGCCATTCCCGACATGGCTAAATCTCCACTGGGTTGACGATGGAGAATTTCCGAAGGCAGTCGCATAAGGCGATCCCAAAACGCGGCTTCTAATCGCGATGCCGATCGGCCTTCAAAACGCATCATCGCCGTGTTTTCCAATAGGTTGACAAATACACTCAATAGTCCAATGGCGGCAAGCAAAACAGCCACTATAAAAAGTGGTCCTGTTGTGTTTCCCCCCGCAACGATATGGTTTGCTACCAGTCCAAGCATTAGCGCGGGAACCAGTTTTACCAATCCACCCACGATGCCAGATAGCACTAATCGCGTCAGGTCCTTACCGGAGCGACGCAGGGCAAAACGCAGGAGTTTGGAGGAAGTGACCGAACCCGATGGTAATGGTTGATAAAACATCCAAGCTTCATCTTTCAGTTCTGCAGCGCGAGCTCTAGAAGTTATCACACGCTTTTTAGTGACCGGATCGATCAGGTTATACCGACCGTGTATTCCGGGTATCAAGACGACTGGTTGATTATCAGTCGCCCGGAAAGCTAGGAGCACTGCGCTGTCGCTGTGCCACCATCGACTATCCGAATCGAGTTTCACACGTCTCGTTCGCACGCTCGACACATCGAGAATGTCAATTAGGGTAACTGGCTCTTCGAATGATTCCAATCTTCGAGGAATTGTGAAGTCAATCCCCAAACTACGGCCGATAAGCCGGAGGGCACTAGCAAGCGCAGTGTCGGTAGCTTGCTCTTCGATCTTTCTTTGCTGGTCGTAAATATCGAAGAGACGAGTTCTAGCTACGTCTTCGGCGACACGGCGACTCATAATTCGATCGCGTTCGAGGTTCGCGTCATCGACCACTGCAAGTCTTCGGTTGAGTCGTTCCATGTGTAAGGCAATCCGGTGAAAAGACTCGAGTGCAACTAGTAGCGAACCGTCCCGTGCTAATGTCTCGGTAGAGTAACCAGAAATAGTTACCTCTTCAAATATTGAGATCCAGCTTGCACGGGTCAGAGGAATTGCCGATTCGGTCGCTCCTTTGACTATCTCTGCCGGATCCACCATGTCCATGAATAAGCCCGTACCTTGGGTTGCACCGGATACCCATACCACACTACGAGAAACACTCGCTATTCCCTTGGAAAGTGTAATTTCCGATGTGGGTTCTATGAGCGCATTCGGTCGCGGTGAACGAATGACGAACCGAGACAAGGCTTGAGTTAGTGCCGCCAACCAACCATCGATTTGTTCAGCTAATTCGGATGTGTAAATTTTGGAGAGATCGGAGACGGGTATGCGGGTCAAGCGGGTACCAGGCTTTCCCTTGGCAACCAATCCGAGCGTAGTTGTGCTACCATCTTTGTCCTGTGTATCCGGGACAAAGCTAGGTAGTAGTCTCTTGGACTCAACTCGCATAAGGTGTTGCGGTGCAGCTTGTTCTATCCCGTCCTTGGTTTCGATAAGAAAGAGATCAACGGCACCGTTAGCTACATACCAAAAGCTCTCGTTGTCGTCAAGAACTACAGGTGAATTGCCCTCACAGGGTACGCTGACGGTAGAGCGTGCCGCAATGTCGGAAACGGTCGTTCGTTGGTTTGAGGTTTGGTCCATCAACCTGACCTGACTAGTCTGTAGTAGGTGCCATCTCTGTCGGCAATCATCTCGTCGTGCGTACCACGTTGCACTACCGCGCCTTTTTCTAATACGATGATTTCGTCGCAGTCTCGGACTGTACTAAGGCGATGTGCAATTATGAAACAAGTGACTCCTCTTCGTCTTAAGCTGTCATCCACTGATTCTTCGGTCGCGGCGTCGAGAGAACTCGTCGCTTCGTCTAGTAGCAGTAAGGTGGGATTACCTACCAAAGCCCGGGCGATTTCTAACCGTTGTCGCTGACCGCCGCTGAAATTTGCTCCGCTTTCCTCGACTACTGTTGAATAACCTTGGGGGCGGGCCAAGATGTCGTGGTGAATGCAGGCGTCTCGAGTTGCGGAGACTATGATTTCGTCGGAAACTGCTGGATTCCACAATGTTATGTTGTCGCGCACGGTCGCGGCAAAGAGCATCGCTTCCTGATTTACGACTGATATTGACCTTCGCAGAACCTCTTCAGGAATTTCATCTCGCAAATCACCATCAAACAAAATCTCTCCCGACCAAGGATGACTAATTCCAGATATAAGGCGCAACAGTGTCGACTTTCCTGATCCGCTAGACCCAACCACTGCGACCCTTTGACCAGGCTTGATCGTGAGGTTGAAGTCTTTGAGCAAGGGTGGCCGGCTCTTGTTATACCCAAATGTGACGTTGCGCAATTCAACTAAGCCTGTTAACTGAAATCTACCCTTAAAAGTAGGTATTGAAACGGATTCTGGGCTTCGTCGTCTGAAAATCGGGTCTTCTGTTGTATTTGAAATGTCTTGTAATCTCTGAAGATCGGTTTCGAGAGTTTGTCGTTTATTGGCAAATTCCATAAAGCGGCCGATGGGATCTAAAAACAGCTCAGCCAAGAAATAAAACCCTACTAAGACTCCGAGGGTCATTTCACCAGAAATCACTAGAAATCCACCAATTGCTAGGATCGCAGCACTTCGCCAAACCGAAATAAGACCTGGAAGTGCAGAGTTAAGTGCGCTCAATTCGGAAGTCACTCTACGAGCTTGTAGTTCTCGAGCTTGTTGCCCGCTCCAGCGACCAAAAAAACGATCGTCCGCGCCAGTCATGCGAAGGTTCTCGGCGTGGCTTAGCATCTGCATGCCAATGGCAAGAAGTAGTCCCTGCTCACGTCTCATCGCTTGGCTTTGAATCGATTGCTTGCGGTTGAAAAAATAGGTCAACGACCCATGGAGTAGAGCGAGCAGCAAAACGACGAGTGCGAGAAACACGTTAAAGAGTAGCATTGCGATCAGAAGTACTACACTCATTGCCATATCGATGAGAAGGACGAGAAACTCTGTCGTAAGGTTCTTCGCGATTCGATCGATCGTGGACACTCGATCCGTCAAATCGCCAACCTGCCGGTGTTCAAAAAAATCGAGCGGCAAACGTAAGAGTTTGGTCAAACTCTCGTTGTATCCATTCACCGAAATCCTCACTGATAGTTGTTCAAGCAATCGGTGCTTTAGCCAAGTCAACGCATATATCAATATTCCCGCAGCGAGAAGCGCGCCCACAACGCTGACCCAAGCGCTGAAGTGATGCATTACATCATCCACGAATACTTTCAACGACACCGGTATCACGAGAGCTAACAGCGTCATCAATACAGCACAAGCCAACACTCCCGTAAGTAATCGCCATGCTCCAGAGAGAAAACTTTTCAGTTGTAAAAACAGGTTGGGCCACTCTCCACCGGGCGTGAAGTTTTCACTAGGATTTAATTGAAGAGCTATTCCGCTATAACCCTTTAAAAATTCGTCCCTGGTGAGTTTCCGTCTTCCTGAAGCTGGATCGTTTAAATAAAAGTGTCGTTCCGTAATACCCTCTAGCACGACAAAGTGACTAAACTGCCAGAACAGGATAAGTGGCAAAGTAAGGTTTTTTAACAGATCGGCCTTTACGCTTAGCCCCTTACAGTCAAGGCCAAAATGCCGAGCTGCTCGAACAATACTTGCTGCGCTGCTTCCGTCTCGACTAACCTCACACTTTTCACGCAATTGCGTGAGTGGAATCCAACGTCCGAAGTAAGCTAACACACTGCCTAAACACGCAGCACCACATTCCGTAGCGTGCATTTGCAGAAGAACCGGAGTAGTTATCTTTTGCTTTTTTGAACGGAAAACAGACTCTTGGCTTGCAGTCTGAGTAGAGTGTAAAGCCATATTAAAGCAGATTTCTTCCGATCAACTGAAGTGGGGACTGTCGTCCAAGTTGGATGATCAGACGACACTCAGAGCCTTCGTACGATGAAAGATCGGCTTCTGGGTTGACGGTAATCTGAAACAGTTTGGTCGTTAGTGGGTTACTAGCCTCACCAGAAAACTCCTCTGATAAATCTAAAGACAGAATCGATCGAACATATCCTTTTATTGTCGTCGGGTTTCCTTGATCTTTTACCGGTTTAATCTTTACAGGCATACCAGTCTTGACGGCTGGGCCAAATTCGGTACGCAACAATGCTTCCATTCGAACTACTTTATGTAACTTGTCGGCAGAAACTGAATGCTCAAGCATGGTAGCGTTCGTTGCAATGTTCCGGTCAAGAACACCGAACACTAGCCAAACGACGAGAGCGGCTAGTAGTACTAACACGAGAACTAACAGTAAGAGTTCTCGGGGAGAAGATACGGTTAACAGTCGGTCAAGTTGTTCCCGTTCTGCTTTCGCTTCGGCAACAGTGTTGTGAAAGGACTCAAGGGGGTTGTTAAACACGTTGCTACTTCGTTACCTCGCAAAAAAAGCGAACAAGTAAATTTTAATGGGTGGGGTTTTCAGCAGTTATTCTCGAACACGCTTACCATCGCGGTCAACCCACAGCAACAGTGTTGGTAGGAGTGTAAGGTCAGCGATGAGCGCAAAACCGATGATCAATGCTGTCAAGATGCCCACCTGCGCCGTTGGGACGAACGGCGAAAACACGAAAATCAAGAACCCAGCTACTAGTACAAGCGTTGTCGTTAGAAGGGCTCGACCTGCAGTGTCGAACGCGTATCGTACAGCAGATTCAGGGTCGTAATTTAACTCTCGACGGGCGCGGAGATACTTACCCAGAAAGTGCACAGTGTCGTCTACGACAATCCCTATAGTCATCGCCACAACTACCGATAATGCAAGTCCGACCTGTCCGACGGTCAAGCCCCACACCCCGAATCCGATAATCGCGGGTGTCAAATTAGGAACAATACTAACTAAACCGATTCGGAACGATCGTAATGCGACCAAGAGAATAGCAGAAATTGCGAGAAGCACGATTACCGTACCAATTAGCATAGTCTGAATGTTGCGTTGACCGATGTAAGCGAACAGTGTAGATGGTCCCGTGCCTGAGACTCCAGCAACGTGTGGTGCGTTTTCTTGCAACCATGTTTTTGCCCGCGCGTGTACATCGAGCAGCTCTTTGGAATTCAACGTCTCTGCAGACACCGAGACTCTAGTCGCGGTACGGGATCGATCAATTTGATTATTTAGATCTAACCCTTGAGGAAGAGAAAGTTCATAGAGTAGGAGGTATTGGGCGGCTAATTCTTGACTATCCGGAATCTGGTACATGGCCGGATCGTCGCCGTGCATACTCTTATTGAGTTGTTTAAAAGTGTCCGTAATCGTCGCCACGTGTCGCACCGCAGGCTGATTACGGTACCACTCTGCAAAGTTTTCCACATCTTGTAGAAAATTCGGATCGGTAGCTCCTCCGGCCGACTTAGCTTCTAACGAGTATTCAAGCAGGGTGTTGCCACTCAAACGCTCGTCCATTAAATCTGTGTCCTGACGAAATTCGACGTTTTTGTTAAAGAAGTGAACTAAGACATCGTTCAAGTCGTTACGAGTGATTGCGAGAATCATCGCAGGTACGACGATTAACCATATACAGAACAATACATTTCGATATCGAAGTACGAAGTCCGCTAAGCTTTTCATAGAAAAGGCATGGGACTTTTGATTTTCTTTAAGTGCGCCAAACGGCAGAATCGATAAAACTGCTGGCAAGAAAGTAACAGACAGGACGAACGACACCATGATACCAAACGCGACAAACATGCCTAGATGTCGGTACGGCGGAACCTCGGAAAAATTCATGCTTAGGAAGCCTAGCGTCGTCGTTAGACTTGCTAAGAACACAGGGTGTAGGTTCAAACGAATCGACTCGACGAGCGCGTCGTGCTTGGAGTCGCCAGCTCGCATTCGATTCTGCGTAGTAACCAGGAGGTGCACGCAGTTCGCGACCACGATCATCAGAACGATCGTAGGTACCGGCATTAATGGTGGTGAAAATGGTAGTCCAAACCAACCTCCTATACCCATAGAGACTAAAACAGAAAATACCATGACCATACCGGTCGCGAACACACCAGACATGCCACGGGTGAGCACACCTAAGATCAGTGCCATCAGTAGAAGGCTCGCGGGGAAGAATATCAGTTGGCTATCAAGAGATGCCGCCACAAAAGTTTGATTAACCATAATCGTGCCAACAACTCGAATATCTAGGTTGGAAAAACGTTCTTCTGTTTTCTCCGCAAGCTCTCGCGCAAAGTTAGCGACTTCAGCTACAGGTTCTAACAGGTCAGTACCAGATAGTTGTGGCAGCTCAACTGTGACGTTTACGACGGTGACATCTCCGTTTCGCGCCAGGATGCTACCTTCAATACGCGGATCTGATAGAGCAATGGAACGTACATGATCCTGAGTCCTTGGGAGAGATATTTCCTCCGGTTCGATCAGATTTCTAACGTATAAATCGTCTCCATCTGCGGTCGTGTATTGAAAGTTCGCAAGGGAATCGACGCGTCTTGAGTAGGGAGTTTTCCATGCCTCATCAGTCAGCCACACGGTTGCCGACAACGCATTTTCAGACGTAGCATTTCCGTCATCGGGTACGATTAGGAACGCGACGTTTTCGTTTTTTCCATAGGTATATTCCAGAGTCTCTAACTCTAATAACTGGGGGTTGTCTTCGTCAAAGAAGATTTTGTAATCAGCCTCAAAGCCGAGCCGTAGAACACCGAGTGATGCCACGACCACCAAAACTACCGCGGCTAGGATGACAATCCAGCGAGCTGAAAGCAATAGTTCAGCATACTGTTTTGCCCATTGACGTTTAGGAGTTTCTCGTGGATTCACTGTAACAGCACTACAAACTACGCAGGATCGGACGATCGATAGTCATTCAGATTTTCCCTTAGAGTTTACGCTTTGTCGATGTGTAAGAATTCTTCCATACCATCTTTTTGAATTGCTTACTTCTACACGCACAACTCTGTTTCCTAGCAATAGTCGGTGAAAAACCGCTGGAGTTTCGTAGCTGCGTGATATCTGAGAGGATGAATGAATTCAATGTTCGATTTAATGGACATACTAGGATGCAAACATGGACGAGAGATTACTAGGATTGTCGAAGATTGTAGGATAGACGATATGCAAGGTTGACGCACGCACTAAAATTATGACAAACAATGTCGTCTCAACCTACCTTTATCAACCAAGTCCAAGGCACGCGCAATCTCAATCGAATACGCGGTGACCTTGAATCACATCGCTTGTTCGCAGAGTAGCCGATGAAAAGTACTCGACCAGTCTTTTTAAATCTGTTCGCGATCCGATTTCCCATTGTCGCAGTTGTATCGATTCTGCATAGGGTAAGCGGGGTAGCGTTATTTGGAGCATCGTTTTATTTGTTGTGGATCCTGTGGTTATCGCTTGAATCTGAAACATCCTTCACAAGCTTGAAAACTACTCTTGAGCACCCTTTACATTCGCTGGTACTATGGTTCACACTTTCCCTCTTGGGCTATCACATATTTGCAGGCCTTCGTCACCTTTTGATGGACTTGCACATTGGCGATTCTTTGAAAGCAGGTAGAGCGAGTGCCGCAATAGTGCTCTTTTGCTCTGTGGTTCTTTCTTTAGCTATTGGAGTGTGGTTTTGGTTGTAAACGCCACGAGTTTTTCTCGTAGCGGTGTAGCAGACTTCCTACTTCAACGAGTGTCTGCTGTTGTTTTAACCGTTTACGCTGGATGTATTGTTTGGTTTGTGTTAACACACCCTAGTCTCGATTACACACAATGGTTTGCATTTATGCGATCTCCCGCGATGCAAATTGTTGGTACCTTAACGTTGTTGTCGTGGGGAATCCATGCGTGGATTGGTATGTGGACTGTCGGTACAGACTATTTGAATGAGCATCACATTGGCAAGTTTGCGACTGTGTTGAGGTTGCTCTATCAATTCGGAGTAACCTCTTCGGTCGTCTTGTATTTTGTACTCGGACTCATGATTATTTGGTAGTATCGACGGTGGCTCAACCCATAAGAACATTGCAATTTGATGCTGTAGTTGTCGGTGGCGGTGGAGCTGGTTTACGCGCGAGTCTTCCACTCGCTGAGAGTGGATTTCATACCGCGGTGATGTCCAAAGTGTTTCCTACTCGCTCGCACACGGTTTCCGCACAAGGCGGTATCACCTGTGCGATTGGTAGCGATGACCCCGACGATAACTGGCGTTGGCACATGTATGACACTGTGAAGGGATCGGACTTTATCGGCGATCAGGATGCCATTGAGTATATGTGCAAAGTTGGGCCGGAAGTGGTTTATGAACTAGAGCATATGGGCTTGCCTTTTTCTCGTACCGATACTGGTCGAATTTATCAAAGACCATTTGGAGGGCAATCCAAAAATTTCGGTAAGGGGGGACAAGCAGCGCGTACTTGCGCCGCTGTTGATCGAACGGGGCATGCACTGCTACACACACTCTATCAAGCTAACGTCAAAGCTCGCACGACTTTTTTGAATGAGTGGTTTGCCGTCGATTTAGTACGCAATCAAGATGGCGTCGTCTGTGGAGTGATCGCGATTAACATTGAGAGCGGCGAAACCGTGTTGGTGCAGGCGAAGGCTACACTGCTCGCGACAGGCGGTGCTGGTCGTATTTACGCTAGTACAACAAATGCGCTCATGAACACTGGAGACGGCGTTGCTATGGCACTTCGGAGCGGGGTCCCCGTACAAGACATAGAAATGTGGCAATTCCACCCTACGGGTATTTATCCAATCGGAGTGCTGGTTACCGAGGGCTGTCGTGGAGAAGGCGGCTATTTGGTTAATGCACAAGGTGAACGTTTCATGGAACGGTACGCCCCTACAGCAAAAGACTTGGCCAGTCGCGACGTCGTCTCACGATCAATGATCATCGAAATCCAAGAAGGACGAGGATGTGGTCCCGATAAAGATCACGTTCTCTTGAAACTCGATCATTTAGGTAAACACACATTAGAACTTAGATTAGCCGGTATTCTGGAACTATCTCGTACCTATGCACTCGTAGATCCAGTGGTGGAACCGATACCGGTCGTACCAACTTGTCATTACATGATGGGGGGAGTACCCACCGCTGTTTCTGGTCAAGCGATTACATTCAAGGAAGGGAACGATCAGATGGTCGAGGGACTCTATGCTGTGGGTGAAGTGGCATCTGTGTCAGTTCATGGGGCGAACCGACTCGGTGGAAATTCTCTACTTGACTTGGTAGTGTTTGGTCGCGCAGCCGGTTTACACATTCGAGAAACGCTAGAACAAGGAGTGGCATACCGCGCACCCTCGGATACAGACTGTGAACCTGCGTTAGCGCGCATTCGCCGTTGGGACGAGTCATTGGAAGGAGAGCACCCGGCGATATTGAAATCCGAGCTACAAAAAACCATGCAAATGAATTTCAGTGTATTTCGATCGGAGCAGAACATGCAGGCAGCGATTTCAGTGTTTGCCGATCTACGTGAACGCATAAGTAACTCGCATCTTGAAGACAAAACTAAAATATTCAATACTGCCAGGATTGAAGCATTAGAACTTGACAATTTACTTGAAGTTGCTGAAGCAACAGCAATCGCTGCGGCAGCTCGAAAGGAAACTAGGGGAGCCCACGCGCGAGTAGATTACACCGAGCGAGACGACGATAATTGGTTGTGTCACTCACTATATTTTGCTTCGGACAAATCGATTAAAAAACGTGCAGTGAACTTTAGCCCGGAAACGATGGAACCGTTTCAACCGATCAAAAGAGAGTACTAAATCGTGCTGGTAAGCATCTATCGCTACATCCCTGAACAGGACGCCAAACCAAGGTTGCAAGACTACGAATTTACTCGGCCAGAAGGACGCGATTTGATGGTCCTTGACGTGTTGGAACAGCTCAAGATCAAAGACCCATCGATTACTTATCGACGTTCCTGTCGTGAGGGCGTGTGTGGGTCGGATGGAATGAACATGAACGGGACTAATGGGCTAGCGTGTAAGACTCCAGTCGGATCGGTAATTTCCGGCGACCGGCTTGTTCTCCGTCCATTACCTGGACTGCCCGTGATTCGAGATCTGGTTGTAGATATGTCGCAGTTCTACAAACAATACGAACGCGCCGATCCCTTCTTGATCAATGAGGATTTACCTCCCACGAAGGAGCGACTTCAAAGTATTGAAGATCGCGAAAAGTTGGAAGGTTTGTATGAGTGCATTTTGTGTGCGTGCTGTACGACCGCGTGTCCTTCATATTGGTGGAATCCTGATAAATTTCTTGGTCCGGCGGCACTTTTACACGCTTATCGATTTATTGCAGACAGCCGTGATACCGCGACCGAAGCGAGATTGTCGAAACTTGACGATCATTTCAGCGTATTTCGCTGTCGAAGCATCATGAACTGCGCTAGCGTTTGCCCAAAAGATCTCAATCCCACTCAAGCCATCGGGAAGATCCGATCTCTTATGGTTAAAGAAGGAACTTAGTGCCACCACTTGAGGAAAAACCATGACCGACTCTTTTCTAGAACGAATGGAAGCAAGTTCTCATCTTGCGGGAGGTAGCGTTGCGTACATCGAAGCGATGTACGAAAAATATTTGGAGAGTGCGAACCTAGTTCCTCAGGAATGGCGAGACTATTTCCACACGCTTCCCCAAGCAGATAATGGGCATCCGGATATTGCTCACAGTACGATAGTTCATCACTTCGAAAGACTCGGTCGAAATCGCCTTAAGGCTCGTCCGGAACGAGTCAGCACCTCCATACTCTCGGAATACCATCGAAAACAAATCCAAGTGATGGAACTCATCGAGTCCTATCAATCTCGAGGGCACCGTAAGGCTCGAATTGATCCACTAGGGGTCTGGGAGAGAGACAAAGCTGCGGATCTTGAGTTGAAGTTTCACGGTCTGAGCATGGCTGACTTTGACACGGTGTTTCACATTGGATCGTCCCATTTGTTTACGGACAAAGATGCCAAACTTCGTGATATCGTCGATGCATTAGAAAAAACCTATTGTGGCTCTATCGGAACAGAGTATGTTTATGTGACTTCAACGCAGGAAAGGGAATGGATTCGCGGCCGGCTAGAGAGCGTTCACTCTCAGATGCAATTTGACGATCAGACGAAATACCGGATATTGGAGCGCCTTACTGCGGCAGAGGGACTTGAACGATATTTACATAACCGTTATCCCGGTACAAAGAGATTTGGCTTGGAAGGAGCTGAAAGCTTGATCCCAATGCTCCACGAGATAACTCAACGGTCAGGTATGTGGCGCGTCCAAGAAGTTGTCATTGGGATGGCTCATCGAGGTAGACTGAATGTTCTCGTAAACTTACTTGGCAAACAGGCCAGCGAACTGTTTCAAGAATTTGAGGGTCGGGCTCGTCAGCAGTACGAAACTGGAGACGTGAAGTATCACATGGGATTTTCGACAAATCTAGAAACACACGGTCGGCAAATACATCTCGCGCTCGCTTTCAATCCGTCGCACTTGGAGATCGTAGGACCGGTAGTCGAAGGTTCATGCCGAGCCCGGCAAGACCGTCGTGCTGATGCCAGTCGAGAACAGGTATTTCCAATCTTAATCCATGGTGATGCTGCTATCGCTGGACAAGGAGTCGTCATGGAAACCTTTCAAATGTCTCAGACTCGAGGATTTTCCACGGGTGGGACGATGCACATCATTATTAATAACCAGGTCGGGTTTACCACGAGCCGACTGGAAGACGCACGCTCGACGGAATACTGCAGTGAAGTTGCAAAGATCATTCGCGCGCCTATTTTCCACGTTAACGCCGACGATCCCGAAGCAGTGACGTTCGTCGCACAAATAGCATCAGATTACGTAAATGTTTTTGGTAAGGATGTCGTTATAGATTTGGTTTGTTATCGGCGTCGCGGTCATAACGAAGCTGAAGATCCAATGAAAACGCAGCCATTGATGTACCAACAAATCAGGCGTCATCCAACCACGCGAAAGATTTATGCTGATCGCCTAGCTGAGGAAGGTGTCGTCTCGCAGGATGAATCTGAAGTATTAGCTGCCACGGTGCGAGATCGTTTAGACCGAGGTGAGACTATAGCACTGTCGGTTATTAAAGAACCCGATACGAGTATGTTTGTCGATTGGAAGCCGTATATTGGACATAACTGGGACGAAACCGCCGATACCTCGTTTCCGTTGCTTCGACTCCAACAGGTTATGGCAAAAGCTAACAGAATCCGAAAGGGAACAAAACTCCACAAACAAGTCCAAGGCATTTATGCTGATCGGCACAACATGGCAGCTGGAGGTCTCGCCGTGAATTGGGGCTTTGGCGAGATGGCGGCATACGCGACGCTGCTGGATCAGGGTTTTGATGTTAGGATTACCGGACAAGATGTCGGAGTGGGTACATTTTCTCATCGGCATGCCTGTGTGTATTGTCAGAGTACGGGTGAACAAGTGATACCCATGCAAGAAGGCTTTAAGAAACGTAGATTTGAGATTTACGACTCATTACTCTCCGAGGAAGCTGTACTTGCGTTTGAATATGGATACGCGACGACTACGCCGAACACGCTTGTTATTTGGGAGGCTCAATTTGGGGATTTCGCCAACGGAGCTCAAGTCGTGTTCGATCAATTCATCTCAAGTGGCGAAGCCAAGTGGGGACGACAGTGCGGCTTGGTCGTGTTTTTACCTCACGGACTCGAAGGACAAGGACCGGAACATTCCTCCGCACGCCTCGAACGCTTCATGCAAATGTGTGCACAACACAACATACAAGTTTGTATCCCAACGACCCCATCACAAATTTTTCACTTGTTGCGTCGGCAAATGATCCGCCCGATGCGTCGACCGCTCATTGTTCTAACACCCAAGAGCTTACTTCGTCATAAACTCGCCACTTCGACCATTGACGAATTGTCAACGGGTTCGTTTCGTAACGTAATCGATGAGTATGACCCATTGAAACCAAAAGAAGTCGAACGACTGGTTTTGTGTAGCGGGAAGGTGTATTATGACTTACTCGCTAGGCGACGGGAAGCAAACTGCAAAACCGTTGGGATTGTCCGTTTAGAGCAGTTGTATCCATTTCCCCTTGATGAATTTCTTGAGGTTCTGTCCCAGTACAGCGCGTTAAAGACTGTAGTGTGGTGTCAGGAAGAACCTAAGAACCAAGGTGCATGGTATTCCAGCAAGCACCACATGGAACGAGCAGTCGCTACGACCCATCAAAATTTAACGCTTAAATATGCGGGACGTAAGCCGTATGCGGCACCAGCCGTAGGTTTACCAGCGCGCCATGCTCGACAACAGCGCGAACTTGTCGAAGAAGCACTTTTTGGAAATTTGGAAGAAATACGTGACCACTGAAATTACCACTCCAGCGTTTCCCGAATCCATTGTTGAAGGGGAGCTTACAAAATGGTATAAGCGCGAGGGAGAGTTTATTGCAAGGGATGAACTGCTCGCTGATGTTGAAACGGAGAAAACAACTTTAGAGATTCCATCACCGGTAGCTGGGACCGTTGCGAAGATCGTGAAACCAGAAGGCGCGACAGTCGTTGGTCTCGATTTGATCGCCGTCGTCGAAGAAGGAGACCCTCCTGCCGTAGAACAATCTGAGCAAACAAGCGATCAACCCGTAGACACTGAACAGAAAGAGATCGCTGCCGCTCCTTCGGCTCGGAAACTAGCCTTAGAAAACAGCGTTGATTTGGCGTCAGTCCGCGGTTCTGGTCGTGGTGGGATGATTACCAAGGGCGATGTAGAAGCAGCGATTGCCTCGCGGACAGTTCGCGTAGAAGCAAAGACAGGGCGAGCAAAAGCTCCTGAACCAGAAATAGAGGAACCATCAGCGGACACTGGGGAACGAGTCGAACGTCGCGTACCAATGACGAGATTGCGCGCGACGATCGCGAATCGCTTGGTCGAAGCCCAACAAACCGCCGCGATGCTCACGACATTCAATGAAGCAGATATGGCTCCAATTATTCGTATGCGCAAGCAATATCAAGAAGAATTTCAGCGTACGCACAACGGGACGAGATTAGGCTTTATGAGCTTTTTCGTTCGAGCTTCGGTAGAAGCACTCAAGCGATTTCCTTTAGTAAATGCGTCCATTGACGGATCGGATATCGTCTATCACGGCTTTTATGACATTGGAGTCGCGGTAAGCACCGAGCGCGGTCTGGTTGTACCAGTTGTGCGAGATGCCGATGCTTTAGGGCTCGCTCAAATCGAAGACCAAATAGTCGAGTTCGGACAAAAAGCTCGAGACGGTAAATTGGCGATTGAAGACATGCAAGGTGGAACCTTCACTATTTCCAACGGCGGAGTATTCGGGTCGCTGATGTCGACACCAATATTGAATCCCCCGCAAACCGCAATCTTGGGAATGCATAAGATTCAGGAACGCCCAGTAGTTGTGGACGGCAACGTCGATATCCGCCCCATGATGTATTTAGCGCTGTCTTACGATCATCGGCTAATTGACGGTTCTGAGGCAGTGCGATTTTTGGTTGCGATAAAAGGAATGCTGGAAGATCCCGCGCGTATTTTGCTGGAACTTTAGGGAGAAAAGAAATGAGTCGTGAAGCTGATATTGTCGTCATCGGTGCGGGTCCAGCCGGTTATGCCGCTGCGATTCGAAGTGCGCAACTAGGTCATGCTGTCATTTGTATTGACAAATCTATTGATCGCAACGGTAACCCTACTCTGGGCGGGACTTGTTTGAATTGGGGATGTATCCCCTCGAAAGCACTTCTCGACGTGTCCTATACCTATGTACGGATGAGCGAATTTCAAAAGATGGGAATCTCTGCAGAGGGCCACCAAATAGATATTTCGAAGATGCTGGCTTACAAGAACTCTATTGTGGACAAGCTAACATCGGGAATCGACGTACTGTTCAAGGGCAACGATGTCACTTTCTTACCCGGTACTGGGCAACTCGGTAGCGGTCGCGAGGTGACCTACACAAGTCACGACGGATCTCAGGAAACAATCAATGCAAATCATGTCATTTTGGCACCGGGATCCACTCCTATCGACATCCCAGCAGCAAGAATCGATCACGAATTGATCGTGGATTCCACCGATGCGCTGGAATTCGAAGAAGTACCGAAACGTCTAGGTGTCATCGGTGCTGGTATCGTCGGATTGGAGCTTGGCAGTGTTTGGAACAGATTTGGCTCAGAAGTCGTGATCTTGGAAGCGCTGGATGACTTTTTACCCATGGCGGATCGACGCGCCGCGCGAGAGGCGTTGAAGATCTTCAAGAAGCAAGGATTAGACGTACGGCTTGGGGCAAGGGTAGTTTCGTCAACTGTCGAAGACGGCGTGGTAAAGGTCTCCTACCAGCTCAAGGGTGAAGATCTAGTGCTTGAATGTGACAAGCTCATTGTTGCAGTGGGTCGTCGACCTTACACCGAGGATTTGCTTAGCCAAGAATGCGAAGTCAATATTGATGAACGTGGATTTTTGTTCGTCAATGATCTTTGTTTGACGGATGCGCCGGACGTATATGCGGTCGGAGATGTTGTACGCGGTCCGATGTTAGCGCATAAGGGCATGGAAGAAGGGGTGATGGTTGCAGAGAGAATCGCGGGTCATAAACCAATTGTTAACTATGAAACTGTACCTTCGGTGATTTACACGCATCCGGAGATCGCTTGGGTTGGTCAAAGTGAAGATGAACTCAAAGCGAACGGAGAAAAATTTAACAGTGGAATGTTTTCCTATAGTGCGAACGGTCGCGCAATGGCCGCTCATGAAACCGAGGGATTTGTCAAAATCATTGCCGATGCGAAAACCGACCGAATACGGGGAGTCCACATACTCGGCGCTCAGGCTTCTGAACTTATCGCACAAGGTGTTATCGCGATGGAATTTGGTGCTACTGCAGAGGATCTCGCGCTCACGATGTTTGCACATCCGTCGCTCTCGGAATCCGTACATGAAGCGGCATTGAGCGTGGGTGGGAACGCGATCCATACCGTCAATCGAAGAAAGAAGAAGTAGCGTTAACGCTATTTCACATCACACGTTGAATTGAATTCCTAGGTGTGGTTTCGGTACCTCAAGTAACAAAAAAAAGGAAAGAGAATTAGTTGAATCTGCACGAATACC
The DNA here is from genome assembly GCA_009837185.1 of Gammaproteobacteria bacterium. Taxonomy (GTDB): domain Bacteria; phylum Pseudomonadota; class Gammaproteobacteria; order Pseudomonadales; family Azotimanducaceae; genus Bin55. The sequence goes on along the minus strand of VXUA01000056.1, from coordinate 20,841 downwards.
AAGCTAAAGCATTGTTTCACGAATACGGATTACCCGTTTCAACTGGTCAAGTTGTGCAAAGTACGAACGACGTACCTCAGGCTTTAGCTGAGATTGGTGGAGACTCTTGGGTAGCAAAAGTTCAAGTCCACACCGGCGGTCGAGGTAAGGCTGGCGGGGTCAAGCTTGTTTCTAGCGTGGACGCGGCGCGGGAATTCACATCTGCCTGGCTTGGTAAACGATTAGTCACTCACCAGACTGATTCAGAAGGGCAACAGGTATCTAGCATTTACTTCGAATCGCTTACTGACATCGCACGTGAAATTTATCTTGGTGCTGTAATTGATCGCGCATGCCAGAGCGTCGTAGTAATGGCGTCAACAGAGGGTGGAGTTGAGATCGAAACCGTTGCTGAGGAGAGTCCAGAGAAGATCATAAGAGCGACCATAGATCCGAGCATAGGTGCTCAAGCGTTTCAAGGTCGTGCTATGGCCTATCAGCTAGGATTAGAGAAGAACCAAGTTCGCCAATTTGCCTCCATTTTTTTGAACCTTTGTCGATTGTTTCACGAACACGACTGCGCGCTCGTTGAAGTGAATCCATTAGTGGTGACTAAAGCTGGCGATGTTCATTGTTTAGATGCAAAGATCAATATTGATAGTAATGCAATATTTCGTCAGCCAAAACTCGATGAGTTGCGCGATCCCACGCAAGAAGATCCTCGAGAGGAACACGCAGCCAAATTCAAACTTAGCTATGTCGCTATGGATGGAAATATCGGTTGTATGGTTAATGGCGCTGGACTTGCAATGGGTACGATGGATCTAGTAAAGCTCTATGGTGGGAGTCCTGCTAACTTCTTGGACGTCGGTGGCGGTGTGAACACTGCTTCAGTAGCAGAAGCCTTCAAAATAATTCTTTCCGACCCTCAAGTGCGCGCCGTCCTGATCAATATTTTTGGTGGCATTGTCTCGTGTGCTGTGATTGCGGAAGGAATTGTTGAGGCGTATCGGGAGGTAGGTGTTAGCGTACCCGTCATAGTTCGCTTTGACGGTAACAATGCTGACGAGGGTCGAGAATTTCTAAGAGCGAGCGGTTTAGCCATTATCGCAGCTGATACTCTTCAAGATGCAGCACAAAAGTCGGTCGAAGCAGCGAGAACTCAACAATGAGCATATTAGTCGATCGAAGCACAAAAGTCTTATGTCAAGGATTGACAGGATCTCAGGGTACTCTTCATAGCACTCAAGCCCTCGCATATGGGACAAAATTGGTTGCAGGAGTCACCCCGGGTCGTGGAGGATCGGAACATCTCGGGCTGCCAGTATTTGATACCGTTAGAGATGCGATAGATTCAACAGGTGCGACTGTCTCCGTGATTTACGTCCCGGCACCTTTTTGTCTCGACTCAATTTTTGAAAGCATCGAAGCGGGATTGGATTTAGTGGTTTGCATTACAGAAGGCATTCCAACACTAGACATGTTGCGAGCTAAAGCTCTTCTAAATCGAACAAATACACGATTAGTTGGACCAAATTGTCCCGGAGTTATTACGCCAGGTGAATGTAAGATCGGCATTATGCCTGCAGAAATTCATAAATCTGGCAACGTGGGTGTTGTGTCCCGATCTGGAACGCTCACGTATGAAGCGGTGAAACAAATTACGGATCACGGTTTTGGACAGAGTACCTGCGTCGGAATCGGTGGGGATCCTATTCCAGGGACTCACTTCATCGATGTTATCGAGCTGTTTGAAGGTGATTCAGAAACAGACGCCATTGTAATGGTGGGAGAAATTGGTGGGACCGCAGAAGAAGAAACAGCAGACTTTATCAAACAACATGTTTCGAAGCCAGTCATCGCGTACATTGCAGGAGCAACTGCACCGAAGGGTAAAAGAATGGGACATGCTGGCGCGATTATCGCCGGAGGGAAAGGTACTGCAGAAGAAAAATATGCTGCCTTAGACGCAGCTGGTGCTCACACGGTCCGCAACCTTGCGCACATTGGCGATGCTTTATCACAGGTACTGCGTAGCTGATACCTTTGTTCTTGAAATCTCGACAACTAGACAATATTTTTTAGCGAAGCATAACACTAACGGAAATTTAAATGTCTACTGAAACTCTGAGCTTTCAGACAGAAGCTAAGAAACTTCTGCACCTGATGATTAACTCACTGTACTCGAACCGAGAAGTGTTTCTGCGCGAACTCATCTCCAATGCTTCTGATGCTGTGGATAAGTTGCGATTCGAAGCACTTGAAAATGACGAATTGTTAGGAGAGGACACAGAATTAGGTATCGCGATCGACTTTGACGAAGAAGCTGCGACAATTACGGTTGTGGACAACGGCATCGGTATGACGCGCGAGGAAATCATCGAAAATTTAGGTACGATCGCGAAATCGGGTACCGAAGAATTCTTGAATCAACTGACTGGAGATCAAAAAGCAGATGCAACTCTGATCGGACAATTCGGTGTAGGGTTTTATAGCACTTTTATGGTTGCGGATGAAGTTGTGGTACTCACACGACGAGCAGGCACCGAAGTAGGGACTAAATGGACATCGACAGGAGAGGAAGGATTCACTGTTGAAGACACTGAGACCTCCCGAGGTACTTCAGTAACCCTTAAGCTCCAAGAAGAAGCCAAAGAGTATTTGAGCGCATATCGATTGCGTGAAATTGTGAGACGCTATAGCGATCATATCGCATGTCCCGTGACCATGCCTTCTTTGGACAAGGATAAACAAGACGAACGCGATACCGTTAATACAGCAACGGCACTCTGGTCTCGGTCTAGATCCGATATCAGCGATGACGAGTACAAAGAGTTTTACAAACACATCTCGCACGATTTTGAAGATCCCATCGCTTGGAGTCACAATCGAGTCGAAGGCCGTTTGGAATACACCAGTTTACTCTATATCCCCAAACGCGCTCCTTTTGATTTGTATAACCCAGAAGCCGCGCGGGGACTGAAACTCTATGTTCAAAGAGTGTTCATTCTGGACGATGCCGAAACATTCTTACCGATTTATTTACGCTGGGTAAAAGGGATCGTTGATTCCAACGACTTGCCATTGAATGTGTCTCGAGAAATGCTCCAGGAGCACAAAACTGTAGAGACAATCCGTAATGCTTTAGCACGGCGTGTTCTTGATCGACTTCAAAAAGTCGCAACCGACGAACCTGAACAGTACGGAGAGTTTTGGGATAACTTTGGTAATGTCATTAAAGAAGGTACCGTTCCAATGAACCCAAATCGAGAGACACTCATAAAACTATTGCGGTTTACCACCACTCAGGATTCAGTGCCATCGGGTGAAGAGCATGCCCCGCAACGAACGTCATTGACGGATTACATTGAACGTGCACCCGATGATCAGGAATTCATCTATTACGTAATTGGTGACAACGAGCAGTCCGCACGAAACAGCCCGCACTTAGAAGTATTTTTGAGCCAGGGTATTGAAGTGTTGGTGTTCGGTGATCCAATTGATGCATGGATGATGTCTCACCTTGATGAATTTGAGGGCAAGAAATTTCAAGACATCACTAGAAGTAGCTTAGATCTCCCCGAGACAAAAGAGGAGGAAAAAGAAGTTGAGAATGAAGAGGATGTAGACATTGACGAACCGCTACTGGAGCGAATCAAGACTGTTCTGGGGGATGTTATCGAATCGGTGCGCAAGTCCAAACGATTAGTCGACTCCCCAGCGTGTCTAGTCCTCGGTGATCACGATCTCGACTTACACATGCGTCGGGTATTAGAAGCATCGGGACAAAAAGTGCCACAATCCAAGCCCACTCTCGAGATTAACGCATCACACAGTTTGATCGAACACTTAGCGCAAGAGCAAGATGAAGCAAGATTCGAGGATTTGGTTCACTTATTGCACGAGCAAGCCGTTTTAGCGGATGGGACTTATCCGATTGAAGCAGGCACGCACGTGAAGCGCGTGAACCGATTGCTTACGGAACTGTTAGCTTAATGGATCACACATGACAGTTGCGGTCGTTGGCGCAGGAAACTTTGGTACCGTTATTGCGAATATCGTTGCCTCTAATGGTTTTAAAACGTATCTGTGGATGCGCGATGAAGACCAGCTTGCGGACATTGACGCTCACAAGGAAAATCGTCGATACCTTCCAGGACACGCAATACACGAGCGCGTAGTACCGACAACGGACATCGGCTTAGCACTAGAAAAGTGCGATCTGGTATTTGTAACTGTACCGAGTGCTTCGTTTCGAGATGTTGCGACTTTGGTCGGCCAACACATCCAATCCGGCACGTATGCAGTGAGTGCGACCAAAGGAGTCGAACATAACTCCTTCAAACTTATGAGCGAAATTTTGGCGGAGGAGTTACCGCCAGGTGTGATTGGGGTGTTGAGTGGACCTAACTTAGCGGAAGAGATAGCGCTTGGAAAGTTTGCCGGTACGGTCATTGCTAGTCCGGATCGTCAGTTAAGATTGATGGTACAACAACGGTTGAGTAGCAGTACCTTCCGAGTATATTCCAGTCCTGACGTCTACGGCGTCGAACTTGGAGGAGCTCTAAAGAACGTATACGCCATCATTTGTGGTATCGCAACTGCGTTGGACGTAGGACAAAACGCGGTATCATTGGTAATTACTCGAAGCTTGATCGAAATGAGTCGATTCGCACAAGCAATGGAAGGCAATCCATATACGTTTCTAGGCCTCGCAGGTGTCGGAGATCTTGTCGCGACATGTACTTCGCCGCATTCGAGGAATTTTCAACTTGGTTACCAATTCGCTTCTGGATTGTCTCTAGACGAGGCAATGAATAAACTAGGCAAGTTAGCCGAGGGAGTTAATACATTAAAAGCAGTGTATGCATATAAACAACGAATGCAGTTGTACATGCCGTTAGCAGACGCTCTTTATAGGGTATTGGTGCGTGGAGAAGACCTGAAAGAAACTATATTTGAACTCATGACTGGTGAGCAAAAAGACGATGTTGATGTTATCGGTAGTAGATTAACGACAGAATTTCGATGAAAGAGTTGAGCACATCAAGAGATTGGTTTTGTAGCATTACTTGTATGTTAGTGGGACTATTCAGTCTCAGTCTTCACGCATCAGAACAAGTCATACCAGCGCATCCACGAGCTGAGCTTGAAATCAAAGAGGTGTCAGAAGATGATGAACCGATAAACTTCATCTTATCTTCAGCTCAACGAATACGCAACGAAGTCACCTTTGAACGTGCGATCAAAGTTTTCGGTTCTGTATCTTCAAATACGTATCGGATGCCCTCGGACCTAAAAAGATTGGATACGACCGACTGGTTTAAACAGCAGATCACCTCGCTCGGTGGTGAAATAGAGTTTGAGTGCGAACAACGAGATTGTGGACGCGCGACGATCTGGGCGAGCGATATTTTCGGAGAGCGAGTACTGTCGGCTTCCGATGTGAATCAAAACTATCTTGCCGTCGCACTAGAGAAAGATGATGTACAATACTTATTAATGATCTATGTCGTCGAACGATCAAATCGCCGAGTCTACGCCCACGTCGTTGAAATTTTGCCCAGTGAAAGAGTTGCGTTTGACGCTCCGGTGGATGTATCGAGCGAGCTATTGCGACGAGGCACCGTGACATTACCCGACGTTGTTCCTGATTCTCAAGGAACGATATCGACGGAAGATTTGGAAAGCCTCAGGACACTGGCGGAAACTGAATTGCAAGAGTTTGTGGACGAAGAGATTTACGTTGTTTGCCATGTGAACGGACCTAATGCCACCGAAGAGTTGCTTGAGTACTCTCGCGGTTGTGCCGAACAAATTCAAGAGGTCTTTGAAGATCAAGGATTGAATGTCGTTCCGTTCGGGAATGGGCCGTTGTCTCCGATAGAACAGACTCCGGTCTCGAGAGTTGAATTAGTCATTCCGCGATTGCTAAAGCAAGAATTAGAGTAAGGACTATCCATCCTTGACGCGTTGAAGAATATTGGTCCCCGATTCTCTTCTTAGTCAATTTCTGAGTATCAGGCAAGCGACTCATAAGGGAGTGCGAGCTCCACACAAACCGCTTCTTCTCCTATACGTTCTTAGTCGATTGTGGATTGAGCAAACGTATCGTTTGTTTGCGTACGAAGAAATCAAGCCCAAACTCACGGAATTGCTCAATCGATTCTATCAATCCAAGAAGAACCACACTACGAAAGATCCTTTTACCCGGCTACTAACTGATCAAGTCGGTTGGGAACTCAAGGGTATCGATGATTTTCAGCGAAATTACGCAAGTAAGTTGAGCGAAACGGAGTTAATAGATCGAGGAGTTGCTGGAGGATTTGATCACGAGACGATGAAAATTCTCTTAGATTGTCCGAACCTAATTCTTCAACTTGCCCACTTATTACTCACTAAGAACTTTCCCGAAAGCTACTTTTCGGCGATTTGTCAAGAATTGGGATTTCCAGATCCGCTCAAAGATTTCATCTCGGCCGCCGACGTTGTATCCACGCAGGGTCTTGACAACAGAACAAACACGACTAAACGGGATCCAAACTTTCGCGAGAAAGTTCTGAACGCCTACCGACGAAAGTGTGCGTTCTGTGGTAGTTCAATTCGACTGCGGGATACCTTGGTAGACGTGGAAGCAGCACACATTCGTTGGCATTGCTACGACGGTCCAGACACTATTCCAAATGGTTTAGCACTCTGTTCTTCTCATCACAAGTTGTTTGATTGGGGCGCAATCAGTTTAAAACACGATTCTGAATCTTATCGCATCATTCTCGCTTTCACTTTGAACAGCTCAGGACCAATGGAGTCGTGGTTGGAACAAATACGAGGAACCAGTTTGTTGTTACCGCACGAACAACATCACTGGCCTGATCCCGCTTTTGTCGAATGGCATCTAGATCAAGTATTTGAGAAGTAGCGGTCACGAAACCAAAACGTTGTTGTCAGGCACGTGAACGGCGTACGGATGCACTTTTCTAGATGACTCTCACTGATCAAGTTTCAAGAATATTACGAGACTTTGGAGTCACCGTTTTTTTCGGAATTCCCGGAATTCATAACCTACCGTTCTACCGTGTGTTTCATCGCGATGGGCATAAGCTAGTAACCGTACGACACGAACAGAGCGCAGCGTTCATGGCAGATGGATTCGCAAGGGCATCTGGTAGGATCTCGGGTTGTCTACTCATCGATGGTCCAGGATTTTTGAACGCGGCAACTGCGATTGCACAGGCACGCGCCGACTCCATTCCAATGATCGTCTTGACTCCATGCGGTGAAAGCAAGGAAAGTGGAACGTTACACGAACTTACTGGACAAGCAGCAATCTCCCAGAAAATCACGCGTGCACACATCCGTCTTGATCGAATGACTACGTTCTCCTCTCTCTGTGATTTTTTGGACAACTCACTTCGTCTGAATCGCCCGGGTCCCATTCATCTGGAAGTTCCATTAACTTTACTCGATTACGACCTATCTGCTGAGGAAGATTGGCGACCAGCCCGAAAAGAACAAGAGATTGCCGATTCAACGCTTTCGGATGCGATCGAAGTCCTTCAAAATGCAATTCAACCCGTAATTGTTGTTGGTGGCGGGGTCCTCCATGCTCAGAAAGAATTGATCGAGTTTGCGGATATGATCGATGCTCCGTTGGTCAGTACCACAAACGCAAAGGGAATATTGCCTTCTGGGCACCGACTCTCGGTTGGTTATAGTCCTTCATTCCCAGAAATTCGTGACCTTATCCAGAACTCAGATGTCGTGATTGCGATCGGAACTGAGCTTGGGGAAACGGATTTTGATTTTTTCTTAACCAACAAGAACTTAGAGTGCCAGTATCTCATTCGAGTTGATATCGATCCCGAGCAACTTACTTCGAATGCAACTGCTGACATCGGTATTGTTGGGGATTCTCAGAGAGTTCTGCAATCATTTCTGAAACATGATTTACGCAAAAAAAATGCGGGGAACGAACGAGTAATACAGACTCGAGCTCTAGTAGAAAAAAACATACATTTCAATGACGACATGCACGCGTTCCTTAACGTGATTCAAGAACAGACGGACATCCTAGTTGGAGATTCATCACAACCTAATTACTACGCGCAATTGCTTTATGAACCAGACATGGTGAGAGGATATTTCCACAGCGTAACTGGATTTGGAACTCTCGGCTATAGCATCCCTGCAACGATCGGAGCCAAAATTGCCCGACCGGAAAAAAGAGTTGCGTGTTTGGTCGGTGATGGCGGCGCGGCTTTTACGCTATCAGAACTCCAAACCGCAAGTCAACTTAGTCTTGGAATTCCATTCATCATCTGGAATAACGACGGCTACGGAGAGATTGACAAGGCTATGTTTTCGGAGTCTTCAGCACGATACTACACATCTCCCACGCCTCCAAACTTTGCATTGCTAGCGGAGGCATTTTTTATGAACTTTCGCCAACCCAAAAATTTACTGCAATTGAAAGATGTTTTAGAGGCCGCTTATGAGGACGATACCCCAACAATAGTTGAAGTATCCGAGCAAGCGTTTATGCGAAAGGGCCAATGGATGAGTTGGTTTGAAACACGGAGAAAATGATCGGTGTTATCTATCGAAAGGGGTTGCATACAAATAGTTCGTGGACACTGTTCCTAGCTACAGACAGCGGGGCAGCCACTTTGTCGGAAGTCGATGAAAGAACTATCAGTGGTATATATTGGTCATAGAGCAACACATCCAATTGACTTTGTTCGGACTAGCGGACAAAATAACAAGTCGCAGTTTCAATTTCTACGTTTTTTAACTACAAACATTTACTAGTGGCATGATTGAATTTTCTGAGTCTTTTAACCGCGAATCTCTACCTTTGACCATTGACGCTCTTCAGATAGAAGCAGCGCATTTTGCGAGCAATGAATCACGACATGATGAACCTCAACTGTATGGGGTAACTGATGGAAAAGCAGTTGGCACCTACCTCGAGCGCAAATTTCAAACCATGCTAAATGAGAAGTACGACTACGAGCGCGGTAGTTCAGCAAAGGGTATAGATTTCCCCTCGCTCAACGTTGACTTAAAGGTTACCAGTGTACGACAGCCTCAATCTTCTTCTCCATTTAAATCCGCTCGACAAAAAGTCTTCGGGCTTGGGTATTCATTGCTAGTATTTGTGTATTTGAAAACAGACGATGAACACGCACGTACAGCGCGATTAGAGATTTTGAACACGATATTTGTAGATAAATCTCGTACCGCAGATTACCAGACTACTCGTGGTATTAGAGATATACTGAATCGAGAAGGAAACGCTGATGATTTAATAGCTTACATGAACGATAGAAATCTGCCGCTTGATGAATTAGAAACTGCGAAAATAGCTGAAGAATTGTTGATTAACCCCCCGCGTCTAGGGTATTTGACAATATCAAATGCCTTACAGTGGCGACTTCAGTATAAGAGAGTGATTGAGTAAGCCGGCACTGTTCAAGGCATATTGAGAGTGCGCTAAAGATGCATTTAAACACGGAGGGGAGGGTAGAGTACGGAGATTTTCAGACTTCTCAAGCACTGTGCCGAGAAGTTTGTGATAGCCTAATTCGCATGAATGTAGCTCCTAAATCTATAGTTGAACCAACTTGCGGGGAAGGTTCTTTTTTAAAAGCAGCGCTAGAAGCATTTCCCAGTTGCAAAACAGTTTTAGGATTCGAGATCAATAAAGAATATGTTCGACGCGCTCGTGCAATAGAAAATGCAACAGTCGAGTGCGTGGACTTTTTTGAGAAGAACTGGTCAGAAACACTCTTCACATTGCAAGAACCAATACTAGTACTGGGCAATCCGCCTTGGGTTACCAATTCCACAGTTGGCGCACTAAACGGTGGTAATTTACCCCTTAAATCGAACCATCTTGGATCGGGCGGTGTCGATGCAATCACGGGGAAAAGCAACTTCGACATTTCAGAGTGGATGTTATTACATCTGTTAGAAAGGTTGTCTGGACGAACTGCGGCCGTAGCGATGTTGTACAAGACAAGCGTCGCTAGGAAAGTGCTACAAAACGCATGGAACCGACGTTTTCACATTTCTCAGTCAGAGATGTATCGTATAGACTCTGCTAAAGAGTTTGGTGCTGCGGTGGACGCATGTTTACTAGTGTGCATATTAAAGGAGCGGTCCACCAGTAAAAAGTGCAGCGTTTACACCGACCTTAAGAATCCAAAGTTTGAATCCGAAATTGCACTTCGAGACGGACGATTGATCGCAAATCTAAGAGCGTTTGAAGACTCTATTCATCTCTTAGGTCCATCCAACGTAAAGTGGCGTTCTGGGATCAAACACGATTGTTCACGCGTGATGGAATTGCGAGTTAGTGATTGTGGCAAATTACTGAACGGTCTCGGTGAAAAATTGAGCCTAGAACCCACTTATCTGTTTCCAATGCTCAAGAGTTCCGAATTAATGAAACCTGAAATTGAACCGAAAAAATTTATGCTTGTACCGCAATGTGCACCGGGGGAAGAAACTTCTCACATACAGCGTGATGCTCCAAAAACTTGGGCATATTTAGTTGCTCATGGAGACCTTCTGGACAGACGATCTAGTTCGATTTATAGAAAACGCCCTCGATTTTCTGTTTTTGGTGTCGGACCATATTCATTTTCATCATGGAAAGTTGCTGTCTCTGGGTTTTACAAGAGTCTTAATTTTCGTGCGGTTGGTCCAATTAAAGGTAAACCAGTTGTACTGGACGATACATGCTATTTCTTACCCTGTGATTCATCAGAAGACGCTCAGAGATTAATTGAGCTCTTGAGCTCAAATTCTGCAAAAACATTTTTTAGTTCCTACATCTTCTGGGATGCCAAACGACCAATTACTGCAGAACTCTTAAATAGTCTAGATATCAGCATGCTAGCAACAGAACTACGAACGAAGCTACCTCCTTCCTTTTGTTGATGCCAAGCGAACTCAAGTTGCTTCGCTCGCTTGAAACGTGCTATTCGCAAGTTTTCTAATCTTCGCTCGAAACCTATAGGAGAGTTGATTCATGACAGATTTACGGGTTAGTTGCTTTAACAGAATTGGAAGTGTCCAAAATGTCGCGGTTATCAATCATTGGGACGATATCACAAAACAGTTCTTTCGCGACCTACTGAAGAAAATGCACGAAACTTGTAGATTGGAAAGCGAAACCGACCTAGACGATTTTGAGAAAGATAATGGCTTTAGGTGGGAAATGACTACTGGACCAAACAATGTTTATCGCTTTGCATTGATGCTAGATATCGAGATCGGATTGGACTATGTCGCTATAGTGCTCGGTCAAGAAACATGGCACGAAGCTTCAATCCCGCGGAAAGCGGTCCTATTTCCAAGAAAGCTATACCGCAAGCACGAAAAAGAGATCGTTGACTTTATCTGAATCGAATCAATGAGTTCGGGCTTGGTGAGTGGCGCGTCCTCGGTGATGTTGTACAGTGAAGAAGGGGCACTAAGGACCAAAGGGAGCGCGTAGATATGAGTAGTTGGACCGAGTCGAGTACCAGGTATTCCCTGAGCTCGCCAGCATATTGACCGAGAGCGAAGCCGATTTACTTCGCTTGGTGAAGTTCATTGTGGACTGTGTGCTCGAAATGTGCCAGCTGCCAGATATACCAGAGGAGCAATTTCTATGGCTACTCGGTGCGGTGGATTGCGATATGACGCGCCCGATTGTGGAGAAAGGGAGCGCGCATTTAGATTTGTTACTCGAAGAGTCCCCATTCCAAAACGTCATCTGTGCTTACCGGTCTCTCTGCTTTTAATCAGAATTCTTACGAAAAATAACACCTCTGCGATACTGGTCATTAAGCGAAATATTTCACTCTGTGTTACCCAAGTCACTCATGTATATTTAAACTCAATCGACTATTTTATAAGCTACGTCGACAAACTCTCGTCCGATGCCCTAATCTCAATACCCTCGACGAGATAATTGAACGAAGTTCCTCTTGAAGGCTGTTTTTTTACTTCATCATTTATACATTTCCATCAATTCCTTAAAGCTTATACGGATCGCGCGTAAACCGATCGGAACTTCTCCCCATACATGCCTATTCTTTACACGTACGTGGATTTTGGGCGGTAGTGGGCATCTTCATTTGCTTGGAAATACTTCTTGGAGTGGTCTTCGACTTGAAGACCGAAATATAACGTTCAACCCAAGTCGAAGAGAAGTAGCGTTTGCAGTTGTGTATTGCGAACACAGAGGTTTGATCCTTATTAACCAAACCTATAATTTTTCTTAGAACAAAAGAATACTCAATCAACATTCTGAACACTTCCGCACAGACTATTTACGACAAAATTTGGTCGAGCCACTTAGTTGGAACTCGCTCTGACGGCTTGGATCTGTTGTACATTGATCGACATTTGTTGCATGAAGTAACTTCGCCGCAAGCTTTTGAGGGCCTCAAACTCGCGCATCGCCAACCTTGGCGAAGGACGAGTAATTTAGCTACCGTCGATCACGCGATTCCGACTACCGATCGGTCTAATGGAGTGTCTGGAATTCAAGATCCTATCGCCAAAGAGCAAGTAATCACACTCGATCAAAACTGTCGAGAATTCCAAATCGAGTATTTTGATTTACTGGATGCACGACAGGGTATTGTTCATGTAGTCGGTCCTGAACAGGGAGCAACGCTTCCTGGGATGACAATCGTTTGTGGTGATTCCCACACTTCGACCCACGGAGCGTTTGGAGCACTTGCGCATGGGATTGGAACATCGGAAGTCGAGCATGTTCTTGCGACCCAGTGCCTTGTGCAACAGAAGAGCAAGAATTTCAAGATCGAGATATCGGGGGATTTGGGGCTCGGTGTTTACGCGAAAGACTTAATTCTTGCTCTTATCCGATTGATCGGTACGGCGGGAGCGACCGGTCATACCATCGAATACACTGGAAAAGCTATCGAAGATTTATCCATTGAAGGGCGCATGACGGTGTGCAACATGTCGATCGAAGGAGGTGCCCGCGCTGGATTGATGGGCATTGACGATAAACTCGTCGAGTATTTAGAAGCACGACCATTCGCACCAAGAGGTGCTCTGTGGAACCAAGCAGTAGACTACTGGTTTACGTTGAATACTGATGACGCCGCCATTTACGATCAACACCGAATTTTGGATGTGTCGAGATTATCTCCACAAGTATCGTGGGGTACGAACCCCGAGATGGTTGTTGACATTGACGCAACGATACCAGCACCGGCAGATTTCAGCGATGCAAATAACGCCGAGGTAGCAGAACGATCGTTGTCGTATATGGGTCTCTCTCCAGGGATGGCAGTCAATGAAATCCAGTTGGACAAAGTTTTTATTGGTTCCTGCACTAACTCCCGTATTGAAGACTTGAGAGAAGCTAGCAAGGTCGTGAAAGGACGCAAAGTAGCCTCACGATTAAAAGGTGCTTACATTGTGCCCGGTTCAGGATTGGTTAAACGACAAGCAGAACAAGAAGGATTGGATGAGGTGTTCAAGAACGCAGGATTTGAGTGGCGCGAACCTGGGTGTTCCATGTGTCTTGCCATGAACGACGATCGGCTTTATCCCGGCGAACGTTGTGCCTCTACCTCGAATCGAAATTTTGAAGGACGACAAGGGCATCAGGGTAGAACTCATTTAGTAAGTCCCGCTACCGCAGCCGCGAGTGCGATCCAGGGTACGCTCACGGACGTGAGAGAAATGTTGTAATGGTTAATACTGCTTTTCCTGTTTTCACATGCCATACGGGAGTAGTGGTTCCGCTTGACCGCGCGAATGTGGATACCGATCAAATCATTCCAAAACAGTTTTTGAAATCAATCAAAAGAACCGGATTCGGTGAAAATCTTTTCGATTCTTGGCGGTACCAAGATGAAGGAACCATCGGTAAGACCGATCGAGTAATTAATCCCGAGTTTGTTTTAAATGATCCAAGATACCAAGAAGCGTCAATCGTGTTAGCTCGTAGAAATTTTGGTTGTGGGTCCAGTCGAGAACACGCCGTATGGGCGATTCTTCAATATGGCATTCGGTGCATTCTGGCACCATCTTACGCCGATATTTTTTACAACAACTCCTTCAACAACGGACTATTACCCATCGAGCTAGAAGAATCTCTTATCGATCATCTGTTCCGCGAAGCGATGCAGCCGTCCCCCATGACCGTGAAAGTGGATTTAGCACAACAAACAATCAGCTCTAGTGGTGGTCTCACGGCGATATTTGATATTGATTCAACTCGCAAACATCGTCTTACGACTGGAATGGACAATATTGCTCTTACTTTAGAGCACCAAGTGCTTATCGAAGAGTTTGAAGTAACACATAGACAACGGATGCCTTGGTTGTTTAGCGACTAATGGCAGCAAGTAAACACTGGCAAATATTGGTTTTGCCAGGCGACGGTATAGGTGCAGAGATCATGCCGCACGTATGTCGTGTCTTGGGCATCGTTTCAACATCGGACGCGTCCTTCGACATCATCACTCACGATTTCGGGGGAAAATCAATCGATCTGTACGGAACACCTTTGACAGAGGACACTCTAGATCAAGCGACTAAGGTGGATGCTGTGTTGTTGGGTGCGGTTGGAGGACCTCAGTGGGATGATTTACCGATGGAAAAGAAGCCGGAGAAAGCTCTCTTAAGTCTCAGATCAGAATTAGATTGTTTTGCTAACTTACGACCAGCTCTAACTTTTTCCCCTTTGATTGAAGCGTCAACGTTAAAACCTGAAATAATCGCCGAGCTAGATGTTCTCATTGTGCGAGAACTCACTGGTGGAATCTACTTTGGAATTCCTCGAGGAGTAGAACTTCACAACAATATACGTCGAGGCTTTAACACATTGGTGTACGATGAAACGGAAATTGAACGGATCGCAAACGTTGCCTTCGAATTAGCTCGAAAACGAAGTAGAAGGGTTTGCTCGGTCGATAAAGCGAATGTACTTGAAGTGACGCAACTCTGGCGAGATGTTGTTATGGAAGTTCACAAATCATTTAAAGATGTTGAACTAACACACATGTACGTTGACAACGCCGCGATGCAACTGGTTCGTTGGCCCAAACAATTTGACGTGATTCTAACAGGAAATATGTTTGGAGACATTCTTTCAGACACCGCAGCGATGCTAACCGGTTCAATCGGCATGCTCCCGTCGGCATCAATTAACGCTAACGGCCAAGGAATTTATGAACCAGTACACGGTAGCGCTCCCGATATTGCCGGGAAGAATGTAGCGAATCCACTCGCGACAGTATTGTCAATTGCTATGATGTTTCGATACAGTTTAGACCAGCCGCTTCTTGCAGACCGTATCGAATACGCAGTAGAAGCCGTACTTGGTCAAGGGCTTCGAACCGCGGACATCATGCCACCAAATCCCTCCGATGAAGTTCGCTTGGTCGGTACAACTGAAATGGTCGACTCCGTAATCTCAAGCTTAGTGGAAACAGATACTTGAAGAAATTTTCTATCGCAATTGTCGGTGCAACCGGTGTTGTTGGCGGTATGTTGATTGAGCTTTTGGAACAACGACGATTTCCCACAGACCAACTACATTTACTTGCTAGCGAACGTAGTTCGGGTCAACGGTTCTCGTTTCGAGGTAGCTATTTACGTGTTCAAGCACTTGAAGACTTCGACTTCGCTGGGATCGACATTGCATTTTTCACAGCTGGAAGTGAAATTTCCGCCCTATATGTTCCACGTGCGACTGCTAACGGCGCGATTGTGGTCGATAACACGTCCAAGTATAGGTTGGAACCCAACATTCCGCTCGTCGTACCTGAAATCAATGCCGATCAAACCGAAAGAGGTTTACAAACCCGAATCGTTGCCAATCCAAATTGCTCGACCATCCAAATGGTTGTTGCGTTAAATCCGATTCATAATGAGGTAGGGATTAAGAGAATCACCGTATCAACTTACCAATCAGTTTCTGGAGCTGGCACTCGAGCGATTGAAGAACTAGCAATGCAAACTGCGAATGTACTCAATGCTAAAACCATAACATCGGAAGTAGCGCCTGTTCAGATGGCATTCAACGTCATACCGCAGATTGGCGAGTTCCAGGAAAACGGTTTTTCTGAAGAAGAAATGAAAATGGTACAAGAGACTCAAAAGATTTTTGATGATCCCAATATTGAGATCAATCCTACTTGCGTTCGGGTACCGATCTTTTTCGGGCACTCGTTAGCACTGCACGTTGAGACTCGCCGAAAAATCCAGGTAGCAGATGTAAGGCGATTGCTTATTGACGCTCCAGGTGTAGAACTTGTAGACTCAAACGCTGATGGTGGATATCCAACTCCGGTTACTCACGCAACGGGTCAAAACGAGGTATTCGTTGGGCGTGTTCGAGCAGATCTTTCCGCTGCGAATGGTCTAAATTTGTGGGTTGTGTCTGATAACTCTCGAAAGGGCGCGGCACTCAATAGTCTCCAAATCGCCGAGGAACTGGTACAACACTTGCATTAGTTTTGCTTTGTTGTAACTTTACGGCGCATAGCGGTCGGATCGGACTGGCCAGTGAACTGACGACGCGGGCGGCTGGAAATCGGAACGGATGGTGCTCCACTACAGCCAACGCTCGAGAGTGGAACAGGGAGCAGTGGCCCGGTACTTCTGACTGCAGCGTTTTCTGTGCGCTTTCAGCAAAGGGAAGCCCCACGCACGCGCATTTAGGGTACTGCCAAAACTCTTTGTAAAATCGAAAAAGGAAACGAACACGGTCGGTATCTCCTTCCAACTCTCGCGGGAGGACAACAAGCTACTGACCGACGTGGCGACGCGCGAAGGATCGAGCAAGACCAACGTGATCGTGCGCGCCCTCAAACAATTCGACAAGGTACAGCGCGGCGAAATACTGGCCCTGGACGCCAACCGCGTGAAGTCCGTCGAGTACCACAATCTCACCTCTGAAACCACATAAAAATGGCTCATATAGCGGATTTAACGACCCTTCAAGACCTCGTGCTTACTCACCGAGACTCGAACAGGGTACGAAGCAACCAGAAACCCGCCTGTGCAGACCGATTGCTACGGAGCAACGATTACTAAGAGAGACGATATCGACCATGCGTTCCTCCGCCAGGTCCATGCGCTGGAGCGGGTTTTCTACTCGCACCTAGGCGCGGTGATCGTGAATTTAAGAACATATGAGTTTGACCCAACCTTGTCCGTCGATCGCCAACTAGATCTGCTTCCGATCTCCGCGCGCCAGGAAGTGCTCACGCGCTTTGGCACGGGGAACGTTATCTTGGACGCGATCCGAGAGCAATACGGACCACCGACCCAAGCGGAACGGCGTAAGTATTGGCGCACGGATCGGAAGCCGACTAGCGCGATCGTTTAGGCACATAAAATAGCGCACGTCAGTCATCGAGACCCGAAGTCGGGTCACTTGCCGAATACAAGAGCCGTGAGGTAAATAGGCAGGAATCACATTCTCGATGATTGACGATGTCCCGGCACCATTCGTCAGTGCCGCAACCTGTCAAAATCGAGAAAAGAATGAGTAAATGGGAAGATACATTTGATGAGAAGTTTCAAACGATGTTTGATGAAATTGATCAAGTTCAAACAGCTTTGGAAATTGAAGAAGCTATGGTTGACTTTCATTTTTGGGCTCAAAGTTCAGATACGAAATCCAGCATGTGTGAAAGCGAGGGGTATGTGCTAGAAGCTGAGATCAAAATTCCAGAACCTATTGTTAAAGTTGTAGAACAAGAGGTAGAGGTGATGCCGGAGGATGTAGAGGCGGCTACGGGTGGAGCATTTTTGGGAGGGATCGTAGCCGGAATTCTGATATTTGTGGCCTGTAAACTGATTAAGAAATTGTTCAAGAGAGCAAAGAAAAACACCGATTAACAACCCCATCCACTTCAACTCGCCAACGCGACCCCGCCGAAAAGGCGTAAATCAGCCCCAAATTCACGCGATAATCTCTGAGATAACCTAAATACCCATCTTTTCTCTTTTCGCACCGTCTCTGGTGGATCTGTTGCGAAATGAGGCGTTAGCAGAGACACTTGACCAGTCGTTATTGGGGTTGTAGTGCGATATGAAAGCAATCGTCGCATTTTTGGTTTTGGCATGCGCACGCTTCATAGTAGCCGCAACTGAAAAGGGTTTTGAAGCGTTCGACTTTTTCCTCGTAGCGCGCCACGCAGGAGAATTGCTTCCCGGCCTTCACTCGCGGAAAGCCCATGTTGTACGACTGGATGACGCAGCTTTCGTCGCCGTCGCACAGTTCTCCAAGATAGGACAGAATGTGTGCGCTACATTCGATGTTGTCGCCCGGCTCGTGAAGGTTGAGCGGCTCACAAAAGACGGCCCAGAATCTTGGTATGATTTGGGCGGGTCCGATCGCGCCTTTGTCCGAGACCGCGGTGGTGCGGTAGGAACTTTCGGCCGCGATGATGCTGGCAAGCAGCAGGTCGTCAACCTGGTGTTTGTCCGCGGCGGCGGTGATCCACGTGGCAAACTTGGTAGCGTCTTGTGCGGCTTGTGGAAATTCCCTGGAGATCTTCGCGGCGAACCAACCGATGCGATCTTCCTGCACCTGATTGGAGGTAAAGTCCGTCGCGTCGGGGGCTGGGGAGTTTACGTCGGTAACAAGAGCCGGTGTCACGACCGCGGTGGTCGCTTGTAGTTCGTGCTCCTGCATATACGTCGCGTGTCCGATTCCGACAAAGTAGAAGAGCACTCCTAGTGCTAGGCTAAACGCGCCATACCGCAAGAGTGGTATTTTGAAGAGTTCTCTTTTGTTCAGTCTGTAAATATACATGCAGTAAAGATCCTAATTCAGTGAGTGGTGGCAAAAATTTTTAGGTAGTGACCTATGTGGTTTAAAAAAGTTCCCAGGGTCGGGAGCGAGCCCGCAGATAGAGGTGTGGGTATTGAAGTGTGTAATATATACTGTGCATGTTTGCATAATATCATACTTGCATGAATGTAATATCTATCATTAGCCAAAAGGGTGGCGCCGGCAAAACCACGCTCGCCGTGCATCTGGCCACGTATTTCGCCCAGCTCCAGCTCAATACGGTGCTCGTAGATCTAGACCCGCAAGCCTCGGCGAGTGAGTGGTCGGATCGCCGCGCCGCGGATACTCCTGTCGTGATCTCGACGCACGCGCAACGGACGATCTTTGCCCGATCGCTACTGTATGGTAAAACCGCGATGGAAGCCGAGCCAAAGAGCAAGGCTGCCACAGAGCTGCGAGCCCTAGCCGCGAGCGTTACTCACAAACTATCTTCACTGGGAGAACAATAAAAATGGTTGAACAAGAAAATTCATTTGCCCAGGCAATGGAAAAAACACAGGATCCTGAGAAAAAGACACGTAAGTCCAAGCTGAAATCAGTCGTGCCGCTTACGTTGAAACGAGGATCAAAGCACATCGGCGGGTATTTTGAACCCGACGTGCTGCGCACATTGAAACAGATTGCATTGGATGAAGATACCACCATGCAAGCGCTCATCGCGGAGGCGTTGGCCATGCTTCTGCAAGATCGAGAAGTGCCGATCCAAGAGACTTGAAGAATTGCTGCGCCAAGAGAAAACACGAGAAACTGTGATAAAATGCTTTCGTTCAAATTGTTTAGGGAACCCGAAAGTCGGGTTGCCTGTGAATACAACAGCCCGATGAAAGGACGAGAGTTGCAAACTTGACTGGGTGAATAGCAGGGTATTTATCCGAGTGAAAATTTGATAAGCCCGACACCATGTCGGTTAATCAAAATTTATTTGGAGATTGAAATGCAAATATCAGAAAAACTCAAGCAATTCACAATGGGCGCGGTGCTCTCCGTAGCACTTACGTTCTTAGTTGTTCATCCGGGTATGTTTACATCAACGGCTCATGCTCACAGTGACCCGCAAACTGGTCAAGGCAATGATCTACCAATACACAAATATATTGGAAGTAGATTTAACTACGCCACTTATTTTTCAGCCTCATGTGCCGGTAGACATGATCACAGAACACTCTATGTTGTCGAGGACCTGTTCACGAAAATGCGGAGAAATAACGAGCACGGGTATCGCGAAATTCATGTGGACGATGGCGTTATTCAGGTTGGTGAGTGTGTGAGTATGTGTCTCACGTACCAAGATAAGTATTTGAAATGTTTAGCGTTACAAATGGGGTTAAGCGATGCTGCGGTGTCAGCTGGAATAGCCTCGCTGGCTACGGTAGGATGGTCAACTCCAGTTTCAGTCATTGCTGCAGCTGCAGGGCTAGTAGCTTGGTTTTCGTCTTGGTTGGTTGGCTTACGTTGCAACAAGAACAAACCCGATCCAGGTCAGTGTCCTTTTGTAGAGTATGCTCTTTAGAGAGGTGAAGCGATGAGAGAAGAAAGAAAAGACCAACTGATAAAAGCAATTACTGTTATTGTAGCCTCAATGGTAATTCTTTTGGGTTCACTGAGTATCAATGAAAGTCGACGAAATCTCGACCGCATTGAAGGGCTGCAGGAACAAGTCAGACAACAACAAGAGAACGAAGAATGAAGCGCGCCGGGAAGATCGTTGCGTCGATTTCTAGTGGATTGTGTTGTTTGTTGTCGATCTTGATGATTGTTTGGGGTTGGCTATAGAAGCCGCACGTCGGGATCAAGCACAGAAACGCACCGGCCCCGAGCGCTAGCCAAAACGCTCCGGTGTCCAACCAAACCCAAAAGAAAACAAGAGCTCCTAGCACCGAGCCGAGCGCGAACGCTTGAAGTAGATCTAACACGTCAATTTCTATTTTCACAATTTAGAATTTTGCAACTCTCCGATGGTCGTAGCTCGAAACCCTGCGCTCCCGCAACAAGTCCAATCCACGTAGAAAAACACGACT